>PFMK01000092.1:0-13009 GCA_002785215.1 Candidatus Gottesmanbacteria bacterium CG_4_10_14_0_8_um_filter_37_24 | reverse complement strand
AAGCTCAGGATTCGCTCAGGGTATCCGCAATATCGCATTCATCCACGAGTTTACACTCGTGGTTTTCTGCGAAGGCGGATAAACCCCTCTAGACTGATCCCGATTTGATCGGGATACAGTAAGAGGGTATAGATACTATACTTCATCTGTTAGAAATCCCGTAATAACCAGGAAATTAACATTTTCACGACAGGCTCGTATCCTTCCAATAGGTAAGAAATAATTCCAAAAAGAGGAAGACATTTGAAACTTATGACACCTCAATATATTAAGGTGTCAATTTAGGAGTAATTGTAGGAGTAGGTATTATTGCTGTTGGAACAGCTGTAGGAATCGGAGTAGGTTCTTCTGCGGATGTTTTTACACCTATCATAATTTCAGACTCTCCATTTCTATCGTCCGTATCATAAGCCTTGACTTTAATTTTATGCCTGCCATCTGATAGTACAATATTTTCATCAAGGTAATTATTCGTAACGGTAGTTTTTAAATTACCGTCGATATAGAGTTCAATTTTTTTGATGTCTTTGACCGCTTTTGCTTCTGCCAGGATATTAAGATTATTATCTTCTGTTCTTGACATGTTATCCGGACGTTTGATTTTTACTACTACATTATCTTGGTTATTGTCTGACATATCAGCTGGTGGATGAAACATAGGATCGCTTTGGCTTTTTAACCATTCATTTATACCTTCCTGCCATTTATTTTTTTCATCCTTTGAAGTAGGGTCATTTTCACTAAATACAATAAAAGACTTTTCATCATATTCTCCATTGGCTATCTCGACAGTATTAGCCAGTTTATTATTGTCTTTTTTAGATAGTTTTATTTTTTTATATATTGATGAAATTGATGTAGGCTCCGTTCCTTTAATAAAAAATTCATTTCTGGTTGGCTTATTCTCATAAGGGAGGCCACCTCCATAAGAGTCAATAGGTAAAGATATGATATTGTCCGGTTTAACTAAAGGTTCTTCTTTTTTATCCTTCAGGTACTCTTTAATTATCCTGTTCCAAATCGGTGCTGCTCCTGTCACGCCAGAAGCCAATTTGGGATTCATAGGTGTATTATCATTATTACCGACCCAGACACCAATTACCACGGAAGACGTGTATCCTACTGTCCAGTTGTCTTTTTTGTCATCTGTGGTTCCTGTCTTTACTGATACAGTTTTTCCGGGAATCACAAGATAACTGTTTTCTCCGAAAACGTCTTTTCTGGAATTATTATCAGAGAGTATTTGACTAATTAGAAAACAGATATCTTCACCCAATATTTTCTTACCGGATGTTTTTTTATGTTCGTAAAGTGTTTTTCCACTGGTATCTGTAACTTTTATGATAGAAAAGGGCTCGTTTCTTATTCCTCTTGTCGCAAAAACGCCGTATGCAGATGTCAAATCCAGAAGTCTTACTTCCCCTCCGCCCAAGGTAAGAGAAAGTCCTAGTCTCTGTATATTTTTATCAGTAGGCTCTAACGTAGAAATTCCCATATTAAATGCGTTTTTTAATACCTCTTTGATACCGACCAAAGCAGTTATTTTAACTGCCGGAATATTTATAGAATTACCCAGAGCATATCTTATCTGTACAGGCCCTTTAAATTTGTTATCGTAATTTTTGGGAACATAGTCGGGATTATCGGCTCCTCCGGGGAAATGCGTTTCTACATCCATAAGAAGCGACGAAGGGGTATAATTTTTGGAAAATGCTACTGCGTATGTAATCGGTTTGAGAGCGCTTCCCGGCTGACGGTAGCCCATGCTTACCACATCAAATTTTCCCTGAAATTCCGGTTCCTCGGCAGATTCATAAGTTTTACTGCCCATATATGCCAAAATCTCACCGGTTTGGGGATCAATTACCACAACCGCACCGTTTGTTGCGTTTAAGTTTTTTATCTTATCTAATTCCTCTCCGACAATACTTTCTACTTTACTTTGTAAATCAACATCCAAGGTGGTAGTGACCCGAAGACCTCCTCCTTCTACCACTTTTTCACCGAATTGCTTGATGAGCAAATTTTTCACATATTGAACAAAATGCGGTGCCACAAGTTGATTTGCTGATTTGTTGAATTTAATATTAGGTAATTCTCTTTTAAGTTCATGCTCCTGTGCTTCTGTTATGTAGGCATCTTCCTTCATTCTTCTTAATACTTCCTCGGTCCTAGCAACATATGCCTTGGGATCAGATCCGAAAGGGGAATAATAAGACGGTCTTTGCGGCAAACCTGCCAGAACTGCACATTCTAGAATAGTCAAATCTTTGGCATGCTTACCAAAATATCCATTCGCGGCTGATTCTATTCCCCACATTGTCCCACCATATGGAGCTTCATTAAGATACATCTGCAAAATTTCGTCTTTGGAATATTTTCTCTCAATTTGGATAGATAATATAAATTCTTTTATTTTCCGGGGTAGAGTTCTTTCAGTTGTCAGTAGTACGTTCTTGACTAATTGTTGTGTTAAAGTTGACCCGCCCTGCATTCCTCTTAAAGTCAGCATATTAAAAGAAGCCCTCAATATACCTTTGGGATCAAAACCCTGATGCTTGTAAAAATCTTTATCTTCTATAGCTACCGTAGCCTTTTTCAAATATTCGGGAATATCACTAAAAGTAATGGGTATCCTATTTTTATCAGAATATATGTCAAATACAGGTTTTTCATTACGATCCAAGATCATTGAGGAAAAACCTTCTCTTCTTATTACCTTGTCAGGCTGAGGTAAATTCCTAGAATACCAAAGAAAAAGAAATATTGCCAGTAGAATGACGCTGACAAATCCGATTATTGCAAAGGATGAAAAAAAGTTCCCTATTTTTAATTTCAAAAGTCGCATTTTGTATGAAGAAATATATGAAGTAGAGCGATTTCTTCTGGAGTTCTTTGAACTCCTTATATAATTAAAGAAATTTCTTTTGGTCATGTAATGGAAGTTTAACAAAAAAAATATATTTGGGCAAACAAATATGATATATTATATATATGGACAAAATAGAAGAATTGCTTACAAGGGGAGTAGATAAAATATATCCTTCCAAACAGCATCTGGAAAAAATCTTAAGATCAGGAAAACGGTTAAAATTATACCAGGGATTTGATCCAACAGGAACTCAATTACATATCGGACACATGGTGGGACTTAGAAAATTAAAGCAATTTCAGGATCTCGGCCATCATGTCATTTTTCTGATAGGTGACGGTACAGGACAAGCAGGAGACCCTTCCGGAAAACTTACGGCAAGAGATAGATTCCTTACCAGAGAAGAATTAAGAAATAATGCCATTGATTACGTAAAACAAGCTCAAAAGATTGTATGTTTTGAAGGAAAAAATAAAGCTGAAGTTATGTTTAACGGAGACTGGTTGAATCAACTCACTTTTATAAAAATTCTTGATCTTTTCGGAAGGTTTTCAATCCAACAACTGATTGAGAGAGACATGTTCCAAAAAAGAATTAAAGAAGGGCTACCTGTAAATCTAAGGGAGTCGATTTACCCAATCCTTCAGGGCTACGATTCTGTAGCAATGGGTGTCGATTTAGAAATTGGCGGTACAGATCAGACTTTCAATATGCTGACAGGGCGGGAGTTAGTCAAGGAATTTCTGGATAAGGAAAAATATGTCATGACTTTGCCTTTACTGACAGATTCCGCTGGCAGAAAAATCGGCAAAACAGAAGGCAATGTAATTTCTCTGACTGCGGAGCCAAACAATCTATTTGGCATGGTCATGAATCTGCCTGATGACATCATCATCAAATGCTTCGTTTTAATCACGGATATATCTATTTCGGAAATTGATATGTATAAAAATGAAATAAATAATGGTGCAAATCCAATGATTTACAAGAAAAAATTAGCTTTTACTTTACTTAAAATGTTATATACCGATAAGGAAGCTAAATCCGCTCAAGAATTTTTTAAAACAACTTTCCAAGAAAAACGTTTACCAATAGATATTCCATCCTATAAAATAAAAGAAGGGGAAAAAATAAAGATTCTAGATTTACTATATGAAGCCAAAATGGTAAAAAGTAAAAGTGAAGCAAAAAGACTCATTTTAAGTGGAGCTTTAACAATAGATGGTCAAAAAATTTCAGATCCGTCGAAACAGCTTGTTTCCAAGAAGGGAATCTCAATCAAATTAGGAAAGCATCGGTTTATCAAATTAGTGTAAATCCAATATTTAATTTATGGAATTTTTCAGAAAACATAAAAAAATCTGGACAATAATTATTATAATTTCATCACTAGCTTTGATTGCTACATCCTTTGCTCCCTTGTTTTTGTTAAGGTAAATAATATATTTTTATGCTTTCACTTGAAACTCCTGTTTCCGATTTAAGGATGATCGGACCCATATATCACCAAAGACTTAATAAATTAGGGATAACCACGATCGGAGACCTACTACATCACATACCATTCCGTTATGATGATTTGTCCAAAATCACAAATACTAAATCTATTCATTTAGATGATGTCATCACTATTATAGGAAAAGTTCTATCAATAAAAAATATTTTTACTAAATACGGTAAAAATATCCAAATTGCCTCCATATCCGATGAAACCGGTACTATAGACGTCCTCTGGTATAATCAGCCATTTCTCGTGAATATACTGTCTCAGGGAACCCGTATTTCGATAGCCGGTAAAGTCGAAGAGAAGGATAAACGATTGATATTGATTTCACCGGAATATGAAATAATAAAGGACAAACAGGACAATTCTTATAGTCACCTTATTCATACAGGACGATTAGTTCCTATTTACAACGAAACTCAGGGATTATCATCTAAATGGATTCGTTCAAGAATTCACTCTATTCTATTCAAATTGTTCATCGATATACAGGAATTTTTACCTGAAGAAATAATCGAGCAGAATAATTTAGTCAATGAAAAAGAAGCTATTTTAAAAATACATTTTCCTCAAAGCTTGATAGAAGCTGATGAAGCGAAAAAGCGCTTATCTTTCGATGAATTATTAATTTTGCAATTATCCTCGATACTGAGACGAAATCAATGGAATAAGAAAAAAGCAAATTTTGTCTTGAATTTAGACAAAACCAAGGATCGAATAGATGATTTTATTAATAACTTACCTTTCAAGTTAACTCAATCTCAAACAAAAGCCGTACAAGAGATTCTTAAGGACTTGGTCTCTCAAAAACCAATGAATAGGCTTTTGGAAGGCGATGTCGGTTCAGGTAAAACTGTTGTAGCGGCAATAGCCATGTATGCGACTTATTTAATCGGTCATAATTCCGTGATCATGGCACCAACAGAAATCCTTGCCTTTCAGCATTACAAAACCGTAAGTGAACTATTAGCACCTTTCAATGTTAAAATAGGGTTAGTTACGGGATCATCCAAAAAGCAAAATCAAATTATTCCGGATGTCTTAATCGGTACTCATGCTTTAATTTCAAATAAAACAAAATTAAGCAAGGTTGGCTTAGTAATAATAGATGAACAACAGCGTTTTGGAGTCGAACAAAGATCTAAACTCAGAGAAAAGGTTGGTAGTCCTCATGTATTAACAATGACCGCAACTCCTATACCGAGAACAATTGCCCTGACTTTATACTCAGATCTGGATTTGTCGATAATAAATGAGTTACCTTTAGGCAGAATTCAAGTAAAAACCTGGGTTGTGCCGCTTATAAAAAGATCAGCTGCCTACATTTGGATAAGAAAAAAAATTCTCTCTTCAAATCCCCATCAACAAGCTTTTATCGTATGTCCTTTAATAGAAATATCGGAAAGTATAAAATCAGTCAAAGCAGCGGTTAAAGAATTTGAATATTTGAAACATGATATCTTCTCGGATCTCAAACTGGGATTACTCCACGGTCGAATGAAAACGAATGAAAAAAATAAGATTATAGATCAATTTAAAAATAATAAAATCGATATTCTCGTTTCTACCCCTGTTGTTGAAGTTGGAATTGATATTCCTTATGCTACAATAATGATGATTGAAGCCTCTGAACGATACGGTCTGGCACAATTACATCAGTTAAGAGGCAGAGTCGGAAGAAATAACCTGGAATCCTTTTGTCTTCTTTTTTCGGAATCAGATAACCTCAAGGCAATTAGCCGGATTAAATTACTGGAAAAAATATATAACGGTCCGCAACTGGCTGAATATGATCTAAAACTCAGAGGTTCTGGTGAAATTTTCGGCACAAACCAGCATGGACATTTCTTTTTAAAAATTGCCAATATCTCTGATTTGAAGCTATTTGAAGAAACAAAACATTCGGCTGAGTCTCTGATGTCTAAAGGTAAGGGCTTAAGTAAATTTCCCCTCTTGCGAGAAAAACTGCAAAAATATACAATTAGAAACATAGCGCCGGATTAACAAACTAAATCAACTTAATAAAAAATCAGCTTTATATTTTATGACACCTTTACCGAAAAGACGCCATTCATCAAGAAGACAGGGAAAAAGAGAAAAAGCAAACCTCAAAGTAAAACTTTTAAATATTTCTATATGTCCCAAATGTAGCAAACCTAAACTACCTCATAAGGCATGCTCTTATTGCGGATTCTATAAATAATGAAAAAAAAACTCGATCCCCGTCACCTTAATAGGATAAAAATCATTCAACAATTATTCTCATTAAGTTTCGATGATGATATAAGATGTGTAGGTTATAGAAGACGATTTAAAAATGAGTCTTTCGAAAAAATTGTCCAAAATTCTGATGCTATTGATAAGATTATCTCAACTTCAGCTCCTCAATTTCCTTTAGAAAAGATTGCTAAAATAGATGTAGCAATCCTTAGACTCGCGATTTATGAATTACTATTCGAGAAAGCTCAACCGGTAAAAGTTATAATAGACGAAGCAGTCGAATTAGGAAAAGCATTTGGAGGAGACGGTAGTCCCTCATTTATAAACGGAGTTTTGGGAACTATATATAATATAAATAAGCATGAATAATTTGGGTTCAATAAAAAATATTATTTCGGAGCAATTTGGCGTTTCAGACAATATAATTGAACCGGATGCAAAACTAGCATCAGATTTAAATCTAACTCAACTGGAGATTATTGACATTCTAACAATCCTTTCCCGTAAGTTGAAATTTGCGCTACCGGACAATATCGATATTGAGTCGATTAAATCAGTAAGCGATATACAAAATTTAATTGAAGAAAATTCAGAGGATCTTTAATTTCATGATTAATTTCGATAAATTAACGGAAAGACTAGGTATCTCAATTAAAAATGAGATGTTGATAAAACAGTCATTCGTTCACAGATCTTATATAAATGAAAGCAAACAAAAACTAAATTCAAACGAGAGGCTTGAATTCTTGGGTGATAGTATTTTGTCTTACATCGTTTCAGATTATCTTTATCATAAGTATCCGGATTTATCTGAAGGAGAATTAACAAACCTTAGATCAAGTTTAGTTAAAACACCTACGCTTGCATTGATCTCTAAATCGATCAATCTCGGAGATTATTTACTTTTATCCCGTGGAGAAGAAGAGAGTGGTGGCAGAAATAACCCGTCTCTGCTGGCTGACACTCTTGAAGCTGTTATTGGAGCGATTTATGTAGATCAGGGATTAACTGCTGTAAAAAAAATTATTTTGGAAATCATACTTCAACCGATACTTCCTAAGATTATCAAAAATAAATCTTATAAAGACGCAAAAAGCATGTTTCAGGAGAAGGTACAGGAAGCCAATAAGATCTCTCCCTTATACAAGGTAGTTAAGGAAGAAGGCCCTGACCATGCCAAAAAATTTACTATAGGAGTGTATGTTGGTGAAAAACTATGGGGTAAAGGAGCAGGAAAAAATAAACATGAAGCAGAACAATATGCAGCCATTGATGCTCTTGAGAAATGGATGAATAAATAATATAATAAGGATCTGTTATAATCAGATATAAATTATGTCAACAAAAATAAAATTAAAAAGAATTGGCCGAAAGAGGTTGGGCATCTATCGGATTGTAATTGCAGATGAATCAACAAAAAGAGACGGCAAGGTAATATCCGCAATTGGAACGTACAATCCAACAATCAAACCACCGGAATTAAATGTCGATAAAGAAAATCTCAAAATTTGGTTGGATAGAGGTGCAAAACCAACACAACCAGTTCGAAAACTACTAAAATTATGAAAGACTTTCTGGTTTACGTATTATCCCAGTTTCTGGACCATAAAGAAAAAATTAAGGTTGATGAACAAATTATTGATAATAATTATTATCAATACATAATATCCAGCGATAAAGAAGACATGGGCAAAATCATTGGAAAACAAGGGAAAATAATCCAGGCACTAAGAAATGTGATTAAAATATTAGCAATAAAAAAAGGTATAAGAGTCAGAATTGAAGTTGTTTAAGTCCATCTCTTAATCATCAATAAATACTGTGTTTATTTCTACAGTAACTCTTTTTCCCAAAATATTTAAGGATATCTTTTCTTACTCAATTATTGGCCGTGCACAAAAAAGAGGTTTAGTAAATTTTTATTTAATAGATATCAGGGATTTTGCCATTGGTTCTTACAAAACCGTTGATGATAAACCATATGGTGGAGGAAAGGGAATGATCATCAAAGTCGATGTAGTACATAAAGCAATAATGCAAGCTAAAATTAACTACCGTGAACATCTAAAGCAAAATAATAAATCATCGGTAAACTGCCAGCTTAAAATAAACTACAGGATAAAAGAAAAAATAATATTGATGGATCCAAAGGGTAAAACATATTCCCAAAAAAAAGCATTTGAATTATCAAAGCTTGATCATCTGATACTCGTCTGCGGTCATTATGAAGGAATAGATGCTAGAATAAATAAATATATAGATGAAAGCATATCTATCGGCGACTATATACTAACAGGTGGCGAAATACCAGCTATGGTTATTGTAGATTCCGTTTGTCGACTAGTCAGCGGAGTTTTAAGCGAAGAAGCGATAAAAAATGAGTCATTCTCTACAAGCTTTACGCACGAAGAACCTCAGTTTACACGTCCATATGAATATGAAAAAATGAAAGTACCGGAAGTATTGTTATCCGGAAACCATCAAAAAATAACTATTTGGAAAAAAAAGAAGCAAAAGAAAATCAATTAAATATATTCTTTTTCCCCACCTTAATATCTTCTGTGTTTATCTCATCTGTACCTGCATGTATCTGTTTTTTTATTATATTATTCAGTATTTCTTCTTTATTTTTATCAATAATTATTACTGGCGCTGTTATTGCTATAACCGACCGGGAAATCGGATTGTAATATGATTTTCCTAAATATCCTGCAGTAATCGTATTACCGTTGATCCTCCAGTCAACATTATTTAAAGTTATCAACCGACCGGATAAATCAGTCAGCGCTTCTATGAAATTTTGCATCTGCCGGTAATTGCCGGTAACCTGCATTGTCACTGGAATTTCATACGCAGAATCTGTTTTATTAATTGTAGCTGATTCAGAAGAAATTACACCTAACTGGAAAGTAGTACTGTCTAATGTAATACCGGTATTTGATTGTAACTCATCGAATCTTAGAAAAAATGATACATAATCCTTTGTGAGCGGTAATACTTTATATACCTTCGGTAATGCATTTGAATATTTGGTGAAATCTATGGAGGATAAGTTATTATCTTTCTTTTTTAAAGAACTAATTCTTATCCTAAGCGATTTTTGATCGTTAGACATTTTTGTTGCTTTATATATGTTTGGAATTAAAAAAATATAAGTTAAAATAATAACTGTGATAATTACCAGTGTGGAAGCAATTAAGATTTCGTATTTTCTTAGAAATACTATATTGATATTGAAATGTTGTTTCATATTATTTCAATAATGTTTTATCAACATTAAGGGAAATAGACATACTATAATTACCTTTTTCATTCCTTACTATACCTCCTGCTTTCATATTCGAATATAGTTTTGACTTAGTCTCTTTATTTAAAAGATGTGTAATAAAATTATCTAATTTTGAAGAGGAAGAAGCGACCATTTTAAAGGATAAATTGCCTAATTTATCGCAAGATGCATTGGGAATGGTTATGCCTTCTGTAGGTAAATTAATAACTTCCGATAAAACCGGATTGAAATTAATTGATAAAAACAGTATCTTCTCAATTCCGGTCAACGTTTTGCCGGTAGATATATATATATCTTCGTTTTGTTGCTGGCTCTTAATTCTCTCTTCTAAAACAGTCACCTCTCTTTTTAACGAATTATATTCAGCTATATTCCCATTTAAGAAAATATATGTGACAACTGTAGCAATAATAAAAATTAGAAAACTTATTCCAGAAGTAAGGGGAAGATATTTTTTCAGTCTTTTGATAAGCAGTGAATCGTCATCTTTTTTTATTATCAAATTTACACTGTGTTTTGTCATATCAACTATTCTACTTCTTTCATGGCTAAACCAACTGCTGTAGTATAGATCGGGGAATCAGGAGATACTATCGGCAGAATATTAGGATCTATCGAAAGTACGGATAGAGGATTGCTTATTTGTGAATCTATTCCGATATTTTTTGTCATCAGAGTCATCAACTGAGGAATTCTTGCGGTACCGCCGTTTATTACTGCTAATTTTATCTCTTCTTTCGGATATTGTTCCTTGAAATAAGTTATTGTTTTTTCCATTTCATTTAATATATTTGTAAAATAAGGCATCAGTATTTTGGCAATTTTCCCCTCTAATTTGTCCTCTTCAAAACCGTATGTTTTTTTGTACTCTTCAGCTTGAGAAGCTTCAAAACCAAGTTCTTCTGCAATAGCCTTCGTCAAAGTAGAACCGCCAACAGGGTAAGATTTGGTATAAATCAGTATTTTATCTCTTATAAGAGCGATATCAGTCGTCGTTGCGCCGATTGAAGCAACAAGAATATTTGGTAAAGTCTCAAACCCTTCTGATATCACTCTGGTTACGGCTAGTATATCAGGCTCTAGCGCAATGGGATTTAGGCCGGATAAAGTTATCAATCTCATATATTTTTCTATGAGTATGATCGGGGCCGCAACCATCAAAACACTCATTTTTCCGGCTGATTCATCTCTCAGGATGATATCATAATCAATTTTTACCTGAGACAGTTGCCATGGAATATATTGTTCCGCTTCCCACTGAATGCTTGAATCCAGTTCTTTTTCAGACATGATAGGTATTTGTACTACTCTTGTGATGACTTTGGAAGAAGGCAGAGAAACAACCACATCGGTTGTGGATACTTTCATGTCATGGACGAGCCTGTTAATGCTTCCTGCAATAACTTTTTCATCATTCTGGGTATTAGATGATATTGAGCTGATTGGTGTCGGTATGTATCCGGCTGCAAGTAAAGCGGTTATTTCTTTCTCTCTTGATAATTGTACACACTTAATAGTATGGGTTCCTATATCGAGGCCGAGCAGTATTTTTGACATGTCTTTTCATTTATTATTCTACATTTTAATATATATTTCTCCCTCTTTTCCAGGTTTGATAATTTTAACTCTGACATGCTGACCTACCTTAATATCATCCCAGGTACCTATAACATTTTTTCCGTCAATAACCTTATTTACGGTTAATTTAATGCTTTTTGGCCAATCTCCAGCCCCGCCGGGAAAGGTTAAGGAAATCTTTTCATCTGTTTTCGCATATACAACCGATGGGTAATCAATATAAGGATCGCTGGTCGGTACTGGAACATCTGATATTTTAATTTGAGTAGGGGAGGGATAGTACTTATCTTGAATTTCTTTTTCTTTGCTTTGAGGAACCTCATCCTTCCCCGGGGTTATCATTTTAGAAGCTGTAGATTTATCTTCCGGCGTTTTGGCTGGTTGTCTGTTTAATACAGCTCCAATAACGAATCCAACGATTACAACAATAAAAATTAACAATAAAACCTGTTTGTTATTATTTTTCATATACCTCCTCCATTTTATAAGCTTCTTTTTAATCATATCTAATATTTATCTTTAAAGTCAATAAGTTCTGTGAGTTTCTTAGTTTTGCTCATCAAAAAAAGAAAAGTTAAATATTTCCGGTAAAGTAAAATAGCCTTGAGTTACCTGGATTTTCCGTATAACTCCGGTATTTGTTTTACCTACAGAGATTACCTGTTTTCCTTGAGACGGTAATGAAGCGCTTGGTTGGACTGCTATGGAAGTATCAAAATAAGCGGGTTGCAGTCTCAACATGATAAGCTTGGCAACAGGATTTAAAGTAAGTCCTGTCCAAAATAAAGGATTTTTATTTAATTCTACTTTGTAGGAAAATCCTGTTCCTCCTCCAAACGGACAATAACCTCCTGCTGTATCTGTCACCACATTAAAATCAGCATTTCTTCCTCCTACTGGTTCATAAGCGGCCTTGGCAATTTTATAAAAACCATCAACATCCTTATATAATAAAGTAGCGATAAGGGCTGCATTACTTGACCAACATATTTCAAAAGTACTATAGACGGCATACGGATTAGTTTCATCTAAAGTGCCATCTGTAAGGTGTTCTATAAACCACAGTGTTTGTGTCTGTCCGACTTTGGTCACTGGAAACACATATAAATCGCTCGATTTTCCAAGCGTATCTATCTTATAGGAAGCTTCAGAATTAGACAGATTCAATGAGTAGGTACCTGTAGGAGCAATTTGAACAGTTCTCAGTGCAGATTCCACACCCGCCTCAGCCGCTGAAAAGGCCCTGCTTGATTCTTCAATCTGTGAGGTTATTCTGATATCCGTAATTGTCCTGGAAATCATAGCCAGACCTATTGTTAATCCAACCACGGTAATCAGGATCAGGATGAGAACCACCTGACCGGAGTTCCTGTGCAAATCTATATTCAACTTTTGAGTTTTCATTAAGGATTCATTTCCTGCCAGTTTATATTTGCCCTGCCAAGGTATTTTAATAATACAATAATATATTTTGGTTGGTAGATAAACTGATGGGCGGGTATTGGCTCGCTATGGTAATTCCTATCCAAAGTTATTCTCCTTGCAT
>PFMK01000021.1:10262-14099 GCA_002785215.1 Candidatus Gottesmanbacteria bacterium CG_4_10_14_0_8_um_filter_37_24 | reverse complement strand
GGGTGTCGGATAAAAAAAGTGAGGGAAGGATGGCCAGAATGGAAAACCGGGGCAGAAATGAATTTCCTCTTTTTCTGGCAATCAAGGCAAGAAAAATAAAAAAATAATATCTTATAATGTATTCTTATTTCTCAATTCTTTTCGTTGTTCCTATAAAATATTATTAGTTTTATAGGATAATCCAATGAATAGAAATAGTATCTGCTATTTCTCTATTATATCTATCTGAATACATGAATATATATTAATGTATATCATATTTTATGATCGATAGGTTTAGATAGATTTAGCTATATGTATAATATTTGGAGAAAGATTAGACTCTGCCTACCCTTGCTGAGATGAGGAATAATCCCAAAAGAGATAACAATATATTTATTATTATAGACCATGCCTTAGGATGAGAAGTAATGGTTCCGCCCGCATGATGAAGCTTTTTTAAAGTGATAGATTGAGCAATACCTCTAAAAAACCAGCCATCAGCCTTGGCACTCTGACCAAGCAACTGCTTGACCTTGCCAATGGCAAAGAACATGTTGCCGAGGAAGCCTAGAATCGAATTGTAGTTTAAATAGATGATTCCACTGCTATCCTGAAACATCATATCCTCGGAGAAGACAAATCCGGGCACACCCCTGCCTACAATCTTCCCGTCAAATACAACCGGCCTGCCCCGCATGGGTGAAGCATAAGGATTTCTTATTTCATCAATTATCTTGGACGGTTTTGATTCCTCTTCAGTCATACGGTAGTTCACGTTGATAAGACTCCCCAAAGCAAAACCCAGGACTGCACCCCCTACCCCGAATATGATAAATAAGGGAACGGGTAAAAGGAACGGCAGGAAATAGATAAAAACTTCCAGATAAAAATTCTGGTATAACCTGCTTTTATCTATGTTCAGTCTGGATATCGCTGTATCGAAATCCAATAATACCGGTTGATTTAATCCCTTGGCGATCTCCTCTAAAGCAAAAATCCTCTTTCCGGTCAAAGGATGAGTTGAGGAAAGTTCCAATACCCATGCCCACGGGCTTAATTTGTCAAAAGACATAATCTCCGCTATAAGAGCAGGCTGCGTGCTGGCGTAAACCATGCTACCGATAAACCCGGCGTTTTTAACGTCAAGAATTCCTAAAGATCTGGTGGATTCAAGAAGCCTTTTTGAGCTTTGGCTATCCTCTGCCTTCACGATACCATAAGCTATTTTCACCAAAGCCTGCGTCAGACTATGAGGAGATTTCGTCACCATGGCTGCAAAACTGTCTGCATAATATTCCCTAACTCTGCTTAAATATAGGAGCAGATAACTTGAGATTAAATAAAAAACGTAGGATAAAAGACCGATAAGGGCAAGTGACCCGCCCTTTTTGCTGTTTTTCGATCCTTTTTTTGATTTTGAAAGTACCACGTACAACTCATATAAAATCTGCACAAAGGTAACTGCTATGCTCATCACGATAAAATCAGCATGGTGGATATGACCCATTTCATGGGCCAAAACTGCCTTCACCTCATCTGGTTTAAGATAATGAGTAATGCCTTCAGTAAACACTATTCTGGCATTGTTTCTGGTAGAACCATAAGTGAAAGCCGTAGGATTCCTGTCGTTAATAAGACCGATCTTAGGATAATTGAATTTATATTCCTGGGAAACACTCCCTATAAAGTGAGCTAGTTCAGGATATTGGCCGGTAAATTCCTCTTTGGTAAAAAAATGTACTTTGTAGATCCATCTGTAAATCAAATCTGAAATAGTAGGCCCGATCGCCCACAAAAGGAAGTTGATAACTACAGTAAGAACTATTGAAGTACCTAAAGATAATGTGTCTGAATATAAGCCTACTAGGATAATAATAAAGAGGATGAAGGAAAAAATGACAGATAAGGTAAAGATCGAGGCCCTTTGCAAGGGGTTCATAGATATATTGATATCATGCTTAATAAACTTTTGTCAATAACGAGTCCGTTTCATTCCGAAATCATGACTAAAGACGCCCCTTTCCTCAAACCTGATCTTTCACTATAATTTCAGATGATGAAATTAACATATCCTGCCGGTAAATTTCTAATTTTGGGAATTATCTGTACCGGTTTGGTCTTCGGTTTACTTATTTCTCAAACCAATAATTCTACTGATAATGTTCAGAATAATGGTATTTCTCAAATAACCATATTCCCAACTCTTCCTAATAGAGAAATTACTAATCTTGTGGAAAGTACCCGCCTGCCGATTCTGACGTATCATTATGTCGAAGTCGTCCAGGATAAAAACGACACAATCAGGCAAAAGCTAGATATCTCTCCTAGCATCTTTGAAAACCAGATTATTGCTTTAAAAGAAGCTTCATACTCAGCGGTTTTCATGAAGGATCTGGGAAATTATTTTGAAGGAAAAGAGAAATTACCTGATAAACCTGTCGCTATCACATTTGATGACGGATACCGGGATTTCTATACCGATGTTTTTCCTATATTAAAAAAACACTCTGTCAAAGCTACTTTATATGTAATCACCGGTTTTCTCGACCGGCCCAACTTCCTTACGAGAGTCCAGCTTAAAGAAATCGCGGGAAGCGGACTTATCGAAATTGCTTCCCACACCCTACATCATATAGACTTGAAAAAGGCTGACGAAAAAACCTCCAGGCAGGAAATTATTGAAAGTAAAAAAGCCCTGGAAGATATTATCGGAAATAAGGTTTATGACTTCGCCTATCCGTACGGTTCATACAGCGAAAACTCTATTAAATTAGTCAAAGAAGCCGGTTACCTGACTGCTGTCACGACCAAAAGCGGTATTATTCAGACACCTGGAAACAAATATTCCCTTTACAGACTGCGGCCCGATACTAAAACCGGAAAAGTGCTTATCAGCTGGCTGGAAAACATCCAGGATAAAAAATAGTACTACCACCCGGATAAAAAAATGGAGGAAAAATCTCAGGCGATTTTTTTGGCAGAAATCAACTTGTATACTTCCACTATCTCTAGGTAAAAGACTCCGACTCCGGCAAAAAGCGAGAACATTTTGAAAAACCATCCAAAGACCGGTATGAAGGCCAGGATATAATATATCATCAGTCCCGCTACCATAGCCCATCCCTTGCTTTTCCCAAAGTTCAACTTCTTTAAACACCAGACGCCTAGGCAAAATCCTATCCAGATTTTTGCCATATATATGACGGCTAGCCATACTGCCAAAAGTAGAAAAGACAAAGGTATCCCTATGACTGTCACCATCAGAAGTAATACAATTAATGGAAAGGTAATTATTGCCAGAAATCCAATTCCCATGGACTGCCACAGTTTTTGGGTAAGGATTTCATTTTTCCGCAACATTCTTCGGGGAAAAAACTTCAAAACCAGAAGACCGATTATAAGCGATGATACAAATGAGAATAATATTTCCGCCTAATACCCCTTACATTTTGGGTTATCTCTCCGTTTACTGTCACCGTACCGCCCAGCACTAAAAGATCTCCAATTTACGGTACCATCAAGGGTAATTGCTCCTCCATCCAGATAAGCATCGCCATTTACCACTCCTGACAAATCCACCTTGTCACCTGCAGAAAAATAATCTTTTTCCACTGTTTCAGTTCTCGGTAAACTTGAAAAGATCCGCATCTGCCTGGCATAGACCCCTGAAGGAATCAAAAGAGCTATTATCAAAGGCGGGATAAATATAAATATAAATATAAATATGAAACGTTTATACATCTTATCAGGAGTTACGTACTTTGTCATCGCGAGGAGCATTTATATGCTCCGTGGAGATCTATATGATATTTTAGAGATTGCTTCGCTTTCGGCTCGCAATGACAAGCTAACTGG
>PFMK01000021.1:6713-10243 GCA_002785215.1 Candidatus Gottesmanbacteria bacterium CG_4_10_14_0_8_um_filter_37_24 | reverse complement strand
GTTTGAAATAGGTTTTTCCAGCATAGCCCCATCTAATCAGCTATTGCAACCAATTAAGTTGCAAACCTGAGTAAGATGGGTATATACTATCAAATAAAATAAACTTACTCAATAAAAATGTGACTTTTTTTGATACAATGGTACTGACGCGATGAAATCATTTCAATTAGCCAGGAGAATACACAGAACGCTGGTACTCTTTGTTGTACTATCCGGACTTATTATGAGCATCACCGGTATGTTCATGAAATTCCCTATCCTATCCTCCTTTATGCCCTTTATGAACCAGATATTTGTAAGAAGTCTACACAACGCTTTAAGTTCAATATTTGCAATGATTTTAATCTTGATGATGCTTACTGGCGGATATATGTTCGTTTATCCCTGGATACAGCAAAAGTGGGGATAAAAACTTGATGGATCGTTATTGTAGCTCCATTTGTATTACTATTCTGTTCCTATTTCCCTTCCCAAAACTTCTTGTTTTTGATTTTGTCAGGTAAGAAAGGAAGTTTCTCTACAGGTCCTACGTATTTCTCGCTCCATGTATATTCCTTCGCATAACCTAAGTTTTTCATGAGTTTGGTCGGGGCGTTCCTAAGATGTAAAGGAATTGGTTCATTGGGAAATTCATAAACTACCTGTTTAGCCTTACCCAACGCATTGGGAACTGACCGGGATTTTGGCGCGCGGGAAAGATAAATAACGATATGGGCAAGTATCAGCTGCGCTTCCGGCATGCCCACCTTGGTGACCGCCTCAAAAGCTTCATTTGCCTGGATCAAAGCCCCCCTGTCTGACATACCAATATCCTCTGAGGCGAAAATTATCATTCTTCTGGCGATAAATTTGGGATCCTCGCCGTTTTCCAGCATACGGCAAAGGTAATACAGTGAAGCATCCGTGTCAGACCCGCGCATGGATTTGATAAATGCTGAAATGATGTTGTAATGTTCATCGGCTTTTTTGTCGTATATACCTGCGGAACGCGTCTGGAAAACTTCTTTCACCATCTCAACGGTAATTTTCTTATCCCTATAGGATACTGTGCATATTTCCAGAGCATTAAGCATAATTCTGGCATCTCCTCCGGAAAGCCTGATTAGAAGTTCCTCCGCGTCTTTTTTTATGGTTTTTTTATATTTCCCCATTCCCCTTTCAGCATCTTCCAACGCAAGTTTTATGATTTTTTCTAAATGATCTTTTTCCAAACTTTTAAGCACGAAAATTCTGGTCCTGGACAGAAGAGCTGAAATCACTTCAAAAGAAGGATTTTCCGTGGTGGCGCCTATAAGCGTAATCAAACCGTTCTCCACGTGAGGCAAAAGGCCGTCCTGCTGGGCTTTATTCCACCGGTGGATTTCGTCTATGAAAAGAATCGTCTTTTTGCCTATTTGTCTGTTTGCTTTCGCGGTTTCAATTACTTTCCTTAAAAAATCCTTCCCTGCCTCAACAGCCGACAGGTGGTGAAAATCAGAGTTAATCTCTTTGGAGATAATATAAGCTAAAGTGGTCTTACCGGAACCAGGTGGTCCCCAGAAAATCATGGAAAAGAGAGTGTCTGTCTCTATAATCTTCCTTATAATTTTCCCCTCGCCAACCAAATGATCCTGTCCGACAAACTCAGACAAATTCTGCGGTCTCATCTTATATGCAAGATTCATAGCTTGGAACGTGTCCCTATTCATTCGGGATTTACGTTCTGGGGATATTATAACAGAGTTGGTATTCGGAGTTGTCTGACTATCGTATTATTTATTAGTTATAATGTAGACTCTAGACTGTAAATCCTCCAATTTTTGTTTGTTTTTCCCTCTCTTTTTATTTCTTTGAGAAGATGTACAGATATATTACCCGGCACCTCCTGCCATGACGTAACTAAAAATATTTCATCAGGTTTTTTCTCGGCAGATAACTCCCGAACTATATCACCGGTGATCTGATCCGCTCCGTATATATACACGTTTGGATTGTGGAGATAGCGTATAGCTATACCATCATATAGTATACCTATAGGTTTATCCGTAATGACAACTATTTTCTTATTTTTATGTTTATCGAAAAACCGGTAGAGCTCAGTTATCCCTATACCTGATGGTTCTCCTTCAAAAAATTGCCATCTTTCTATTTGAGGTAAAAATGTATTCATTGGACTGGTAAGCAGAAAATATATATTTTTCACCGGGTAAAAAAACAATACTACACCGATCGTAAAAGCTAGCAACCCGTTACGTTTGATTTTTCCACAGATAGTTACTAGGGCGTAAGATGCCAGGAGAAGAAACGGCCACACCATAAAAAGAAAATGCCTGGGATACATCTGTTTTCCAAAAAGCACCATATAACAAATCGGGATAAGAGCGTAAAATAAAATGAACAACTTTTCTCTTTGTTTTTCCCGATAGAGAAAGGATACAAACGCCAGGAGGAACAAAGATATACCCAGATATCCTGCAATCCATCCGCCCATCAAAATTACGTTTGAAATGATAGCGCTAATTGAACCCTGCAAAACTTCCGGAAAACTTTTGACAAACAGACTGTTTTTTTCGGCAATAATTTTGAAATACACCGAAAACCGCAAAATCGACTCAATAATTTTTGCTATAGATAAAGCAAGAATACTCCCCAGAAAATATTTATTTGTATTTCCGGCTTTATAAATCTTCACAAAAATTAGGCCTAAAGGCAGAAGGGCTATAGCAAACATCGCCGATGATTTAGTCAGAAGACCAAAACCGGCAAAGACACCTACTATCACCGCATCTTTGATACGCATACTTTTTGCAAACCGGATGGTAAAAAGTACTGCATAAATAAAAAGGGCTGAAAGAAGACCGTCCATGAGAGCCAGGGAATCATAGAGAAGATAAAAGGGGCACAAAAGATAGAGAAAAGAAGCCAGAATACCCGTCTTCTTACCGAACAGTTTCTTTCCGAGTAAAAACAAACCTATCATGCCGGCTAAACCAGATAATATTGAAACCATCCTGCCGGCAATAACAGGGTCTTGGATAATTCTCAAGGACAGACTGACAAGCCAAATAAAAAGAGGCTGCTTACCGTCTGTCAGGGAGACAAA
The DNA here is from genome assembly GCA_002785215.1 of Candidatus Gottesmanbacteria bacterium CG_4_10_14_0_8_um_filter_37_24. Taxonomy (GTDB): domain Bacteria; phylum Patescibacteriota; class Microgenomatia; order 2-02-FULL-39-11; family 2-02-FULL-39-11; genus CG1-02-37-22. The sequence continues at coordinate 7,161 of PFMK01000021.1, read as the reverse complement.
CCGCCATGTCCAGTCTTGTGCCACAATCTGGGCCCAATGGATATATATGGCTTCATCAAAAAATAAAGGGAAAGTCGTAATAACTCTGATACGCGAAGCAAAATATGATATTACCAAAATAGCTCCGAGAAAATAAAAAGCGGCTCTTTTACTTTTTTCCATAACTACAAATAGTATCCTATAGGTAAAAAGAAATCACAAGAATATACTCACGTAACTCAGATTTGCAACTAAGTTACTCAGTATATATCCTTCTAATCCGCTTTTTCACCCTATCGGGTTGTTTACCCTGTAAGGGCAAACCGGAGTATGCTGAAAAAACTTAGGTTTGAAATATATTTTTCCAGCATAGCCCCATCTAAACCTCCGAATCGGAGGTCTAATCAGTCCCGATTAAATCGGGATTGCAAACCTGAGTAAGATGGGTATAAGAAGGGTATAGATGAAG
>PFMK01000021.1:4664-6646 GCA_002785215.1 Candidatus Gottesmanbacteria bacterium CG_4_10_14_0_8_um_filter_37_24 | reverse complement strand
TCATCCACGAGTTTACACTCGTGGTTTTCTGCGAAGGCGGATAAACATTGAATTAAAAATCTTCAATCCTAAATATCAGTCAAATTGATTCCATAATGTATAATTCTTCTTGATGGGTAAGAAGCAGGAATACCAGTCCAGACAGATGGATTGCCCTTTTTCCGGATGCACGGTGAAAATTACCTTTCCAGAAGGTACCACACCAAAAAGAGGACCTGACAACATGAGAGTAGTATTGGGATCATGCGGTGAAATATCTATTGATAGTCCTACTTTACCTATAAGATGGCCCGGATGTGAAAGGAACGAATGTCATGGTCTTGTTTGGTTGACACCCACAGGCCAAAATCCTCCTGATGATTTGAGTTTTTTTGGGACTACAACTGAAGAAGAATTGCCGCCCGGTCCGCATTTCCTACCGCCATATCCGGGAGTACGAAGACACTCCAAAGTTTACGCCACACAAGGCCCTTTTTCTGGCACATCTAACGATAATTAGATCACATGGACAACAGCACTGCCGGAATTTTGGGGTCTGTAAAAATTAGTATGGTCCTGGCTCCAGGTAATCCAGACGCTGTATGTGCCGGGAGCTGTAAACTGCATGGTGTTATTCACATTAAATTTATCCCCTGCCTCTAAATTCATTTCCCGTATGCATCCGAAAGTCACTCCGCCTGAATGATTGAAACAGATATGGGTGAGTAATTTTTTGGTACTGCCGGTATTTTTTATGGTAACTGTGAAATTCACATTCTCCCCCGTCTGCGCGCTTGTTTTATCTGCTGTGATTTTTTGTACTTCTAAAATGGTAAATTTAGAACTGTTGGTAATTGAGCTATTATTTTGAACAATGGAATTTACCTCTTCTGCCGCGACTGTCGGATAAGGCGTCCAGGAAGGGGTTTCTGTCGGTATCGGTGATTGTTGAACTTTTTCAGAGACGATACCGCTATCTTGCGCTTGAGTCAAATAACGGGATTTCTGGGTGTAGATAAGGGAAGAAATGAAACCAATGCTGAAAAATATCAGGGCGGTTAGGAGAATACTTCGGTGCTTAAAGAAAGAACTGGTCATTTTGATTTTCAATAATTATAACAGATATTTGAAAATTTTAAATTTGCCCATTGTCATTTATCAGTTATAAGCCCAAAGCGTTTCTTACATGAACCAAATCACTACTTGAAATCTGCCCTAATACCAATCCTTCTTGTCCAACACAACCATCCGGATAAATCAAACCATTACTTGGATTAACCGCTCCTCTTATTCTGTAATAATTTGTACCATCTCCAACTAATGCCACTACTCTTCTTGCGCCTTGTTCGTCTTCTTCTATCCTTAATCCGTCAGGAAAGCCATCTGGAGGCTCAATTGGTCTAAATACATCTTTAGTTTTCATATGCATTAATCCTGGAACCGGATTATATGGGAAGAATTCGAAAAAAACAAAAAAACTTTTCAATACTATCTTCACCCCCGGTAATTTGAATCATCTATCCTTGCATCATACCCTACAATGATGAGATCACCCACATTGCAACCCATACCTCCGGCAATTTGAACCGCATCAGGAAGAGTCAAATCTCGCCGCATGACAGGATCTTCGGCGTGAGCATTTTGCTCTCCAACTCGTCTTTCTTCTGCTTCTGCAATCCCCGTGTTTTTGCAGACTGCATATCGCAGATTTCCCGGTCCGGCTAATGGGGATTTAATTATTTCATAAGTCATAATTAATTATCTATATACCATTTACATAACTAATAATCCATTAGTTTAAGTTTCTGTCATTTCCTACTATATTTAACAAATTATATTGCATGACAGCGCAGACTTGACCGTTTAGGGCATAAGAGATAGAATACGCGCAAGCTACCAATATCTTTCCTGCCAATTTAAAGCAGGTTTTTTTATGTCCCAACCTATTGAAGCACCTAGAAGCGCGTACCAGATATTTTCACGGGAAGGCTTGCTTGGACAAC
>PFMK01000021.1:4427-4640 GCA_002785215.1 Candidatus Gottesmanbacteria bacterium CG_4_10_14_0_8_um_filter_37_24 | reverse complement strand
TGGAGAGATTCGCAGACCAGTATGATCTTCCCCACCAACGTGATGAAATCGGCAACCTTCTCATTAAAGTCCCCGCTTCAGCAGGTTATGAGGGTAGACCCGGTAGCATCCTGCAAACCCATATGGATATGGTCTGTGTGGCTGAAAAAGGAAAGGACAACCCGGCCATAAAAGGAGCCATACCAATAATTGATCCTGAAGACCCCAATTACA
>PFMK01000021.1:0-4377 GCA_002785215.1 Candidatus Gottesmanbacteria bacterium CG_4_10_14_0_8_um_filter_37_24 | reverse complement strand
CGCTTGGTTTAGTGGAAGAAATTTTGGATCCTAATTCAAAGGTGAAGCACGGCCCCCTGGCTATCCTTGCCACCGTACAGGAGGAAACAGGGTTATTTGGAGCAAGAAAATGCCAGTTTGATCTTGGTAAGTACCAATTCATGTTTAACCTTGACAGCGAAAGGGAAGGAAAAGCTACCGTAGGTTGTTCCGGCGCCGGAAATTCCATCCTGGAAATGCCTTTGACTACGGAGACAGCAAGCATAGATAAACGTTTTTACCGTATCAGTATCTCAGGAGGTATTGGAGGCCATTCCGCAGGAAATATAATGGAAAACAGGGCAAATGCCATAAAGTTATTGGCCTCAACATTTGCTGTAATTAGAGATAAAAATCCGGAGATGCAAATCCAATCAATCGGTGGCGGGTATTTCAGGGAAGACCAATCACCCATAAACAACGCCATCCCGGGCGACGCCCAGGGAGTAGTTGCCATAAATAGTGGTTCAGAAGAGGAATTGTCACATGTTATCGACGAAATAAAAGCAACCATAAAAACGGATTATCCTAAGGAAACAAAACTGCAGATGAGTCTTGAAGATGTCAGTCCTTTGCAACAAACAGTCATGACAGCAGAATCAACCACAAAACTAATAGATCTTTTGATACAGTTACCGCATGGAGTACAGGCAGAATTTCCTGATATTTCCTATATCCCCAAAACATCCATTAATCTGGCTACCATAAGAATATCAGAGGGTTCAGATAGAGCTATCATCACACTGATGTCCCGAAGCGCAGATTTTGCAGATCTAAATCGTCTCAGATCCCAGATAAAAGGTATCGCCGAAGGGAGAGACGCTACTGTGGAAGAACCTGAGGCGTATTCGGGTTGGATGCCAAACGATAACCCAAGTTATCCGATAAATGCTCAAGCAATAAGAGCATATAAAGAGATAACCGGAGCAGATTTAAGTCTCGTATCCACGCACGGAGGTTTGGAAGGAGGACCATTCTCACTCCTTTATCCGCATCTTCAGATTATCTCTATCGGTCCCCAAATCGATGACGCCCATACCACCAGAGAACGTTTATCCATCCCTTCATATGTGACCTTCTACCGTATGCTTAAGAGGATCATCAGCAATTTTTCCTCTTCAGATCAGCCGTTGGAGTGATAAGTATATCTACCCGTCTTACTCAGGTTTGCAACCGGAATGGTTGCAATAGCTGATTAGAGGGGTATATGCTGGAAAAACTTTTTTCAAACCTGAGTTTTTTCAGTATATCAACTTTTTTTTTGATATCTCCCAGGTATTTATAGTATGATTACTACTGGAAAGGAAATTATGTCTTTTGAAAATTCTGAAGAGATCGAATATAAAATTGAAAAAAATAAAGAAAAAAAGAAAGAAGCAGTTGAAAACACCCACGTTTCCAAAATGAAGGAAGACTATCTTCTGGAACGGTCAGCCCTTACCCAGGCCAAATTTTTCCATCGTATAAGAGGCAGAACCTCCCACCAATTATCCGGAAAAAAACAAACTCCCGCAGATAATAATGTTCCCCGACGTAAAAGAATATAAAATCCTACGGAATTATTCTTATCTTTATTTTTTTCTGTTATACTAAAAGCATGTTACTTAAACCCTTCAAACTGGAAAGATATTTCGCGGAGTATGAATTTACTTCAAAGTATCTCCTTTCCGCCTCTGACTGCGACGGATTGTCCCAAAGAGCCCTACTTGAGATGGCTGATGAGGAGATGAAAAGGATGTGGGATGATCTGACGCTGGGTTACACTAACAATCAGGGTCTACCTCTCCTTAGAAGCGAAATAGTCAAACTATATAAAAATATCAGTTCTACCAATATCCTTATCACTGCTCCTGAAGAAGGAATATTTATTGCTTTAAATACTCTTCTTGCCCCCGGTGATCATGTAATATCTGTTTTCCCCTCATACCAGTCATTATATGAAATCCCCCAAAGCTTAGGTTGCGAAGTAACCAGATGGTTACCCGAAAAAAACCTGGGTTGGCGGTTCAACCCGGAATTTTTGAGAAACAATATTAAAAACAATACCAAACTGATCATCATTAACTTCCCCCATAATCCTACAGGTTCTCTTCCCAGCCAGGAGGAGTTCACGAAAATTATCAGTATCGCGAAAGAAAAAGGAATTTATATACTTTCAGATGAAATGTACAGGCTTTTTGAATTTGATATTTCCAATAGGTTGCCTGCTATCTGTGATGTGTATGATAAAGGTATATCTCTTTCCGGAATGTCAAAAACATTTGGTATGGCTGGAGTCAGAATCGGTTGGCTTATCACAAAAGACAAGGATCTTTTTGCCAAAATGCAGGTTTTCAAGGATTATACTACCGTATGCAGTAGTGCTCCCAGTGAAATCCTGTCTGTTATTGCTCTGAGAGTTAAAGGAACTATTATCCAGAAACATATAAACAGATTGAGAGGTAATCTGGCATTGCTTGATGACTTCTTCGGTAAATATCATGACTTCTTTGACTTTGTTCGACCAAAAGGCGGATCTGTGTGCTTCCCCAAATTATTAAAAAACGTAAGCGCTGTCGATTTTTGCCAAAAATCGGTAATTGAAACAGGCATATTACTCCTGCCTTCCGGTCTTTTTGACTATAACGACAATCATATAAGAATCGGGTTTGGACGGGAAAATATGCCTGAGGTTCTGTCAAAATTCGAGGGATTCGTGAAGAAATATTTCAATATTCCCTAATTTCTTTATACAAAATCAACAAAAAAATTATTGACTCATATACCCATTTTTTTGAAAAAAGGCAAATATAAATAGATTATAATATAATTCTATCATATGGATTGTGATAACATTATTTCCTCAATAAAATAACTGATAATTTATACTTTTTTTCAATTATTAAATAAAATAAGAGTGTTCAGGGAAATATTTAACTATCTTCGGATATTTTGGAAGGTTCGGGAGAAGTCTGGCTCATATATTTTGCAGTACTTTTTTTATTATAAGGTATCTCTGCCGGTGAAGAAAGTTTTTCAAAAGTAACTGCACACACCCTCATACCCGGATACAAAGCCACTGGCATCCGTCCAAGATTACCAAGCTCCATCACTACCTTACCTTCAAAACCCGGTTCAAAAATCGACGCAGTGGAGTGAACTACTATTCCCAATCTTCCCAAAGATGACCTTCCCTCAAGCCGGGCCAACAAATCAGTAGGAAGAGTAAAACTCTCGATAGTAGTAGCCAGAACGAAATCTCCCGGCTGCAAAATAAACGGATCACCTTCCTTCACTTTTATCTCCTTGGTAATATCTTTGGAATAATCAGGATTATGAGGATCCACATAAGGAAACCTGCTGTGCTCAAATATCCTGAATGTATCCCCCAATCTCAAATCTATGGAACATGACCCTAACTGAAGATCCAGATTGGGTTCCGGTGTAATTTTAATCTTACCATTTGATAGAGATTTTTTGATATCCCTGTCTGATAAAACCATGTATATATTTTAACATAAAAAATCTGCTATTATATATCTTATGTATTTAGTATAATAAAAGAAACTATTATATAAATATATTAAGAAACATTTTAATTAAGCAAAAAAAGACGATAATATATTGACCATTAATAATTAGTCTATGTTTCAATCAATAATCGCTTTCTTAGTAGGGATGGCAACCATTGGCAGCGGCGGAACCGCCGGCACGTCGCCAAAAACCCCCGTCACCTCCTATGGATACCAACAGTGCTATAATCCGGAACCGGAACAAGTATTTACCCTTAGCTGGCCTGAGAATTTCACCGATCTTACTGATTACCGCCCGGCTTTAAACCCGAATATTTTTCCACCTTCTTCTTTCCCTTCGAAATTCAACAGCCAGGAGGCAACTTGTAAGAATATGATTTTAACCAACCTGAAAGGAGATTATCTGAGTCCACGAAATTATATCCGGGTCAGGAAAGATTTGCGCGTGGCAAGCTGTAAAACCGATGAACTGGCAGGACCTTATACTGTAGACCGGCAGGAATGCACCAATGTCTCCCGGGATGCTGCTTCCAATATGAGAGGCGTATGCGATATCACAGGTGCATATCCTGATTTAAGGAAAATTGCAGAAGTGACAAAAGATGGTGAAGTATTGGAGGTATTTTGGACGCCGTATTCCCATAATGTAGGCTGTGGCTTTAACGAAGAAAAGCCAAACTGCGGAATCGGGGACGGAACAAACATGAATACGAAAGAATTCCTTTATGTATTAAAGAAACGCGACGGGTTTAACCCCTCCCAGGTTACGGATTGCATAGTCCGCTGGGATGAAAATTCGCACCACAATAACCCCTGTTCACACTATTTCGATATTTATATAGCCCAG
>PFMK01000042.1:19127-31875 GCA_002785215.1 Candidatus Gottesmanbacteria bacterium CG_4_10_14_0_8_um_filter_37_24 | reverse complement strand
CAGGGATGAAATGGGTTTGGTTTAACTGCAGTCATCGGCTTCTCCTTTCAAGGTTGGTAATTATACCTTGAAAGTGTCACCTATGTATCTCAGCCTACACAGGAATATGAAAGACGCAGGGGAAATTATAGACCTTCTTGATAGAGGAATTATTGTTGACTTGAAGTTCAGCCAGTATACCTTCGTCAATGACGCAAACGGAATAATGACTTTGGGTATACAATTTGTTCTGGCGAAACAGTATTCAGACAACCTATCAGCCGTATCCCAAAGAGGAAGTAAAAATATAGCACAGAAAGGACGCTCTCCAACAAATGTCCCAAAATATGGATACAAGATGAGTGAAGCAAGGTATTACAAACCTGATGGTGACAATTTCACATTGCTTCAACAGGCTTTCAAAATGGCTCTTGATAGAAAACCTCTTGAGGATATAGCAGAATATCTTAATAAAAATAATTTTACATTCAGGGAAAAGCAAACAAAAATGACCAAACAGAAATTATCCGATATATTTTCAAATCCATTTTATGCTGGTGTAAATGTTTACGGCGGTGAAGTAATAGATATGGCAGAAGCAGACCATTCTTTCAAACCTATGGTTACTCCTCTGGATTTTCTTGAACTTAGAAGCATATTAAATAAGGCAACCAGTTTCAGGCGAACACAAGAGCTTAAGGTTTTCTTGTTTAGCAAGATGGTGAATTGCGGTTATTGTGGTAATCTGATGACACCAGGAAGGTCTAGGAGCAGTGGAAAAAGCCATCACAGGTATCTAGGTGTCATAAAATAGACTGTCCAAGCAGACTGGATAAAAAAATTAAGAAAGGATTAAGAAGCAAAATAATCTTTGAATATATCAGTGATTTTCTTAAAAAGGGCATAGTAATAGATAAAACAGGATACGAGGAATACAAGGTAAAAGCAACAAAGAGCCTATTGAATACAAAAGAAAATAATGTCAGATTTTTACAAAGTTATACTAAGCAAATCCAGGAGCTTGAAAAGAAAAAAGAGCAAAAAACAAACGCATTAGGAAATGCCAGTAATGAAACCCTGATTAAAGACTTAAACAGACAGATTGAGGGTATTGATAATTCAATAAAGACCCTTGAGGAAGAAAAATCAAAACTAAAAGAGGCTACTACATCTATTGACCACAGTCTTACCACAGAACCTATCTCTTATGAAACTTTTATGAACTTTTTCAAATACATTGGCAGTACGCTACGAAATAGTGATAATGCTTTCTTAGTGGATAAAATCGTCAGACTGGTATTTATGAACTTTGTCATAAAGAACCAGAAAATAGTGTCACACCAACTTAATCCCAACTTTGAACCCTTCGTAAAAATGCCTTCTGTCCTACCTAATCGGGGAGAGCGGACTTGAACCGCAGACCTCACGCACCCAGTAATCACTTCGCTATTTTCTGAGTAAACATTCACACTGGAAATTTGGTCGGGGATACCCGACTTGAACGGGTGACCTCACGCACCCCATGCGTGCGTTCTAGCCAACTGAACTAATCCCCGATTTCTATTGGACTTTTTTCTTCTATTTACTATCTTACGTTCAATTCTATTATCTATCAACCATGAACCATTAGCTATGAACAATATTGTATTCTAGCATAGATTATGGGATAATGACAGAAATTAATCTAGATTAATAATTACAAAAATATGGTCAAAGAACCGAAACAACCAGCTGAAAATCCTAAACTCCAGGCCGTAAGGATAGCCATGGATCAGATAGAGAAGCAGTACGGTAGAGGTTCAATCATGAAACTGGGTGATAAGAACGTAGGTAAAATGGAGCTTGAGGTGATCCCTACAGGATCTTTAGCCCTTGATATCGCCCTAGGAGTAAACGGTGTCCCCAGAGGTAGAATCATAGAGGTATTTGGACCTGAAGCCTCAGGAAAAACCACAGTTACATTATCAATTATTGCTCAAGCCCAAAAACATGGAGGAGTCGCTGCATTTATTGACGCAGAACATGCGCTTGATCCTATATGGGCAGAAAAACTAGGTGTTAAATTAGATGATTTACTTGTATCTCAACCTGATACAGGAGAACAAGCTCTTGAAATTGCCGAAACGCTGATAAGGTCAGGAGGAGTAGATATCATCGTAATTGATTCAGTCGCGGCCTTAGTCCCCAGAGCAGAAATTGAAGGGGAAATGGGAGATTCCATGATAGGAGTACAGGCCAGACTTATGTCACAAGCATTAAGGAAATTGACAGGAGTTATTTCCAAGTCAAAGACCGTAACCATATTTACAAATCAACTGAGACAGAAAATCGGAGTATTTTTTGGTAATCCGGAAACTACTCCTGGAGGACTGGCTTTAAAATTTTATTCTTCCATAAGGATGGATACAAGGAAAATTGAGACATTAAAAGATGGGGATAAAGTCATAGGCAGCAGACATCGGGTGAGAATAGTTAAAAATAAAGTAGCTCCTCCTTTCCGCATAGCAGAATTTGACGTGTTAGAAGGAGGCATATCCAAGGAAGGTGGACTGATAGATGTGGGTTTGGAATTTGAAGTTATTTCAAAATCCGGTGCATTTTTACGTTTTGAAGAAAAAATGCTAGGACAAGGCAGAGAAGCAGCGAGAATATTTTTAACTGAAAATCAAAAAATAGCTAAAGAAATAACGGATGCCATTTGGAAAGTAAATAAAGCGGGACAAATTAAAGATAAAATTGTCGGACAAGAAAAAAAGGATTAAATGGAGAAAGAAGAAAGAAGAAAATTGACAGATTATGCTTTAAGACTTCTTTCCTTAAGACCAAGAAGTCAAAAAGAAATTGAAGATAGACTGAATTTATATTCCTGTAAACACAAAATTTCACCTCAATATTCCCGGGATGTAATTATTGAATTGACTTCCCAAAATCTCATAAACGATGAAGAATTTGTCAGTTGGTGGATTGAACAAAGAAGTTTACACAAACCAAAAGGGAGGAAGGCCCTTATAAATGAATTGAGAAGGAAAGGTATAAAAAGTAATGTTGTTGAGAATGTATTATCTGAAACTAAATATGACGGTAAGAAAGAATATGACTTAGCCTTGCAGGCCGTAGAAAAGAAACTGACATTATGGAGAAATTTATCAGTAGAAACCATACGGCGGAAAATGTGGTATTTTCTTACCAGTCGGGGATTTCAATCAGAAATAATATATAGAGTTATTGACTCGTCGATAAAAAAACTCTACAATACGAAGGACAGTAACTCATAAATTGTGGACGAAGGTAATTAAGGGGTTATATAGGATGATACAAAGATTTTTACATCAATATCTAACTTCCTACAGACGACAATAAAATTCGTCTATTCCTTTATTGCCACAACTTATACCATTTACGTGCTTAACTATAGCTGATTATTAATTATGCATAAATATATTATTTGTTATACCAAAGGAGGATTATATGTTACCTGTTCTAAAAATAATACTTACAAGACTTGAAAAAATTGAACAGCAGTTATCAGCGAAAGAGAAAAGTAGCGAAAAACCTGTTGTTCAGGCGGTAAAAATTCCACAGGAAGAAAGTACAATTTCTATAGTATCAGTTAATCAGGAAGCTAAAGCAATCATAATTGAAGCAAAAGATGAAGCCTTCAGAATAAAAAAAGAAGCAGAGGATGAATCAAGAAAAGTCAGACAGGAAGCTTTGGTTATTCAGCAAAGATTGGTTACTAAAGAAGAAGCGATAGATAGGAAATTCGGAGAATTTGCAGATCAGAATCGGAATATAGAACAGAAAGAAGCAGAAATAGAAAAAAGAATCACAGAAATAGAGAAACTCAAAAGCGATCTAATCGCCAAACTTGAAAAGGTAGCTAAGTTGACAAGAGACGAAGCAAAAACTCTGATCCTTACAGCAGTTGAAGAGAAACTTAAAGAAGAAGTGGCGAAGCGGATAAAAGAAGCAGAAAATATTGCTAAGCAGGATTCAGAGAAAAAATCCAGAGAGATATTAGTAGACGCTATGCGTCATGCTGCTACAGATTATGTTGCTGAGTATACTGTTTCTACAATAAAAATTCCTGATGAAGATATCAAAGGTAGGATAATTGGTAAAGAAGGGAGAAATATCAGAGCGTTTGAAATGGCAACAGGAGTTGATGTTGATCTGGATGAAGAAGGTATTATCAGGCTTTCCTGTTTCGATCCTGTTAGAAGAGAGATAGCAAGGGTTGCTTTGGAAAAGTTAATCAGGGATGGCAGAATACAACCTGTCAGGATTGAAGAGTTAGTTAAGTTAACTGAAAAGGAAATCGATAAAATTATGTTTACCGAAGGGGAAAAACTCTGTCATGCTGTGGGGGTATATAATATGCAGAGTGATACAATTGCTTTACTTGGCAGGTTTAAATACCGGTTTTCGTACGGTCAGAATATGATTGCTCATACTCTTGAGGAGACAAAAATTGGTATAGCTCTAGCTCGCGAGTTGGGAGCTGATATAAATATTGTTCGATTAGGCTGTCTACTCCATGATATAGGAAAGGTTATTACAGAAAAAGAAGGATCTCATGTACAGCTAGGGGTAGATTTATTAAGAAAGAACAACATGCCTCAATCAGTTATTGATTGTGTAGCTTCTCACCATGAAGACATTCCTTTTCCTTCGGTCGAAGCTGTACTGGTATATATTGCGGATGCAATCTCAGGTTCAAGGCCTGGAGCCAGATATGAGGATATTGAAGAATATGTCAAAAGGTTGACTACGCTTGAAGATGTGGCAAAATCATTCTCAGGAGTGGAAAAAGCATATGCTTTGCAGGCAGGAAGGGAATTAAGAGTGATCGTAGATCCGGGGAAACTGGATGATGCAAGTGTGACTGTGACAACCAAGAAAATCGCAGAAGAGATAGAAAAAAAATTCCCTACTTATCCGGGTCAGATCAAAATTACTGTTATCAGAGAATTAAGAGTGACGGAAACAGTCCATTAAAGCAGAAAATTAAACTAGGGCTGTCAACACTAAGTAGAAATGTCCGGTTTCTAACGATTTAGAAATGTCGCCTTTTTGTAATGTTATTAATTCCATTTTTTAGTACTCATCCAGCATAGACAGAACTTCTCCAGGGATGGTCAAAGCTAGGAGGAAGATACACCCTTTTTTCCCTGAACTCCTTAGAAGAAACTATTTGTATCGGCTTGTTACTATTTACATCTTTTATGGCTACCCGGTAAGGAATGGTTTTATCCTTATAGATAAATGAGATTTTTCCATTCCTGTCTTCAACTACAGTGATACCTGTATTTCTCAATGTATACCTGTATCCATTCTCCGGTATCAGCTGGTATCTGGTGTTTTTGTATTGTACCGCCAGATTCCTCGTGACCATTCTTTTTGATCTGATAGTGAGTATTTTGGCAAGATCATCATCCGGAAGAAGGGGTCTATGGAGATTTGCCTTCTCTTTGGGTAGTACCGCAAATTTACTGTTATGTATTGGAATATATATTTCCCTGAAATACTTAGTTGCCTCCTCTTTTGTTGATATTCCTTTCAGCCTCATCTCCTTAACCAATCTATCTTGCAGAGTCTCAAACAATCTTTCCACTCTGCCTTTGGCTTCTGGTGAATTGGCACAGATGACTTCAATACCAAGCTCATCCATAGCTCTTGAAAACTGAGATTGAGCCTGTTTGTCTTTTAATTCCTCTTCAACATTGGCTTGCCGGTTGATCTTAAAGGTTGAGTGTTTGTCTACATAAAATGATAGTGGTTTTCCGTGCGTTTGAAGATAATGCTCTCCCGCCTCAAAAAGAGTAAATGTTCCTTCATAATCAACAAATACCCCGTCCATGATTCTTGAAGTTGCATCGTCGATAAAGGCCAGAAGGGTGCAGGATGGGCCACGGTCCTCAAACCATTTGTGAGGTGAACCGTCAAGCTGGACAAGGTCACCCAAACAAGCTCTTCTTTCCCGGTAGGGGTGAATATCTTTGAGTTTCCTTTTCCTGGGCTTCCAGAGTTTGGCAATTATCATTTCCTGTCTTAAAGTATCTATCCCAAAACAAACAGAGTGACAGTCTTTCAGCTTTTCCAAAGCAAAGGTCGGACCGAAATCAGAGTAGCGTTTCCTGATGATATCAATCGCCCGGTTTTTCTCTTCCTGCGGGATGACCCTGTTGCTTGGCCGTCCCCGGCCCAAATGAACCAAACCGGCAACTCCCTCTCTTTTATACCTTCTGAGTATTCTTTGAACCTGCCTGACTGAAATATTTAACTGTCTTCCCGCATGTTTCTGTTTGATCCTTTTTTCTATCAGATTATCCATGATGGTTATCCTTTCTGTTTCTTTTGCACTCATAGAAATGAATCCTTTCATTTTCCGCCCCCTTTACTTTTGAATTTATTAATTCAATCAGTATGAAGCAGAAAAGGCGACATTTCTATTTCGTGCAAATACGACATTATCATTTCTTTGCTACAAAATTAAACTAGGGCTTGACAACAATAAAAAAATCTACTAAATTGGTTTTGGATTATCCTGTCAATCAATCCATAATTTACTGCCCTCCCATAATAATCGGGATAAAAAAGGAGGTGAATTATTTCAAGATATGACAAAAGCTGATTTAGTAAATTACGTAGCAAAAAAAGCTAATCTAACAGCAAAAGCAGCCAAAGAATCAGTAAATGCAGTATTTGGCGCAATTAGTGAGAATCTTAAGAAAGGTGATAAGGTAGTGGTAACGGGGTTTGGTACGTTTATGGTTCGCTCCAGAGCAGCAAGGAAAGGTAGGAATCCTCAAACAGGAGCACCAATCAATATCCCAGCAAGAAAAACGCCAGGATTTACAGCTGGTAAAGCCCTCAAAAAAGTAATAAGATAAATTTGAGGTTTAGAGTTAGCTTTAGAAGAACTCTCTTTCTTTGAGAGTTCTTCTATATTTTCCATAATTTTGACATCTTCGTCTCTTCACGGAGATGGTATACTAATACCCGCATGATCATTACAGTTTCACACTTAAAGAGAGATTTCAAAGTATACAAAAGGTCTTCCGGACTGATTACGGCCATGGGTTCAATATTTCACAGAACATATGAAACAGTGGAAGCGATTGAAGATATTTCTTTCGATATTCAAAAAGGAGAACTTGTAGGTTTTATCGGGCCAAACGGAGCAGGGAAAACTACTACCCTAAAATGCTTATCCGGACTTCTCCATCCGTCAAGTGGAGAAATAAAAGTCTTAGGATATTATCCTTATGAGCGGAATAGCAACTACCTTAAAGAAATCGGACTAGTAATGGGACAGAAAAACCAGTTATGGTGGGATTTACCGGCTATGGAAACATTTAATTTGAATAAAATGATTTACGGTATCAGTGATGACGAATACAAAAATACTCTGGGCACCCTTTCCTCTCTTCTTGAGGTAAAAGACTTATTGACCACTCCGGTACGTCAACTTTCCTTAGGACAAAGGATGAAGATGGAACTGATTGCTTCACTTATCCATAAACCAAAAGTCCTTTTTTTAGATGAACCTACCATAGGACTTGATGTAATCATGCAGAAAAAAATAAGAGAATTTATAGCGGAGTATAACTCTATATATAAATCGACAATTTTGCTGACGAGCCATTATATGTCCGATGTAAAAAAATTATGCAAAAGGGTGATTATTATCGATCACGGAAGGATTATATATGATGGTAATTTATCCGAAATAGTGGAAAAATATTCAAAATTCAAAATAATTACTGTATATTTTAAGAAACCTATAGAAGCAAAAGAGTTAACCAGATACGGAAAACTTAAATTTTTCAATCGGGAAAAAGCAATAATTACCGTCGGCAGGGAAAAAGTGAGCAAAATTGCCGCAAGATTGCTTGAAAAATACGACATAGGGGATTTAAATATTGAAGAATTGGAGATAGATGAGATTATCAATATGGTATTCAGTAAAAATAATAAATGAGGAAATATTATTATATATTTAAAAACTCACTTTTGGAATATTTTGCATACAGACTGAATTTCATTCTTTGGAGAATACGGATAATCGTCTCCGTCCTTATCAGCTTTTTTTTATGGCAATCAATATACCGTACTAACTATCAGGTTTTTGGATATAAAGAATCCCAGCTACTTACCTACATAATTCTTATTATTTTTATAAACGGAATATCTCAATCAACTCAGACTTTCAAAATAGCTTATGAGATTAATTACGGTAAACTGGCTAATATCCTAATTCAGCCAATAAACTATTTCGGTCTTAATTTAGCCAGGGATTTATCCGATAAAGTCCTTAATACCCTTTTTTCATTATTCGAGATTGTAATTATAATCACTTTATTAAATGTTCCTTTCATCCTACAAACAGATTTCAGCTTGATTATTCTTTTTATAATTTCAATTATTCTATCGGCTATTCTTTATTTTGAGATCAATATTCTTCTGTCTTTTATCGGTTTCTGGTCCAAAGAAATATGGGCTCCAAGATTTGTTTTTTATATTGTAGTTTCTTTTTTAGCAGGTATCTATTTTCCATTGGATATATTACCGAAGGTATTATATACGGCACTCAGGATATTGCCTTTCCCATATTTGGTATATTTCCCTTTAAAAATATACCTGGGGGGCTTAAATCATGATTTTATTTTTTTCGGATTTTTCATCACGATTATCTGGATTATTTTATTATCAGTGATGCTAAAAATTGTATGGAGAAAAGGATTAGAAACATATACGTCTGAGGGTCGTTGATTTATGGATCTAATAAACAAAAACAAATATCTTAGAGTATGGTTATACATGGCCATGGCATCATTTCAAAGTTTTTTTGTCTCAAGAATCGGTGCTATTCTATTTCTTTTTGGTAAGGTGATGAGAGTATTGTTTTTTCTTGGATTTCTGATAATACTTGTATTAAAAACAAAAGCATTGGTTGGATACGATCTGTGGCAGGTTATCTTGTTTTATCTTACTTTTAATCTGATTGACGCGATTACTCAAATGCTTTTCAGGGAAGTTTATCGTTTTCGTCAAAGCATAATAAGCGGTGATTTTGATTTTGTACTCATCAAACCTTTCAATAGTCTGTTCAGATCTCTTTTCGGATGGACTGATTTTCTCGATTTTCTGACTTTGGTGCCGCTTTTCATTGCCATAGGTTATATAATTAATAAAATTGGAAACGTCTCTGCCTTTGGAATAGTAATATACTTATTGATGATTCTGAATGCGTTGCTTATTGCGGCGTCTTTTCATATTATCGTACTTTCTCTTGCTGTACTGACAACAGAAATAGACCATGCCATTATGATTTACAGAGACATAACCGGTATGGGCAAACTCCCAATCGACATATATACTGAACCGATAAGATCATTTATCACGTTTGCAATACCTGTCGGTATTATGATGTCTTATCCGGTTGAAGTTTTATTAGGACGGTTGAACTTTATATCTGTAATCATTGCTTTTGCAGTCAGTTTCACCCTTTTTTTTATTAGTATCGTATCGTGGAAATACTCTTTACGCTGTTATACATCAGCATCAAGTTGAATAAATTATGAATATCAAATCGCCAGTGGTGTTGATAGGTATTACCGGCGGTGTAGCCGGTTACAAAAGCATAGAGCTTATAAGACTCCTCAGAAAAAATAAAGCCAAGGTTTATGTTATCATGACAAAAAATGCTGCCAAAATGTATCCTATTTTTGATTATGAAAAAGCTTCCGGAAATAAAGTGCATACAGAAATTGTGGAAGAAGGATTGGATTATCGAAAGATAATAAGCACCAAAAAAATTGATCACATAATGTTAGCTGATTTAGCGGATATCTATGTAATTGTTCCTGCCACGGCAAATATCATAGGTAAATTAGCACATGGTTTAGCTGACGATTTTGTAACAACGGTAGCTGTTGCTACTAAAGCTCCAATATTTGTTTGTCCGTCAATGAATGTCCACATGTGGGAAAATAGAATAGTTTCAGAAAATATTGGCCTGTTGGTAAAAAGGGGGTTTTATATCTTACCTCCAGTAGAAGGGGAGTTGGCTTGTGGTTATAGAGGTGTTGGTCGATTACCGGACGTTAAGATTATTTATACGGAAATTATGAAAATATTAAAAGAAAAATGTAAACTGAAAGGAAAAAAAATTATTGTTACTGCCGGGGCGACTCTCGAACAGATAGACGATGTCAGATTAATTACAAATAAAGGTTCCGGAAAGATGGGGTTGTCAATTGCAGATGAATGCGTACGTATGGGAGCAGAAGTGCTTTTTCTCCGCTCTGAATCATCAGTGAAATCTTTAAGCATTCTGAAGGAGAAAATATTTAGTTCTTACAAAGATTTAGAAAGACTTATAAAAAGTAATGTGAGAGATTACGACGTAATATTTCATACGGCCTCGGTGTCTGATTTTGTACCAGAATATAAATTATCAGGTAAAATTGAGAGTGATAAATCATTTGAATTAAAGTTGAAATCTACTCCTAAAATTCTTCACATGATAAAAGTATGGAATTCAAAGATCAGGCTTATAGGATTTAAGGCGATATATAAAATAAAAGAAGAAGACATTGCAAATATAGCTCGTAATAAAATTTTGGTCAGTAATTCGGATTATCTGGTGGTTAATGATGTGGGGAGAAAAGATATTGGTTTTGGGTCAGATGAGAATGAAGTTTATTTATTCTCCCGTCTGGGGATGATATCAAAGATACCAAGATCATCTAAGAGAGAAGTCGCAAGACAGATTCTTGAAAAAACTGTGGATGAAGCAGCTTAGGAATTGAAGTTTCCTTCAAAGATAATTTCGTTAAGTTTTTTCCTTTGACTTGGCGTTTCTCTTGCTCTTAATTCTTCCGGTAAATCTTCCGATCTTCCTGGTATTCCTGCAGCTATCATCATTTCAACTGTATATCCATTCGGAATATTCAACATTTTTTTTGCTTTTTGATAGTCAAAACCCGCCATCCCGTGCGTGGAAAGTCCCATAAGAGTACCCTGAAGTGCCAAATTTTCCCATGCGGCACCGCTGTCAAAGGAATGTGTACCGGAAGGCTTATTATTAGACTTGAAAGTATCCCTGGAAATGACAACTATTAGAACTGAGGCGTTTTTACACCATATTTTATTGCCTTCAGCAAGAAACGAAAGATACGTGTTCCAGTATTTATCATTTCTAAGAGAGTATAGAAATCTCCATGGTTGGTTGTTTGAACTAGATGGTGCTCATCTTGCCGCTTCAAATAGGGTCATTAGTTCTTTTTTCGTAATCGGTTCTCCAGACATAGCTCTAGGAGACCAGCGTTTCAAAAATATTTCATTAATAATATATTCAGATAATCTGTTATTTACGGAAGTCATAAAAATATTAACTGATACTAAACAAATATTAGTTTAGCATCAAACTATACGATTTGCAATGAGTAGTTGATTCTATCATGAGTTTGTCATAAAAAAGGCAGGAATTATATTATTATTCATATACGTGAATTATTGGAACTTCTGTATAGAAAAAAAAGAGGTCCACATGATTAAGTTGTTTTGAGAAACTAATTCTACTATCATATAGATGATGAAAAGAGCTAAGTTGTATAAGAGACTTACAAATGACAAAGTATTATGTCTTGCCTGTTCCTGGTATTGCAAGATTGATATAGACAAAGTAGGGATATGCGCTACGAGATTAAACAAAGAGGGAGTTTTATATTCTCTAGTATATGGCAAAGCGATGGGATTGCATCTGGATCCTGTAGAAAAAAAACCGTTATATCACTTCCTTCCTTCATCCAAAATATTCTCCTTTGGAACAGTTGGTTGTAATTTCGGATGCCTGTTTTGTCAAAACTGGGATATGAGTCAGATTAATAAATCCCAAATCCCAAATCCCGAACCTTCCTGCCGAGGGGGCAGGTCTCAAATCCATGAAAACATGTTAATAAATTTGATTGATGATATGTCAGTTACGATATCGCCTAAAGAAATTGTAAGGAGAGCTAAAGAAACTGGTGCAAAAGGTATAGCTTATACTTATAATGAACCTGCAATATTTGTGGAATTCACACATGATACAGCAATACTGGCAAAAAAGGAGGGACTTAAGAATATCTATGTATCCAACGGTTTCGAATCAGACGAGACATTTAAATATATCAGAGACTATATTGATGCTATAAACATAGATTTGAAAAGTTTCAGTAAAGATTATTACATCAAAGTATGTAAAGCTAAAATCGAGCCGGTATTAAATAATATAAAGAAGTTTTTCCAAATAGGAGTTGAAACTGAGGTAACCACTTTGATTGTTCCTGGACTGAATGATAGCAAAAAGGAGCTGAAGAGCATCGCGGAATTTTTAGTCTCAGTTTCTTCGGATATCCCTTGGCATGTCTCCGCTTTCTACCCGACTTATAAGATGACAGATATATTCCCCACACCTCATAGTACGCTTGTAAATGCATATAATATAGGGAAAAAAGCCGGTCTGAAATATATTTATATAGGAAACATTAGAGATACCGTGAGGTCGTCCACTTTTTGTCCTAAATGTGGACAATGTCTTATAAAGAGAGACGGATATGATGTTAAGATTGATATGGATTTGGGAAAAGGAAAATGCAGTAAATGCGCTGAAAAAATCTATGGAGTTTGGAAATAAACTCGCCGCAAGACACGACTGGATAACCTGTTTAATCCGCGTTCACCTCTCATAGTAGGACTTCGGACTGATTCCTATCGTCGT
>PFMK01000042.1:18156-19110 GCA_002785215.1 Candidatus Gottesmanbacteria bacterium CG_4_10_14_0_8_um_filter_37_24 | reverse complement strand
ATAAAGTTAATAGATTGTTATGGTTTCCCAAGATTTTATGCCGGATACTTTGATTAATTTCTAAAAATTATATTCCCTTCCTTATCTATAAATTCTGTACTGATTAGATTCTTGGTAATTACCAGACTCAGAAAACCATTTCCTTCGAAATAGAACTGATCTTTATTCTCAGGATTAATCTTGCGCGGAAAAGCACCTCCTCCTCCTGAAACAAGTTGGATAGTTTTGCATCGACCAATTCTGCCAACGTCCTCCAATAGATGGGAATGGCCGGAAATATAATAGTCTACTTTTTGGCAGATGATCTTTTCCAATAAATCCATTCCAGTCCATTTCTCACCTGCATGCGTGCTTTCGTAGGTGATGATTGGTCTATGTCCGGTGACTATTTTAAAAGTAGCACGGCTTTTATCTATTCCGTCTTTAAGCCAATTTGCCTGAATCTGACTGAATTTTTCAGTGTCGATGATGAAAATATCAGCATTATCAAATGACAATTTGTAGTAAGGAGCCGTCATTATCCATTTTGAGGATTTTGAAGAATAGTCCAAATAACAGACGGTACAACCTAAGTAATCATGGTTGCCGTATGAAATATAAAAAGGTAGATTAACCTCTCTATAAGGTTTCTCAAATTTGTCGATGAATTGTTTATCATTTATAGAACTGACTCCCTGATTATAAATGATATCGCCCATGAGTATTACTGCTCTACAATTATTGGTTAGACAATAGTTTTTTATTGCCTGGCCGACTTTATATTGAGTTCCGTCTCCAGTACCGGTGTCTCCGAGAAAAATTAACGCCTCATTGGTAATTTCCAAAGAATCATTCGGTTTGATATTTAGATTATTCTGTTTAATTTTAGGAAATAAAGATATGAGTACTATTAAGAAAAAAAGAAGTATAATTTTACGACTAATCTGTTTCATGTTAAGTATTTGCGATTTGCAA
>PFMK01000042.1:0-18112 GCA_002785215.1 Candidatus Gottesmanbacteria bacterium CG_4_10_14_0_8_um_filter_37_24 | reverse complement strand
TGCTTCGGCGGATTTCGCTCGCCGAAGAATTTGAGGATACCACGGGCGTAAGCCCGTGGAGCTTCATTTCCTAAAAAGACCTAAAAGGGGATCTTAATAGTGTAATTGAAGAAATATCTGGAAGTATTAGGAATTAATATATTGAAATTATCCTTTAAAACAACAGGAACTATAGCGTCATATTTATCTTTATATTTACTTCTTATTATTTAGTTATATATTTGTTAAAATAACCAAAGCCATGAGTAAAAAATATTATATTCAAACATTCGGTTGTCAACAAAACGTAGCTGATTCAGAGAGAATAGCATCTTATTATCAAACTCAAGGTTTTACCAGAACAGACAATATTTTATATGCGGATCATGTGGTGATAAACACTTGTATGATTAGGGAAATGGCAGAAAATAGGATATATGGCCTTGTTAATAATTTAGTAAAGAAGAAGAAAAAAGACAATATTCCGAAGAAAATAATTGTTACGGGTTGTATAGTGGGAATGGCAGTAAGAGATAAGACTGGTAAATATCTTAGTCAGATTAGAAGAAAGATGTCCGGTGTAGATGAATTTTTACCTATTGAAGAAATAGGTTTTGATCATGTCCCTCTTCGTAATGATATTATTCATGCCTGGATTCCTATATCAAATGGATGCAATAATTTTTGTACATTTTGTGTTGTTCCGTTTTCCAGAGGAAGAGAAATAAGCAGATCATATAAAGAGATATTAGATGAATGTATAGATCTTTCCAAAAAAGGGTACAGAAAAATCACTTTACTGGGTATGAATGTAAATTCCTACGGAGCCGATTTAGTGGTTGGGTCTAAGAACGTACAGGTATTGCGTGATTTTGACAGAACTTATTTTAACAGAAAAAAACATGAATTAAAGTATGTAAAGGGATATCGATTGCCGGACGGAAGAACGGTAAGGCCAGTTCATGTAAAACATTTAAACAGATTAAGAATTCCTACCCTTTTTCCGTCTCTATTGTCAGATATATGCAAAGTTGATCTGATAGAACACGTTGATTTCATGTCAAGTAACCCGTGGGATTTCTCTAATGAATTAATTGAAGTCATTAAACGCAATCCTAAAATTACCAGACAAATTCATCTTCCAGTTCAATCGGGTAGTAACGAGGTGTTAAAACGGATGAATAGGTGGTACACGAGAGAACAGTACATTAATCTTATCGAGAAAATCAGAACCAGAATTCCTGACGTGAAATTTTCAACAGATATTATAGTAGGATTTTGTGGTGAAACAGAAAAAGAATATAATCAAACAGTGGAATTGGTAAAACAAGTTGGTTTTTGCAAAGCATATATAGCTATGTATTCAGATCGGCCTATGACAGTAGCACATAAGGTGTTTAAAGATGATGTCCCGCATAAGTTAAAAAAACAAAGATGGCAGATATTGGAAGAGATAATTAATATTCCAAATCTGACTTTGAAAAAAAATATATGTTAGTCGATGAAGTAAAAATAACAATCAAAGCAGGTAATGGCGGTAATGGAGCTGTATTATTCAGAAGGGAAAAGTTTATTCCCAAAGGGGGGCCATGGGGAGGAGATGGTGGAAAAGGGGGAAATATAATACTAAAGACAGTTGAAGATATCGCGATTCTGCGCCGGTATAGGAATAAAACTAGTTGGCAAGCTGAGAATGGACAAAATGGAGGTAAAGCAAATAGAAGAGGAAAGAATGGTAAAGATTTGATACTATTACTACCAACTGGCACAACAGTGACAGATATAAGTAATAATAAAGTATATGATTTGAAGAAGATAGAAGAAATTCTGATTATTGCCATAGGAGGAAGAGGAGGTTTGGGAAACTGTGCTTTTGCATCACCTGTAAACAGAACTCCAAAACATGCAGAAAACGGTCAGCCCGGCGAAGAAAAGAAACTCAAATTTGAGTTGAAACTTATTGCAGATGTTGGACTTATCGGACTTCCGAATGTCGGAAAAAGCAGTTTGTTAAATTGTTTAACAAACGCTTCAGTTAAAGTAGCTGACTATAATTTTACTACACTTGATCCAAATCTAGGCGTCATGGATGGTTTGATACTTGCCGATATACCCGGGCTTATTGAGGGAGCATCAAACGGCAAAGGATTGGGTTTTAAATTTTTGCGTCATATTTCCAGGACAAAAATGTTATTACACTGTATATCCTCTGATTCACAAGATCCATATAAGGATTATTTAGTGATCAGAAAAGAATTGGAATTATTTGACGAAAATCTTCTTAATAAAAAGGAGATTGTACTTTTTACAAAAACAGATCTAGTTAAAGAAAAGGAACTCACGAAAAAAACATTGATTTTTTCCAGCTTGAATAAAAAAGTATTGTATTCTTCGATATTTAATAACAAAAATATTAACCTGGTGAAACAGAAAATCATAGATGAAAATGAGATATGTTGTTAATTAAAACTCAATAGATTAAGTAAGAATATAGATTACATCTATTATGGACTGGCCATTATATGGATAAACTTCTATTTATCTGCGGGCCTACATCTACAGGAAAAACCTCTATAGCACTTAAATTAGCTAGTAAATTCAATGGCGAATTAATATCTGCAGATAGCAGACAGATATATAAAGGGTTGGATATTGGTACTGGAAAAGATATTCCTAAGAATACTAAATTCTTCATGGTAAATCAGGAACTCAATATCAAAGATGACAAATATACTTATGGATATTATGATGTTGATGGTATTCCCGTATGGTTACTTGATTTGGCAAGACCAGATCAGAATTTCACAGTGGCACATTATTTGGAAGTTGCTCATAAAACCGTAAAAAAAATAAAAGAAAAAAAACATCTGCCGATTTTTGTTGGAGGGACTGGACTTTATGTATCTTCATTTATTAATCCTCCTGAAACCATAGATATTCCTCCGGACATGAATTTAAGAAAACATTTATCTAAGAAAAATATAAAAGAATTAACTGACATACTTATTGACATCGACAAATCGAAATGGTTAATAATGAATTATTCTGATAAAAATAATCCCAGAAGACTCCAAAGAGCTATAGAAATTGGGTATTACAAGAAAAGGAATATGAATAAACCGGTACTATCTCTACTAAAGACTGACAACATGTTAATAGGTCTTAAATATGCCAATAATAAATTGAAAGATAGAATAAATAAGCGAGTTGATGAGAGAATCAAACAAGGGATACAGAAAGAAATTACTAAATTAGTTACAGTTGGGTACTCTTGGGATATGCAGTCCATGCAAACTTTAGGTTATAAAGAATGGCAAAGCTATTTTAACCATAAGACAAGTTTGAACTGTACTATAGATCTTTGGAAAAAAAATGAATACAAATACGCCAAGAGGCAAATTACCTGGTTTACCAAAATGAAAGATATAATTTGGTTCAATACTGAAAATAAGGAATATGTTATTGATATCGTAGAGATGATAAGAAAATGGTATACTAAAAAATAATATCTATGGAAACACAAAATCAACAGAATAATATACCATCAAGGGTTGAAATATCACATAGAACAATAATTTTTACTGTATTGTTTCTTATTGGATTGTGGCTGCTTCTTCAAATAAAAGAAATTATATATTTGGTCTTTGTTGCATTTATTTTAATGTCAGCTTTTAAACCTTTGGTGGAGAAACTAGAACATTTTCGTGTGCCTAGAGCGATGGCAATATTCATGATTTATATATTAATAGTAGGTTCGCTGGGATATGTTGGTAGTTCAGTGATACCTCCTCTAATTTCACAATCCATCCGTTTAGGAGAAAGTATACCGGGTTATATAAAAACAGTATTACCTTTATATACGTTGGATTCGCAGACAATTACACAGCAGTTAACACCCCTAGGGCAAAATATTTTTAAAGTAACAATTGGATTATTTTCGAATATCGTCAGTTTTTTTACTATACTGGTAATTTCTTTTTACTTACTTATAGAAAGAAAACATCTAGAGTTCTTTTTAGGTGGTTTTATGGGATTGGAAGGTTCAAAAAGGTTGCTTTTAATACTTCATAAAGTTGAAGAGCGATTAGGGGCATGGGTCAGAGGTCAGCTTACCCTAGCTTTTGTAATAGGTTTTGCCACTTTTATCGGACTTACACTACTTGATATACCTTACGTACTTCCATTGTCCATAAGTGCCGGGATACTCGAAATAGTACCTACTATCGGGCCAATAATATCAGCAATTCCGGCAATTCTTGTGGCTTTAACCATTTCACCGATTTTCGCCTTGATAGTCGCTGCTCTATATTTTTTAATACAGCAAGCGGAAAATCATCTGATCGTTCCTTTTGTTATGAAAACAGTAGTAGGGTTGCCACCTTTGGTTACGATAATCGCTCTTCTGATAGGGGCAAAATTATCAGGAATAGAAGGTGCACTTCTTGCTGTTCCTGTTGTTGTGACGGTGGAAACAATAATAGCTGAATATTCTAAACTGAAGTCCTGATTCCAAAAAGAATTGCCTACAGCAGCTCGTAAGCCAGATTCTGTTTCTAGATAATCATTTCTCTCAGTTGATGATTTTCTCATCCTACTGCCCCGATTAAATCGGGGTGCTCTCTAACTTGGAACCGCATTACCCACGAAAGTGTGGATAAACTCAGGAAAGCTTCCGTCTTACTCGGTTCTGTCGGAGATTGCCGCAGGTGGGATTGCCCGTTTCACTTGTTAATCTTGTCCCAAAATATTTGGGATTTAGACCAACTTTCGTCACTGTTGCTCTCTCACCTTGTTAATTCAAGGATCGTACCTATTTTCTTTCGAAAACAAGTCACCAGCCCAACCTTTTTTTGAAAAAAGGCAGAGTCACGCGTTACCGCGAGTCCCTTGCTTTCTGCGGTCTGGACTTTCCTCCCCGATTTAATCGGGGTGATTATCCGGCTACTGTAAGCAACGTATTATACCATGATTCGTACGTTTGATGAAAAAATCAATAGAATCAATGCCCCTAATGATTAATTATGAATTCCGTGTAGATGGCTTAAAGAAATGATTGACGTGAAGAAAAAATAAGGTTATTTTATTCTTATGTTAAAAAAACTAAAAGTGGGATGGTTTTCTTTTTCCTGTTCTGAAGATTCTACCATCATTTTCACAGAACTATTGAACAGTCATTATCAAAAATGGAAAAACGAGATCGATTTTAGATCGATTCTTGTAATGCAGAAAAAAGAAGATGTAGACAATCTTGACGTAGCTTTTATTGAGGGAGCTATTACCTCTGTTTTACAGGAAGAGAAACTCAAAAGTATCAGAAGGAAGGCAAAAAAACTAGTGGCGGTAGGATCTTGTGCGATTATCGGTATGCCTTCGGTACAAAGAAATATGTTCGATGAGAAAATCAAGTCAGAATTATCCCCTTTCCTTATTCGTTTTGCATACTTAGACAAAGTTAAAAAAATATCCGATGTGGTTATGGTTGATGATATGGTTCCGGGTTGTCCGATGAATGAAGAGGTTTTTTTAAAAGTGATCAATAAATATTTATGCGAATTTGGTATTACTAATAAACAAAAATAATAATTATGCATACTTTTGACTTGAAAATTGATGAAATATCTAAGATCGAAGGAAAGGGAAGCCTTTTTGTTAAAGTGAAGAATAATCGAATCACTGATTTCAAATTCAGTATTACAGAATTTAAGAGATTTTACACCCAAGCGATAAAAGGAAAGGATATAATCTCTATCCCGCAACTTTGTGCCAGGATTTGCGGAACTTGTTCTAATGCCCATCTTCTTTGTGCTATTAAAGCCGCAGAAAACGCGTTGGGTATTATACCATCCAGACAAACTATATTACTTAGACAGTTAGTGAACTATGGATTAAATATTAGGGATCATGCTCTTCATCTGTATGTTTTTGTGTTACCCGATATTTTTGGAATTGATAATGTTCTTGAACTTGACGAAAAAAATCCTTATGAGCATCAAATTCTTCATGATGTTTTTACCGTCAAGGCTGCAGGGAATCTGCTCGGGAAAGCAATTGGAGGGAGAAGCGTTCATGCTCCTTTTCTAACGATTGGAGGTTTTATCAAACTTCCGTTACCTTCAGAATTTGATAGCATAATTATGGAATTGGAAAAATCCCGTTCTGCAGTAATAAGATTGATTAACATCTTTACCAAATGCGGTTTTAAGCTTGAAAGGGATATAAATTATATCGCAATGATAGATGAGTCCTATTCTTTTCTAAGTGGGGAAATTCATAGTTCCAACGGAGAAAAATTCACAGAAGAAAATTTTGGTCAATATTTGGATCATATTGTTATACCCTATTCACAAGCGTCAGGATATAAATTTTCTGGTAAGGTGCATATGATCGGTGCCATAGCAAGAATGAATTTAGGGAAAAACAAACTTAATGAGCGCACTAAGAAGGATACATCAGACGCCTTGGAACTCTTTCCTTCAAAAAACATATTTCATAATAACCTCGCCCAAGCAATTGAGATACTTCATGCAATTGATTCGTCAATAGATATTTTGAAAGTACTAAAAATAGAAAAAGAAAAACCTCCTTTAATCATAAGAAAAAAAGGTACAGGTATAGGGGTTATAGAGGCACCGAGAGGGACTTTGTATTATAAATTGGACGTTGATGAAAATGGAAAGGTAGTTAAAGGAGAGATAGTAGTGCCTACGGGGCAAAATCAGATAGGGATAGAAAAATCACTTTATCAATTTTTCAGTGAAAATTTAGATAAAAATAAAAAGTTTTTAGAGAATGAAGCGGAAAAAATTATAAGATCATATGATCCGTGCATGAGTTGCGCCTCACATTTTCTTAAAGTCCAATGGACTTAATCATTCTTACTACCTCAAACAAATTTTTATTATGATCGTCAGTCTCAGGAATTCCAATAATGTCTAGGTTTATTACTTTACCTAATTTTTTTAATATTCCCAGAAAAAGCGGAAGGTCAAAATCATGCGTCGAAAATCTGGGAGATAAAATAAATTGATTAATATCTTTGAATAACTTGACCTCTTTGATGTTTTTTACCATGTCCAAAATAATAACTCGCTGCATTTCAATTTCAGGTATATCTTCAGTCGGATCAAATGGAACAAATGAAATCAAAGGGAATTTTTTCTTAAGATAAGGGAGTATTTTATATACTTGAGAGTCGTTGTGAACTGATTTATTTCCTAGTATATAGATTATTTGATTCGCTACGCTCATGTTTTTTGATTTGCCAATTTAATTGATAGATTGGTATAAAACCGGAGGTTAATAAGTTTTTTCCTGTTTATTTTTTCACAGAATTGACCCCAATGAAAGGAAATAAAATCCCCTTCCTTCAATTTGTACTTAGGGATATCGTTATTAAAACAAAGGATGTTTCTTAAAACCGGAGGACCTAAAACTATTTTATAATTTTTAACTTCCAAGGGTTCAGTCTCAATAATTAATGAATTATGGAGGATTTTTCTTATAAATCCCCATTTGATCATGCAAGAATCCATAGTGTTTATCGTGTGGGGGTTGTTTACATTACCGGTTCTTATATAGACGTTTAAAACGTGGAATGCATGTGAAGGAATTGCTCCTTTGGGGATTTTTTCGAGTAAATTATTAAATATTTTAAAACTTAAACTTTTCTTTAAACAGAGCGTATCTTTTAAATATCTGGAAAAATTTGTCATGGAAATATTTGTAAGATAATAATTTCCCAACCAGTATGCTTCCACGACTTCCGGATGAAATGGATCACGAAAATTATTTTCATAAGCGATGAAGGATAGGTAAGGGTATAGGGTAGAAAATTGTGACAGGAGATCTTCTGTTCCCTGATCGATAGACGTATTTTCAGAATAATATTGAAGGTCTTTGTTTCTTTCCGGACCGCAAAGGGAAAGAGAATTAGGAGGAAAAGCGTATCTTAGACAAAGATTGAGTCCGTTCGCATTCATTTTTGGATATTCATTTTTTTTGCCAAAGGAACAATAAGAATAATACCACCAAGTATAAATAGAGAGCTGATAAACGTTGATTGTGGTAAATTATGAAGAATAAATACGGAATAGAGAATATTAGTAACAGGGGTTGCGAGAATCAAAATGGAAGTAACCAATGTTGCTGGTGCAAATTTTAAGGCTTTGAAATATGATGTTACGTAAGAAGCAAGGAGAATGGAACTTACCCCAATAGGTAAAATATATCTTGGGTTAACATTAAAAATCAGGTTTAATTTATTTTGTGAGATAGCAAATAACCCAAGAATAAATATTCCTAAAAACATTCTTGCCCACCCGACGATTTTTGGATCAATATTTTTTAAAGCGAATTTTGCAATGATATTTTCCAAGGACCAAAGGATAGTTGCAGAGAAAATCAACAATTCTCCATGCCCGATTGGGAAATTAATTGTGTTACTAAAAAAGATGTTACCCCAGACAAGCAGAATATATCCCAAGACTTGAATAAAGCTTAATCTTTCACCCAGTATTGGAATTGCCATAGCAGCCACCCAGATAAATAGAGTCTTATGTATCAGATTTGCATTTGCCACAGAGACATGTTTTAAACCTTCAAAATACAGAATAAATGGTAAACTCCCTCCCAATAAGGCAATAAGGAATAATTTAGCCCAGTCGTTCCTTTTTAGCTTTAAAATATCTTGTTTGGTCGAGGAAGTTATAAGAAGAAAGGATAATATTATTGCAGACCCGCTATTTTTCAAGATATTTAAGGTAAGAGGCTCAATGCCCGATACTATAATAATTTTGTTGTAAAAAATGGCAATACCAGAGATTATTGCAGTAATTAGGGCAAAAGATATTCCTTTAATTTGATTATTATTCATATTTACTCAAATTTCATTTTTTGAATTAATTGTCTTATTTTTAAACCCTGGAATTTGGATATCCTATCTACTGCAATATTTCCTATGATTCGTAGATATTCTCCTTTTTTTACGTTGATATCTTTATCAAGTTTAACAATTTTACCATTCTCAAGATGAGCTTGACGATCGGTTACTTTTATTACTTTTAAAGGAATTGTAAAACACATGACTAATATAATAACACAAAGGTAGTTTGTTAAATAATAGCTATTTATACAGTCGGGGGATTGCCGTAGATGAATATTTCCGTTCCGGGGTTGTTTTCTGATGCATGTATAACAGATTTACCTTTTGTATCAGGTAGTGCCCAATCATACAGGAGTCCTGCTTCTTCTGTTTTCATATGGATACATCCATGTGACATGGGGTGTCCAAAATTATTATGCCAATAAGCAGCATGTATACCATATCCGACATATTTAGGTACATTATTATTATAAAAGAACATGGTATAAGGTACGTTTGGAAGATTATAGTAAGTACCGAGAGTTTTTGAACCGCCTTCCATTTTCGTATATCTTAGTTTAATCCATATTCTAAATACCCCTGTTGGAGTTTTCCCCCATTTGCCTGAAGAAATAAGGAAATTATAAACTAGAATATTTCCTTCATATGCATATAGTCTTTGATTGGTTAGATCAACTTCTATCCTTTTAGGGATAGTTGTCTGTCCTAAAACAGGCAGATTAGTCTTTTCTTGTGCCAGAGATGATGGAACTTGAATATATTCATTGTTAAAAATAGCAACTTGTTTATTTGCTTCATAATTACCATTTATATTCTCAAAATTGATATTAGCATTTGGTGAGATAATCCAGGGAGTAAGGACAAATATCCAAGTTACCATCAGGAGGTTAACAATAAATAATGAAATGTGTTTATTATTCACTTTATTCATTTCTTTAAATATAAAGAAAATTAAGTCTTAATTCTAGTTTGCAATATTTATGAAAAAATATCAAATGATGATTAATAAAGAAAAAATTAGTGGGGAAAATATCGTAACAGCATATTAGTACTATCTGATTGTAAGAACAGAGTTATTTATCTATAATACTTTTGATAAATATGTCTGGATTTATTAGAAATATTAATTAACTTCTGTTTTAATCCTTCTACGCCCCGATTTAATCGGGGTCTCGGACGGATTTGAGCTATGGTTACAGATTACCTATAAATATTATTGTAAGTTTCCGAGGGTTATAGCTCTAGGAGCTTCAATTAAAAATCATCATATGAATATACAAACGGTAGAAAATGTAAAGCAGTATTATAATTTTACAGCACAAAAGAGAGAATGGTTCAGAAAAATTAATTGGTATTACCATGATGATCTCAGAAAATATTACCGTTACTTAATCCCCGAAGCACAAAATGTATTGGAAATAGGATGCGGTACGGGTGATTTGCTTGCATCTCTTAAACCTAAAAAAGGGGTTGGGATAGATATCAGTGAAAAGATGATAAGAATAGCACGAGAAAAATTCCCTAAGATAAAATTCTTGGTGATGAATGCAGAAAAGATGTCTATAGAGGAAAAATTTGACTATATTATTATTTCAGGTACGGTTGGAGATCTTGAGGATGTTCAGAATTTTTTTAAAAGTATAAGAAGTTTTGCACATGGAAGAACAAGAATCATCATTGATCATTATAATCACTTATGGCAACCTATCTTAAGGCTGGGTGAGGTGCTTGGATTAAAGACCCCACAGGTATATAAAAATTGGTTGCCTACAGATGAAATAAAAAATCTTCTTTATCTTAGTAATTTCCAGATGATTAAGGAACACAATCGGATGCTTTTCCCAATATATATACCGTTATTTTCCACGTTAATAAACACGTTTATCGCCAAAATGCCATTGATAAAAAATATATGCCTTAATAGGTTTGTTATTGTTAAACCATTAGATCAGAGAAGTCTAAATAAGGAAAGATCAGTATCAATAATCATACCCGCTAGAAATGAAAAAGGCACAATAGGAAAAATTGTAAGTGAAATTCCGGTAATTGGAAAAAAGACAGAAATAATATTTATAGAGGGACATTCAATTGACGGGACAAGACAGGAAATAAAGCAGATAATCAATAAATATAAAAGTAAAGATATCAGGCTTATTTTGCAGGAAAAGAAATCGGGTAAAGCAGATGCAGTTCATCTGGGTTTTGCAGCAGCAAAAGGTGAGATACTAATTATATTTGATGCTGATTTGTCAGTTCCGATAAAAGATATCAAGAAATTCTACGAAGCTTTAATCAGTCAAAAAGGAGAATTTGTAAGCGGTTCAAGACTCATCTATCCGATGGAGAAAAAATCAATGAGGTTGTTGAATTTAATCGGAAATATTATTTTTGGCAAGATTTTTACATGGTTATTAGAGCATCATGTTACTGATACTTTATGCGGAACCAAGGCCATATGGAAAAAGGATTATAGAAGGATAAGAAAGACCATAAAGAGTTTTGGTGATTTTGACCCGTTTGGAGATTTCGAACTTCTTTTTGCCGCAAGTAGAATGAATTTAAAACATATAGAAATTCCAATCCGTTATAAAGCAAGGATCTATGGTAAAAGTAATATTCATAGATGGAGACATTTTCTTCTTTTACTTAGAATGTGTTGGATTGCTTTTTGGAGATTTAAAATTATCTAGATAAATTAATGGTAAAAAAAATATCAGAATATTTTCAAAGCTTAAAATGGTTAATATTTGTTTTAACTTTATTATTTATTCTTTTTCCGGTTTTTTGGGTCAGGATTGGTGTTGTCTGGTTAATAATTCTTCTATTCGTAAACCGGTCGATCCGGATTGATAAAAAATATTCTTTCTTGTTTCAACTTATAGTATTTTCGTTCGGATTTATTTTTTCACCCTACTGGAATGCTTTGGATTCAGTTTTCCATAAAGTAGTTTTATTAAGTCTGTTGTTTATATTCGGTTTATGGTGGTCATATTTTTCTTCCGAAGAAATACAACTGGAAAAAGTAAATATCAAGAAAAGATATTTAATTATTTTAGGGTTATTAATCTACTTAGTGAACTATTTACCACTTAAAACTGATATCGCATGGAGAGGGGATGAAGATTTTCATATTAATTTGATTTTGGAATTAACAGCACATCTGAAGAAGATGTTTGAATTTTATGCTACTCATATCAGTATGGATTCATCAAAATTAGGTATTCTTATCGTTGTAGTAGTCATCCTATTATTGTTCGTATATAAAACGATAAGACTTAATAAACGTAAATTCAAGTTATCTAAATTTTTACCTTTTGTATATATTCTGATTCCCACAACTGCTCTTTTGTTGTATCCGCCCAGCGACATAAGTTCTAGCCACATAGACATTTTGTCAATAAGGAATGTATTAAGATACCCATACATTGAGAAATGGTTAAATATTCTCTTTACTTTTCCTGATTCTTACGGCGATATTGGTCTTTATCGAGTTATACCATTTCTATCTACAATACTTATAAGTTGGTTTCTATTTTGCAAGTTGAAAAATAAGATACAGAATGATTTGCTTGCCTTGATTTTTTCCTTTGCAACAGCAACTGTTCCCTTAATCTACTTTTACAGCAGTATTCTATATCTGGAAATGCCAATAATTTTTCTTATGATCGTATGTATTTTCGATTTGAATTTTCTCATTTCTTCAGATCCGAAACGATTAATTAGAAGATATTCGTGGTACTTACTGCTTCTTCTCTCATTCCTTAAAGAGGCAGCTCTCATTTTTTTACTCGTAATAGTCATAGTAAGACTAATATATCAATATAAGAAATATTACTCTTCTTCTCATAAGTTTATTATATTATTGTCGGAAATTAGGGTAGGGGTTATGATTCTCAGCCCGATTATTATTTATCTTACCTTTCGTAGTTTATTTTCAGACGTGAGGCCGTATGGAGGACAGGTAAAAAATATATTTGAGATAAATTATTACCGCGTCATTATACAATCGATCTTAGATCAAATCGGATTCTTATTTATTCTTTCAGTATTGGGTTTCTTATTGTTGATTTATAGGAAAAAATATCTCTTTGCAGCAGTAATTTCTGCATTAATTATTTGTTATTTATGGTTTTTTTTGGCGGACGGAAGTGATTACATAGGATATTCCAGATGGAATCTTTACCTGTTACCGATGATACTTTATACCTCGGTTTTTCTAATTACTTCTTTAAAGAACAAATACATACTCGTTCTTTCTATTATTTTATTATTTTCTAATTTGTATTTATCTCCTATTAAAATTGATGGTGTGCGTCTTGGGAATTGGGGTTCTCCGAAAATAGATATGGCTGAATATACATATCCTTATAATAAAGCCATGAATGTAATAAGCATTGATAAAAAAACACAAAAAGTTCTATTATTGGGACAATATTATCCATACAACGGCTTAAATTATTATCAAAATAAATATAATATCAACCTGGATATATTAGAATATCCTTTCCATCAAGAATCGGTTAATTATTCATTCGGAAATGCCAGGTTTGACAAGCAGACTGAAGTAGATTTATTAAAACACTTTTTTACAGATTTTAAGGAACGGAGATTACCGGGTAGCAACATCTATGAAGTTGATACGATCCTTTATCATTCAGTAAATAATATTAACCTAAATAATAAAGATACATACGGGGGTAAATTTGTTATTACTGACAGGGTGAGTAATTCATTAAACAGTCTTTATATTTTAAAAAATACATCAAACTAAAAATTCATGTTTTCAATAATATGCTATCCAATTATGACAAAATTCCTCTTCATTCATGCTGGAAATATCCAGTTCTGATGTATTGGATATTTTAAGATATTGAGGGAGATTATATTTCTCACAGACAAAATCGTTATGAATTGAAAATAAAGAACCGGAATCCGTGAGGGTAAGAATTCTAGGTGTTTTAATCACAGGGCTCGGACATTCCTTAGCATTTTCCTCTATCCAAATAATGTCTGTATTTATATCAGAAGTATTATCCAAACAATCATATGTAAAAGTGGAGTTGCCAAAGTAGTATTTTTTTTCAGAAATATTCTGATTGATGGCTTTTATATTGTCAAAATCATTATATATATTATTGTAATAGAGGAATTTTAAAAAAAGCATTAATGGATCTTTTGCGGTAACATAGATTTTTATATCAGGGTTTTTAATAATGGCAAGTTGGAGATATTTTGCTAAAACCTTATGACTTAAAGAGAATCCTTCGCTGTTAAATATAGGATACCGGATAAAATATATGTTGAGAAAATTAGATAATGAAAATACATAAAGAACCGTTATAAATATCGTGAACAATATTTTTTGCCCGCGAAATTTTCTTGATAAAGTATAGATACCTATAGCAATTAATGTTCCCAGTAAAGGGAACATAAGACCTGCTCTTTGGACATATGATTGACCAATAGTGCTTAAGCTTGAGGAAAGTGGAGCAATTGCAATTAATCCCAAAATAAGCAGCCAGATTTTTTTGTTTAAGATATATAATCCTATGATTCCTAAAATCAATAATGGCAGTTCAATCCAATAAAACATACCATGAATCAATAAAGAAAGAACGGCATTATTTCCCCCATTCGTAAAAAGTAATTTAGTATTGAAAGCATTAATATAATTATCCGCGATATTGGTAAGATAATAGGTTATCTTATTGCTAAATAATTTCTGAACAGGAGATTGGATTGATAATCGTCTATCATCATCTACTTGCCTAGTGGTTCTGTCAGTGTTAAAGAACACCAACTCTTTTGTACGGGTGTTTGTTCCCTGATAGACAAAAAATATGAAATATACCACAACCGAAAACATAGCAATAGATGCAATAATAATGGAAGAATATAAGTATTTTTTTCCATGGAAAATGATTTTCCAGATCAAGATATAAAAAATCATCGGGATAAATACAAGCTTTGCTCCATGATAGCTGAGGAAACCCAAGATAAAAAATAAAATAGAAATTATTCGAATTTTACTTTTATTTAATATTAAAATAAGACCTAACAAATAAAAAAAAGTAACCAGAGTAATTTCCAATCCAATTCTTCCAAAATGGATACTCCATGGATTGATTGCCATAACAAAGCTGGAGAGAAGAGATAGTCTCCTTCTGTGTAATAAATTCTGTATGAGTATATATATTAGAAGTATTGATAAGGAAGAAACCATGGCATAAGGAATCCTGACAAAATATTGATTTAATTCTGTTGGTCCTATAAGAGGAGAAAATATATATGATGGCAGTTCAGCTAATTTCATATCGGATGAGGTATTACCTGAGGAAAAAATACCAAGTGAAGTATTGGGTAAACTGCGCCCAGTATAGAAAATTGATTTGGAATTCATTATGTACTCGTGTTCGTCATTGGAAATCGCAACTGGAAATAAATGAAGATAGAAAACTCTTAGAAGAAATCCCAAAACAAATATTAATATTATAGATAAATCAATTTTTACAAGTCTCATTATTTCGTGAATATGGTAATTTTACAGCAATCATAAGTATATTCGAGACTCAAACTATAATGCAAATTATTTATTTATTAATAATTATTTTTAATATTTTTTAAAATTCATAGATCTTGCCAAAAGTAAAATATTATGTAAGATTATAGGTAGTGTTCATGAGTTGATCGCATATTCAAAAGGAGGTGAAATAATATGGCGGAAAAAGGAAAAGAAATTGGGCATATTACACACTTTTTTGACAAAATCACGGTTGCTGTAATTTCTTTGAAAAAAGATTTAAAAGTGGGCGACACCATCCGTTTAGTTGGAGTTAATGGTGAATTTACTCAAGTTGTTTCATCTATGCAGGTGGATCGTAAAAGTATTGAAAAAGCCAAAAAAGGATTAGAAGTGGCAATTAAAGTTGATCAAGCAGTAAATAGGGGTTGGAAAATATTTGAAGCGGATAAATAAAATTTAGATAACGATATCTATAAATGTATTGTAATAAAAGATAGAGCGTTAGGATTTTTTATCTAATCTGTAGAGTCTGATTCCGTCTTTCACGTCCCATACTTTTCCTATCTGGTAACCTCCAAAAGCATGTATTTCATACATATCTACTTTCTGTAAATCTAAATCTGGTTCAACAGCGATATATAAAAAATCTGCCTTGTCATATTCATTTATCATAAGCGGGAGATTATTCCCGAATTCCAGGAAATACCTTAAAGGTAATCCTTGATTTTCTGCGTCAATTAGCATAGCTACATTGTATTTATTCTTTCCGATATCCTGCATTATTATTTGTGCTGTTTTCTTGGCAGCTGGCATGGTCCAACCCGGGGTCATATTCCAACCATGGTTATCAGAAAGTCCCAAAGAAGGTATCTGAGTGGTAAAGAATATCATAAATAATAAAAAGACTATCAGGTTTGCCAG
Source organism: Candidatus Gottesmanbacteria bacterium CG_4_10_14_0_8_um_filter_37_24 (assembly GCA_002785215.1). GTDB lineage: Bacteria > Patescibacteriota > Microgenomatia > 2-02-FULL-39-11 > 2-02-FULL-39-11 > CG1-02-37-22. Next base: position 1,808 of record PFMK01000042.1, on the reverse strand, counting down.
TTTCCTAAAATATTTATTGGCTAACTCTATTATTATGTTTGATGACAGTATGAATATCGGTATAAACGCTGCTATAGCATAATGTAAGACTGATATACGGACAAAAAATATTGTGAATACGATCATAATAAAGATTTGGATAATCAATATTTTTTCTAAGTCGGTGATTTTATGCCGAAATGTGATCAACCCATATATTAAAGTAAATAAGTAGGGGATAGTTATCAATTTGTTCCCTCCAAAGAAAAGGCTCGTTAAAACATCTAGCCAATAATTAAATTGATTAAAATATACAATTGTTGATTCGGTTTGGTGAGAAAAAAAAGACAGCAGCATTTTTGAGTTGAAGAATTCATGCCTAAACTCAAATAAAATAATCGGAGTAAGGCCGATTGCAAATCCCAAGAAGATGCAGAGGAAATATATAAGAAGTCTTCTCCTTTCCAAAAGAAAGAAAGGAGTAATAATCATACAGAAAAGAACAACGATAGTACTATAATGAATTTGGAGCATGAATCCCATAAGGAAACCTAAAAAAAGACAATATGATATTTGGAATTTTTTGACAATACGAAGAAAAAGATAAATAGCAAGTCCGCAGAAAAAAAGCGGGTATTGAGCGAGTAAAGTTTGTCTGGAGTAATGTACAAGCAGTGACGATGCTGAGAGAAAGAAGGATGCAAGTAATGCTTTCTTTTCCGAGAGATACAGACGGGATATCATATATATCAATATTATTGAAGAGAGGGATAGAATGGTTTGGAGGGTGCTACCGGCAACAGGATCGTAATTGAAAATAAAAAGGAAAGGAGCAAGCATATAGTACATAACTGCACCGTTATGAATTTCTGAGATGGATGTTTTTATCCCGATGAGCCTGAATTTTCCTTCAAGAATGTCTGCAGCTCCTGAGAGTTCAATTGCCTGATCTCCCCTGAAAGTGCCGAGTTCTCTGATCCTATACAACCGGAGAAAGGCTCCCAGAAGAACAATCAGGATTAATATAATAATATTCTTATTTCTTATTATTTCTTTCATAACTGGATAAACTAAATATATCTATTATGGTAGGAAAAATATATTATCCAATCCGTATATAATTTTACATTCTAGACTATTATATATTGAAAAAACTCAGGTTTGAAATAAGTTTTTCCAGCATAGCCCCATCTAATCAGCTATTGCAACCAATTAAGTTGCAAACCTGAGTAAGATGGGTATACAAGTATGAGGTATGTAAAAGACAGAAATCATATTTCTGGTTAGAATTACTTATTGCTGTTTTTTGTGATATAATACATTTACTACTAATACATTAATAATAAGTACTGATATGGATTCGATAAGACAGGAACGAATTGAACAATTACTGAAAGACGGACAACCGGTTGAAGCATTGCTTTGTCTTGAGGAGGGAGAAGGAGAAATTATTTCACCCAAACTATTGGAAGAAGCTTATTTGATTCAAGCAAACATCAAAGGATCTTCGGAAAACGATTTTGAAGGGGAGAAAAAATTCATACAAATAGCTATGAAGATAAGAAAGGGTGAATTGACTGTAGATGACCTGATAACCAGGGCAAATCAGCAAATGGATGAAAAATTTGAGAAATGGAGGCATGAATCCGTATCATAGGGTATTTTGTTAGAATACAATTTAGAGTGTCAGAATTTTTTTCATATCCTTCATAATTGAAATTGTTACGGGTATAATCATATTTTCATAATACCTTACTTGAAACCTCCGGGCGTAAGCCCGAGGGAGGTAGTCTCTTCCAGAATCCTCTCGTTTGAGAGTACAATGGAAG
>PFMK01000026.1 GCA_002785215.1 Candidatus Gottesmanbacteria bacterium CG_4_10_14_0_8_um_filter_37_24 | reverse complement strand
CCGGATTTACCGAACCCTGAACGATAAGTTCTCCTAAGCCAAATATACTTTCTACAGTAATCCTGTTTTTATCATTAGTTACAGGATCTATAGTAAACATCACCCCGGATGTGTCAGAAGTAATCATAAGCTGAACAACAACAGCAAGACCTACTTTCATATGGTCATATTTTTGCTCCTCACGGTAGAATATGGCTCTGGGAGTAAATAATGACGCCCAAGCTTCTCTTACTTTAAACACAAGAGAAGCCTCTCCGTGGACATTTAAATACGATGATTGCTGCCCGGCGAAGGAGGCTTCAGGAAGATCTTCTGCCGTAGCAGACGACCTGACCGCCACATATGGTTCCTTCATTATCGAAGAAATTTTCTGTACAACGGATTTTGACTTTTTGGTATTTATAACCAGGTTCAGATAAGCATGCGTGACTTCTCTGGCAATTTTTTCCGGTATTGGTTTGCCTATTATCAGTTTTTGGATATACTTGGCTGTTTCCTGAAGACTACGGGGATCCTTATATTGATAAATTTTTAAACGATCCCTGATGAGACTATCGATTTTTGATTCCTTGATAAAGTCGAAATAGGCATTTGATGTAACTACAAAACCATATGGTACGGGGATATCAGCTTTACACATCTCCCCTAAATTTGCCCCTTTGCCGCCTACACGTGCAATGTCATTTTTATCAATTTCGTCAAACCATGCGATGTATTGATTTTTCATAAGTTAAGTGAAAAAATAAATATTAATAATAATTAACCTATTTTAACTTCTCCTTAAAATAATTAACCCATGGAATATCAGCCGGATTGATCTGGTGCAGCATCCCTAGGTAAAAGGTAATGAAACTGCCAAGTTGTATCAGCTCAAAGATTTGAGCCAGTTTTGTTTTTGAAACTAAATTGATTTCAAATACCGGAATATTATTTTTTTGGATAACTTCTTTTGTCAATTCCATCCTTTTTTTAATTTTTTCCTCATATAACGGAGAATAAATCATCAAAAAGCATAAGTTGTCTTTATTTCCCTTAGGGAAACTTAAACCTTCCATCAGGTGGTGGTTGGCTTCAGGCAGTATAAAATAATTGGCAAAATGCTTGCTGGTTTCATTAAAGGGATTTCTGATTGCATGAATGGCACCTTCCAGGAAACCTGCCCCAATAATATTTATAATTCTATTTTCAAAAAATGTGGCGTACTGTTTTGCCGGACTCCCAGTTAGTCTGACTTGTTTGCTGTGCAAACTGTTTCTTGACTTGAGAAAAGTAATAGTGTCTTGCACGTCTTTATCAGAGACCTCGATGTAATTAAGCTTTTTCAAAATGGCTATCTGTCCCATCTGCATATATCCCTGTCCAAGCCGGGGTTGTTTCGACGGATTAAATTCAGCGTCAAATTTGTAAACAGGTTTATCTGCAGATTTTAATAATTTAAATAATTCTCCACCGTTGGAAATGCCTATAACCTCACTGTCAAATTGCAAGGCTTCCTTGATACAAGAAATTGTTTCCTCGGTATTTCCGGAATAACTGGCCGCGACTATTAAAACATTTTTCCGGATATACTTTGGCAGATGATAATCGCTGACAATATCTATAGGGATAGAAATTTTATCAGAATACAAACTTTTTATGATTCTTGCTCCATAGGAAGATCCTCCCATACCACAAAAAAGAATAGATGAAGCATGGCTGTAGGAGGATGGAATTTCTAATTCCTGTGCTGAATTCCAGGCATATGCACACTGATCGGGAAGGGAATATATAGAATCATAAGAAAAGCCTGTATTCAACTGATCTATCTTTTTAGTATCATCTAATAAATGCATACTTATATTATTTATTATAACTTATTATCAACTTCTTTACTTCCTTTAATTTTTCATCTAACAGATTTATATTGTCAGCCTCCAAATTAAGCCTTAATAAAGGCTCTGTTTTTGATGCCCTGAGATTAAACCACCAGTCTTTAAACCATACAGATAATCCGTCAATATGATCGATTGATTCAGCTTTGGAATAATAAGTCCCTATGCACTTTGATAATTTATTTGCATTTTTAACTTTAAAACTAATTTCCCCACTTGAGGGATATTTATCAAAAGTATCCCGAATCCTTGATAAAGGTTTACTGAATTTTGATAAGTATTCCAAAATAAGGAGTCCGGCGATAAGAGACGATTCGGCAAAGTAATTGTCCCTGAAATAAAAATGCCCTGAGTGCTCTCCGGCAAAAAGTGCTTTCTGCTGCTTCATGATTTCTTTGATAAACGAATGGCCTACCCTGACCCGTATGGGTTTACCTCCAAGCTTGGTAATTGTCTCCGGCACAATCCTGCCACAAGCTGTATTGAAAAGGACCGGAGCAGGACCATACTTTAATAAAAGCAGCTTGGCGATAATTGCAGTGGTAACCGTACCGGTAAGCGGTGTACCTGTTTCGTCAAGTACAAAAAGCCTGTCGGCATCCCCGTCTAAAGCAAAGCCGGCATCGGCATGTTGTTTGATAATTTCTCTTTGAAGATCTCTGATATTTTCTTTTTTTAAGGGATCAGGTAAATGGTGCGGAAAGGTACCATCAGGTTCAAAATACAGAGGAATAATTTCAAATGGAACGCGTCCGACCAGTTTCTCCCACGATATTCCACCCACTCCGTTTCCGGCATCTACAATCACTTTAAATGGCTTAATTTTGCTTAGATTGACAAATCCCAGGGCATGTGAAATCCAGGCGTCGATTACAGATAATTTTTTTATTTCTCCTTTTTTATTTACTTTTGGAAATTCCTGTTTTAGTGACAGATCTTTAATCTGGGGTAAACCGTAACTGCCATGTAGGGGTATAACTCCTTTGGTGACGATTTTAAGTCCATTATACTGTGCGGGATTATGTGAAGCAGTGATTATCACATTGCAGGGAAAATGATATTTACCAGAGGCAAAATAATGTATTTCCGTGGATATCAGACCTAAATTAGTAACATTTGACCCCTGATCTAAAATACCTTCTGTAAGAGCCTCAAATAATTTTAGAGAAGATGCTCTTGCGTCATAACCTACGGCGATTTCCGAAGCTTTGGTATACGAAGCTATAGATCTGCCTAATATATAGAACGTATTTTCATTTATATCCGTGGGATAAATACCTCTGATGTCGTAATCCCGAAAAATTCCAGGCTGGATATTAATTTTCATCAGTATGATAAAGTATGAAATGTGATATTACAATGCTAAAGGCTTAACAAAAAAATGTCAAGCAATTGTTCCAACGAGTAAGGAGACTGGCCGTTTTTTATTTTTATATCAATTGATAATAGCTGTCTATATGATATAAATAATTTTTTGAATGTAAAATTCCTTGCCTGTTTTAGAATTTTATGTATTTGCCAAGGCGCCATTTTAGAAAGACCCGGTTTACCTAAATCACTGGCGATCAAAAGAAGACGCCACTGTCTTACTATCATCGCAAAAATTACTTCAGTGCTTTTTTCCCTTATAAGGTCATGGAACATGGATATCAGCAAATTGGAATTTATGCATCCGATAGAGTCCAAAAATTTAAACAGCAAAGGAGGATAACTGCTGCATATGATTTTAGCATTGGGAAAATTTCTTGTTAAGGATTTTTTATCTATTTCCTTATTGTCCCAGAATATGATGAGATATTTATGCATGCGTGAATTGAGGTATTTAATCAGTTCTTCCTTCTCTTTCGTGATTTTATTTTTAAAGAAATTTTCTACAATAATTAGTTTCTCAGGGGCAAACAAGGAAATTGAATCGCCTGCGTTTATAAGATCGGAAATTGAGATATTTACTCCGTCCAGAGAAATAATCTCATGGTCGGGGAATTTTTCTTTTTCATCTGAAAGCAGCTTTCTGCTTCCGGCAACATCATTTCCGTGGATAAAAGTAATATTTGTTTTAATCATGATTCATTTCTCTGAACAACGTTTCCACTCTCCTTGAATCAATTCTCTTCCCCCTGTTTTTATGAGGAACCAGACTGCCGGAAAAAGATTTCGGGATATGTAGAAGTTCATGAATCAGAACCCGAGTTTTATCATCTGGCGATAAATGGTCAAAGTACTGAGACAGAACTTCAATAATATAGTAGGACGGTAAATTCAGCGCCTGTTGCCAGATTCTGGGAAAGCTCCATATTCTGGCTCTGGCTCTTGAAGAAGATCCGACACTTCTAAAACATATTATCCGCCTGTAGTCTATATGATCCAAAGACAGTTCATTTATGATTCTTTTCAGTTCTTTTTTTATATCATCAGCATTGTGCCATTCCATATGGAATGAATTATATCAGTATTTCCAGATTTAAGTTATTACTGTATAGGTCACCCACTTTTCGGACTCCAACTGTTTATGAATGTTACGGGCGACACATAACGAAGTGATGAATGTGG
>PFMK01000095.1:6668-6972 GCA_002785215.1 Candidatus Gottesmanbacteria bacterium CG_4_10_14_0_8_um_filter_37_24 | reverse complement strand
TGTTTCCTCAACCCAGGGGTTTATGAAACAGGAAAAAACCATCTTTGAGGAAATCGCAAAGGCCCGCACCCAGTATGGGGGAGCAAAAACCGTAGATGAGAAAGTGCAGACAGCAGGTCAACTGGACGGAGCGCTTTCAAGGCTTCTCGTCATTATGGAAAACTATCCCGATCTGAAATCCAACCAGACTGTAGCCCAGCTTATGGACGAGCTTGCCGGTACGGAAAACCGGATCGCAGTTGAGAGAAAAAGATTCAACGACGTGGTTGGTGATTTCAACATCACCATCAAGAAAGTTCCGACC
>PFMK01000095.1:2291-6618 GCA_002785215.1 Candidatus Gottesmanbacteria bacterium CG_4_10_14_0_8_um_filter_37_24 | reverse complement strand
TAGAACTTTAAGATAACGATTGAAGGACAGTCCTTTTTTAAAAAAAAGGACTGTCCTTTTACAGAAGGAAATGCGATGTCAAAAATAATCAGAATATTATTACTGTTCATTTTGTTTGGTCTTTTAACACGGAATGCCTTAGCTGTTTCCTATCCCGATTACACTGGATATGTCAACGACTTTGCATCTTTATATTCAAGTGATTTTAAAAATAAACTGGAGGGACAAATATCGGAATTTGAGAAACAGACCGGAGCAGAAATTGCCGTAGTGACGATAAAATCCTTGGAAGGAGAAAACCTGGAGGATTATGCCGTAGAGCTTTTCGAAAAATGGAAAATAGGCAAAAAGGGTGAAGATAACGGTCTGCTTTTACTTATTTCCCGTGATGATCGGGCAATCAAAATCGAAGTGGGATATGGTTTAGAACCTTATATTACCGATGGAAGAGCCGGGAATATCATCAGAAACACAATTACGCCGGAATTCAAAAAGGAAGATTATGAGACAGGGACGATGAACGGCATACTGGAACTGGAAAAATATATTAAAACTGTCGATAAAACAACCGATTACTATACTGATCCGCAAGATCCATTTAATACCTTCATGAGAACATCTATAGGGAGAGAGACTTTTATGTTTGCTGCTGTTCTCATATATTTTTTTATTACTTATCTTGCCAGCTTTTTAGGAAGAAGTAAGGAAATCTGGCCGGGAGGAGCATTTGGCGCCGTGATTGGAATAGTTATTGGAATAATTGCCGGTTCAATTCTTTTAGTTGCTGTCTTTGCCGTATTTTCAGGATTTTTCGGACTCTTCCTCGACTTTATCTTATCCAAAAATTATAAATCCAGAAAAGAGCATGGAAAGTCTACGGGTTGGTGGGATAGCGGTGGCGGGTTTTTCGGTGGAGGTGGCTGGGGCGGGGGTGGAGGAAGTAGTGGTGGAGGCTTTGGAGGTTTTGGTGGTGGTTCATCCGGAGGCGGTGGAGCCAGTGGAAGATGGTAAATCTGAATAGAGAAAACGTGCGTCTTTACAAGATAATCAAATTTCATTATTCTGGTATAAGGAAGATATGGAAACAAAATTATTAAGATTCCATTTTAAATATTTTCTATGAACGTTAATCATTCAATCAGATTTACCAAGAACATATTTTTTCTTTTTATCTTTTTTACTACCTGTCTTTTAATAATTACGGTTGTTTCCTTTAACTACAACAAAGCGGGTAATCTGAAATCCAAAGCTTTTGAAACGTTGTCTTCAGAAAACGAGAAGACTATTCCCATCAGCAGAATGACGTCTCCGACAATTCCGCCGGTAACCGTAATTCCTACCATTTCCGAAAAAGCAAAATGGTTGGATAACGACCGGAAAAGCCTGAAAAACAGTTTCTGGTTTAATTATCACGCATACCAGGATTGTGCTAAGGATAGCGGTGGATTTTGGCCTGAGGGAAAACTGGATTGCCTTTTTCCGGACCAACTGAGCGGACCGTCGGTTGTGGATAAAGAGTTAACTGCCGAACCGGAAAACCTATATTATAAACACATGATACCTTCTGATTTCATGAAACATCTATCAGATGAGGAAAAAATAGCGGTGTTAAAAGAAGGGATTGGTCTTACTTTAAAGACAAAAATTACTGTCAATTTGATTAAATATTCTACTGTTTCAGTAGATAGTCTGATTGTAGGACTGGAGAGCGGTAAGGATGGAAATATAATCCGATCTGTATCACTTATGGTATATCCACAGCTTGAAAGTTTATTTACAGCAGTTTTAGGGACAGAGATGAGGTCAAAGATTCTTTATCAGCCTTTTATTGAAGAAGCTATAGGACAAAAAGTGGAAGCAAATGACGTTCATGAACTTTATCTTGCAGCTCTTAATAGATGTGGGGAGAATGCGGAAAACGGTGATCAAAGCGGTCTGGGGGTTTATAAGGACTTCGGGGAATACAAAGCAGTGGTTCAGTTCTGGGGTGAGGGCGGTGACAGTACAAAAGACTGCAATATCCATGTGGTGAAAAAAAGCTGATTTATTAATCCGGTTTAGGCCGCATCGGATAATAACTTGAATATTTCGGTGCGGCACAAAGGGCCGTAATCGTAAATACCTATGAAGTTATTTACGAACGAGCCGTTAGAACGACACTTTTTTTAAGTGGGAATTATTAATAGATAAAACAAACCCAAATTAATATTGCAAATGGCAGATATCTTTGTTAAGATATAAGAACTTACAAGACTGACAGTCTCCTTCTTTCATCCGTCGAAGCTTTAGCGAAGACGGACCGATAAGATCTCAGTCTCTTGATTAAGGAGAGGATAGCAAACCAACGAATTATCCTCGTTGGTTTTTTTATTAAGTATTATCTGTCAGTTATTTTTTTATAATTATGAAAGACATTGCATTGAAAGACTTACTTGAAGCCGGTTGTCACTTTGGCCATAAATCCCAGAAATGGCACCCTAAGGCCAGTAAATTTATTTATCAGAAAAAGGAAGGTATTCATATCATTGATCTTGTCAAGACCCGTGACGGGATGAGAAAGGCAGGTGAACGTGTAAAGACTTTAGCTTTGGAAGGGAAAGTACTTCTTGTTGTAGCCACGAAAAGACAGGCAAAGGGTATTGTTACGGAAATGGTAAAAAATGCCGGTATTCCCTATATGACCAACCGTTGGGTTGGGGGTTTTATAACCAATTGGGAGGAAGTGAAAAAAAATATCGACAAGGTAAACATGATGAAAAAAGAAAAGGAAGAAGGAGGTTGGCAGAAATTTCCCAAACATGAGCAGGTGAAGCTTGATAAAGACCTAAGGAAGCTGGAATTGGTATACGGAGGAGTAGCACAGCTTACATCCATTCCTGATGCGGTATTTATAATAGATATTAAGAAAGAGGATATCTGTTTAAAAGAGGTTCGGCAAAAAGATATAGTTTCAGTGGCTATTGTCGATACCAATTCGAATCCGGATCTGGTTCACTATGTTATACCTGCTAATGACGATGCAGTTGGCAGTATCCAGTTTATTGCCAAATATATTATTGACGCTTATGTAGAGGGCAGAAACATCCTGAAAAAACAGGAAAAAGGAAAAGATGAGATAAAAAATCCAACTATTTTAAGTACGGGAAAAAATGAAGAAATTAAAACGGATAAAATCGCTTCTGAGCAAAATGTAAAAGATGAGAACAGAAAGAAAGAAGAGGAAGTAAAAAGTGATTCAAGCAAAGCTAAAGGAAAAGGAGTAAAGAAAGAAGTAAATAAAAAGAAAGCAGTTGAAAAAACAAAAACTAATACAAAGAAAAAAACATCAAAATAATAATTAAACGGAATATATTATGGTTAAGATAGAACAAATAGTAAAACTCAGGGAAAAAACATCAGCCGGAGTAATGGAATGCAGAAAGGCTTTGGAGGAAGCAAAAGGGGACGAGAAGAAAGCAGAAGAACTTCTGAAAAAATGGGGCGTGGAAAAGGCAGAGAAAAAAACAGGTAGATCTACCAAAGCAGGAATAATCGATTCATATATCCACGGAGAAGGTAAGGTAGGGGTTATTTTAGAGCTTCTCTGTGAGACGGATTTTGTAGCCAGGACAGAGGATTTCAAGAAACTTTCCCATGAGCTTTGTCTTCAAGTAGCCTCGATGAAGCCCAAAGACGTGAAAATTTTACTTTCCCAGGAATATATCCGCGATCCTTCCGTGAAAATTGGGGATCTTGTCAAACAAACAATCGGAAAGCTTGGGGAAAACATCACCCTTTCCAGATTTACCCGTTTCTCCCTTACTGATAGTGGGAAATAGGGTAATAATAAATTCCTACACCCCATTTCGTATAAAAAGCGGATAACCATAATTGTTTATGACAAGTGTAGAACAATTTCTAAAATCCAACGACATTAAATACATTCTGCACAATCATCCGGCAGTCTATACCTGTGATGAGGCTGAAAAATATTGTGGAAATATTCCAGGGGTTGCCTGCAAAAATCTGTTCTTACGCGACCAAAAATGCATAAGGTATTTCCTTGTTATCCTTCCTGCAAAAAAACAAACAGATTTTAAAAAATTTGCTGGACTTGCTGGTGTGGATAAAGTAACTTTTGCCGACAGCGAATCTTTAAAAGAAAAACTTGGTCTTAAGTCCGGTGCGGTGTCTCCATTTGGTTTACTGAATGATAAAAATCAGGAAGTAGAGTTATACATCGATAGTGAAATTTACAATGCTGATATTGTTAGTTTTCACCCTAACGTAAACACAGCGTCATTAGAACTTACAAAAGAAATGTTCCATAAATTTTTACAGGTAATTA
>PFMK01000095.1:0-2223 GCA_002785215.1 Candidatus Gottesmanbacteria bacterium CG_4_10_14_0_8_um_filter_37_24 | reverse complement strand
GATTTCGCTCGCCGAAGAATTTGAGGATACCACGGGCGTAAGCCCGTGGAGCTTCATAATAATAGTGGTTAAGATATTCGGAGTCTATACCCATCTTACTCAGGTTTGCCCTTTCAGGGTAAACAACTGGATAAGTAGCAATAGCTGATGAGACCTCCGATTCGGAGGTTTAGATGGGTATATGCTGGAAAAATATATTTCAAACCTGAGTTTTTTCAGTATATTACACTTTGCTCCCATATACATCTACATTCTGTAACCTTCAAAATGATAAAGTAAGGCTGTAGTAGAACAACGGACATACCTAAACATACCCATGATATAATTATCCTAATTATTCCATGGTTCGAGAAAGAAAATTTAAAGATCATCGGGTTTCCAGACCGGAAGCTTTTGAAGCTTCTCCCCCTGATTTATTTCCGGATGGAGATCCGCAAGTGCTTCCAAGTGATTGCGAGCCAGTTATATATCAGGCCACCTTAATTGGAGCAGTACGAGAATATGTACTTCAATCTCTTACTCGCGGTGGAGCGTTTTCAGGACTTGCCAGGCAGCCAAGAAGGAGAGAGCTGGTTGTAGTTTTTGATGAACGAACAGGTGATCTTGGTGTTTATCCGCGAAGAGAAGACGGACTACCAAAAAGATTAATAGAAAATCCAAGACCTCATGCCCAGGATTTTCCTGAATTTCCATTAGACACAGAAGGACTTGCTTTGGTGCTTGACCACCCGATTTCCGGAGCGTCGCAAGGATTGGAAACTGCTCTTCACCAAAAAGCCACTTCAGCTCACTGGGGATAGATTATTAGAATAGATTAATTAGCTAGACTAGCATTTAAAAGTAAAGTTATTATCAAATAACCCTGAACATTTTAAGAAACAGGAAAGAGAGGAAATAGAAGATAATGATCTGAAAGAAGGGGAAGTAAATGGTAAGAGCCAGACTGGTAAGGAAAGTTATAAGAAGCGGGGAATCATGAGTGGTAGGGATAAATCCTTTGACTATGAATGTAAGCAGGGTGAGAGCAAGTAGATAATCGGTTTTGAAGTACGGCAAGGAATAACCGCTCTTAAGCATAACAATAAGAGCAATACCGGCTATAAGCAGGAATAATTCCTTTTTACTGAAATAAAATCTGCCTAAATAAAACATAGTTTTATCAAAAAAGCTGCGGTGGGGGAGGATTTGTACCTTTGGGAATCCTGATTGTTTCCGTGGTTCCGCTTTTCCGGAGGTAATTTACCTCTTCCCACTCAATTTCATTATAATGTATCTCCGTCTGTTTGATATTGTTTGTTTCTTTGACGTATATGCCTTTCTGTATTTCAGATTTCGGAGCTGAAGTTAATTCATTTTTCACCTCATTGGGAATTTGAGAGGAGAACTTTTTTTGAAAAGGAATAAGACTTAATAATTTATCAGGGTTAAAAAATCCTGCCAGGTAGTTTGTTTTATTCCATATATTTTTAGCAACATCCTGTCTGATAGTTGGGGAGTAGTTTAAAAAGATGTTGTCAGTGAGAAATTTGGAGACAAAAAAAGACAATACCAAAGCCAGAATAATTCTGCCAAAAAATTTAATTTTCAGGATACGGTGATGTTTTTTTATTGACATATTGGTACGATTTCATTCAATTTGTAAATTTGAAAAGCAGTAAGCGGTATGATTTCCAGTTTACCGTCTGTACCTCTCCTGGACAGCCATTGGTTGGCAATTACTTTAAACTGGCTTGGGCAGTAAGAAGTATTTACAACAATTTGCCCAGATGTGCCTTGATCTTCCGATTGTACGATTTTTGGGATGGTGAAATCAAAATTCCTTATATTCTCAACCTCAGTAAATGTAATTATTGTTTTATCAGTTGATGCAAGTATGTTCAGGCGAGGATCAAGTAAAAATACTCTATACACATAGGTATTACCAGATAAAAAATATTCACCATAATCAGTCAGATAATCCAAGTTAATATTAGCTTGGTCAACAGAATCATCAACTTCGAAAGAATTAATACCGCCATCATCGGAGGATCGACTGTTCGGTTTGTTCATGATTATGACTGCTTCATGTACAGGAGTATCCGGATTCTGGTTGACGATATGTATGGTTCCTTTCATGGATGCCGGTTGGTGTATTCTAAAACGAAGTGCAACCGTTAGAATGGTTGCATATGAACTACAAACATTTAACGGCTGCAGTCCGGGGAGCAATGGAAGCATTACTCA
>PFMK01000094.1 GCA_002785215.1 Candidatus Gottesmanbacteria bacterium CG_4_10_14_0_8_um_filter_37_24 | reverse complement strand
GATTAGGATTTACCGGTTATAGCTATTTAAATAAAAGACAGCAAATAATCGGGGCCGGACAGAGTCTGAAAAACCTGATGCGAGATGCCCAAAGTCGGGCATTTAATTATGAAATTGATTGTAATGTGTGTGATTGTTCAACAAGCAGCGAAAAAATATTATATGGGTGGTTTGTGGATTTTGGAAACAACACTATTTACGGGAAATGCAAAGGAACTTTGGGTGGGGAGGAGACGATAAATATAGTTTCATTCAATCTGGACAGCGAGATTAAAATTACGCCATATATTACCCCGAATGTGACACCGGCTGCTATAGTTTTCAACTATTCCCCACCCAGCGCGGATCAACAAGCTACCATATGCGTAACATCTACAAACTTAAGTGGTAATTATTACGTAATCAGAGTTTATAAATCTGGATTAATAAAAGATGAAGGCGGGCTACAAATTACATGTACACCCTGAAAATGAATAAAACATATTTTATACGTCAGGATGGCCAGACGATGATAGAGGTTCTGGTGGCATTGGCTTTGATTGCCTTTTTTTTGTCAGGAGTTACCATAATCCAGTTATTTTCGATAAGAAATACTGACTATTCAAACAAAAAGAGTTTAGCCACCAGTTTGGCCAGACAACAGTTGGAAAGAGTAAGGGTGTTGAGGGATTCCGTAGGTATAGACGCCTTGTCTGCCTGTGAGCTTGATCCCTGCTTCGTAAATGCAGAGCTTACTCCCGATCCAAATCTTCCTACCGGTTACTACCGGCAATCTTTTATTATTAAGCAAGCGGTCTCAAACGAATGTACTTTACCGGAAATTACGATTACCCCTGTTCCTGTCGTTTATAAAGTGATGGCTGAGGTGATCTGGCTTGGTAATTCCGAAGTAACACCTGCACCGAACGTAAATATTTATTCTTGTCTGACAGACTGGAGATGAAAAATAATCTAAAATTCAAAAATCAAAATGCAAAATTACATATCAAAATTTAAAAATATCATTATAAAAAACCTACAACTTATTTATCCCTCGAAGCCTTGGCGAAGTGGGACTACCTACAACCTTAAACAAATTTTCGGTTTTACCCTGGTTGAAATACTTGTCGTGGTTACCCTTATGGGTGTAATCGGAGTGATTACCACCCAAATTTTCATACTCGGTTTTCGGTCTCAGGCCAAGAATGAAATATTAAAAGAGGTGAAGCAAAATGGGGATTACGCGCTCTCTATTATCGAAAATATGGTCCGGAATGCCACGGATATAGAAACGTCCTGCAATTTGGGAAATGTCCAGCAAGTGACTATCAGAAATCCGGACGGTTATTCTACCCAATTTGATTGCAGCGGAGCACAAATTGCCTCTTATAGCAGCGGTTTTCCGGATCCTACTCCTACGGTAGCCTACATCCTTACCAGTGATAAAGTGGTGGTAGCAAGCTGTAATCTCAGGGTTGTCTGCCCTACTCCGCCTATTGAACCGAAATACCTTTTTGTGGACTATACCCTCACTCAGGCAGGAGGATCGGATGTGCCTATAGAGAATAAGGCTACTTTGATTTATGAAAGTACCATATCTTTAAGGACATACCAATAGTTGGTTTTATATGGAGCCAATAAGATAATAATATAATCATTAATACAATCAAAACAGGTATGTATTGACAAAACTATAGGATAGTGTTATATTTAGTAAATATATTTGAAGTTTATTGTTATATGCATATATTTTGCCTAAACCGGTTATAAGTATTTAAACAGCTGCATTTTTGATGCAGTCTTTTTATATGGCAAGTGAGTTAGAACCAGGAAGATCAGGTTTAGATCTAAAGACAGCAGCAAATCCGGAAGCAGTATTGGATTTTCAAAGAGTTGCATGGCTTGAAATAACGGGTTTGCCCAGTGTAATACCTCTTACTCAAGCGGAGTTTACCAGTTCCCAACCGCCACAAATAATACATCCAGGAGCTAGTGGTGTGTTTTCTCCAAATCCGGAATATGTGAATTTAACTCAGGTAGCTCAAGCAGCGCTTGAAAATACATGGAGAGTGAGACCCATGTCGAAAGCTCAGGCAGGCACAGCATTAGCGGTGCTGGGTGGGTTAGGTTTAATAGGTTCGGCTTTAGAAAGTCTAGGAGGATCTGGTAGTTCAGCGGCAGAAACACAACAGGTTCCGGAAAGTTCTTCTCCAGCATCCGGACAAAGTGGACCTGGAAGTAGGAAATGGACACGAAGAGAATTTCTTCGAATAAGTGCTTTAACTGCAGCTGGAGCTGCGGCTGCTGCCTGTTCTTCAGGACCGGCCCCAAGTCCTAAACCTCCAGAACCTTCTCGACCCCCTAGTCCTCCAACCGAACCTACACCTACGGTATTTGTAGAACAGAAATTAATTGATAAAAATCCCGGCTTGGCAAAACTGGCAGTAGATACGAAACCTGTTGCATCTCCAAGTACACAGACAGAGCAGGAAGATGTTACGCTCGCATTTTTTAAATCACTAATCGATAGATTAAAATACCAGTTCGGTGAAAATGTAAATGAATTTACTCTGAGATTGATGGAGACAGTTAGCGCATCAGATAGTAAGCCTGGAGTTTATTTTGAAGTAGAAAGCTCACCTGATAGTACCAAATGGGTATATTCAAGATGGAATAATGATGGATTGCAAGGTCATTTTGTACAGATGCCTTTACCCCTAGAAAAGACCATCAAAAATGGAGCTACAGAGATAATAAATGTAACGGATGGTATATGGGAACCGGTTTATAGGGGTGCGGTTGGCGTGCAACCAGTATTTTTTGAACCTCATGCCGGAATGACTATTGGTTA
Organism: Candidatus Gottesmanbacteria bacterium CG_4_10_14_0_8_um_filter_37_24; assembly: GCA_002785215.1. GTDB lineage: Bacteria > Patescibacteriota > Microgenomatia > 2-02-FULL-39-11 > 2-02-FULL-39-11 > CG1-02-37-22. The sequence goes on along the minus strand of PFMK01000094.1, from coordinate 16,392 downwards.
TGCTACAGATATTCCTTCTGATAAGCTTCAAGGAGCAAAAGGATTTGTGGATGGTCAGAAAAATACATCAACTTCCGGCGAAACTAAGATAGAAGGTGGTATCGCTGTAGATTTGGGTAAATGGGCAGAAGCAGAAAAAAATTATTCTGTAATCATAAAATATGATGATAAAAACGAAATATATTATGCAATAGTAGGTGTGGCTACCGCTACAACAACAGATTATTATTTGGTAAATAAGCTTGATGGTAAACTAGTAACAAGTCAGTTTCCAAAACTTGAAAATCCTAATTACTATTATCAATTTGATATAGATAGATCAATAGTTGTAATCAAAGATAGACAGGAACAAAATGTCGGAGACGTTGATGCTAGTGGAAAGCCAAGGTTTTTTGGAGAACCTGCAGTACCTATAGCCAGAGGAGCTACTTCTACTCCAACCCCTGTTGCAGAGTTGAAAGTGACCTTTACTCCAACAAGCATTCCCCTACCTACCGCCACAGCGACAAAACCAGCTACCCTTACCCCTACCCTGACGCCTGTACCACCGACTGAGACACCAAGATTAAAAATACCAGAAAGAGATCCTTTATTGGTTTGGAAAGGTCCTGTAAATTTGACTCTTGATACGAGTTCAACATATCAATGGACTACGGAGCAATGGACTGATTTAACAAATAATGGAGGGGCTAGTGTTCAAATCATTAATGATCCGCAAATTGGTTCAGCATATGAGTATACAGTAAGAGAATTAAGAAAAGGAGAAGATCCTTTTAGGATGTATCCTATAAAAATCGCAAAGCCACAAAATCAAAATCCAGTAGATTGGGAGATGAGAGAACGCATGAAGTTCAGTGAAGGATATTTACCAAGATCAAGGGCAGGCGGGTCAGGATTATCAATAATGGGAAATTTTTATCATGTTCCAGCAATGGGTAGTCCGGACAAGTGGATAGCGATGGTTGGTATTGATGTAAGCAGTACAGGCGTTACTCTCAGTGTAAAGGATCCAGCTACTGGAGGAGTTTGGAAAAACTATGTAATTCAAAGAAGAAAATTTTATGAGAATACTTTATATGATGTAAGGCTTTATACTTATCATGGACAGTACCAATTAGCAGTGAACGATGAAGTATGGGGTTCTTGGGATATGCATCCTGATACAATAGGGAAATCTCCAGTAATGTTTCATTCTGGGGCGTATGGATACGGAGTACCAGTTGGAAGTAAACTTATCAATGGTCCCCTAGAAGTGAGTTTGTTTTCAAAATAAGAAGTCTTTGGGTAATGATTTTATATATTGAGAAACCTCCTTGATAAACCTCTCTTTTCTATACTTTTTTGCATGGTTAAAGATTAATCTGGAGTTAAAATTTTTTGGAAAAAATCGATTTAGAGCTTTTATAAGATCATCCGATTGATGTTTATAAAAAAACAAACCTGTCTTATTTGGAATTACCGTCTCTTTCACTCCCCCACCCCAGAAAGCAATTACCGGAACTCCGTAAGCCATAGCTTCAACAGGAGCGATACCAAAGTCCTCTTTTTTTGGAGTAAAGAGAAATGCAATTGCCGATTGATATAAACTCGCTATTTCTGTATCTGTCTTTCTACCAAGAAAATATATTGTAGGGCCACTTATTTTTTTTAAGTATTCCTCGTAGGATGACTTATTTGTCTCTCCAACAATATAAAGGGGTTTTTTAAGGATATTGCATGCCATTATAGCTATTTCAATGCATTTTTCTGGATCAATTCTTGAAACAGTAAGAAAATATTTACCTTTTTTTCTTATAGATAAATTATTAGGGATGTTAACGGGAGGGTATATAACTTTAGATGAAATTCCAGATATTTTTTTGATATTATTTTTTGTATAAAAAGAGTTAACAATTATATTTGTATTTTTTTGTAATGCATTCACATAAATTCTTCCAATAAGATTGGTATAAGGAATAATTTTCTGAAGTGGTCTTTTGGGTAGAAGACAAAATAAATTTTTAGGCGGACAATTGATATATTGGATGTGAATAGATCTCTTAGTACATACAAGATTTGATAACATATATGCAGAGTTTGATATTACTAGATTATACTTGTCAAAGTTAAATCGACGCCATATTAAAGGAGATAGGATTTGGAATAAGGAGTTTCTTCTTTGCAGTTTGGTGTTTTGAATGATAGAACTAAAAAGTAATGATTTATCAAAATGAGAGAAATAATTTTTTAAAATTATTTTTGATGTATAGGCAGTATAAAGATGGGCTTTTGGAAATGCTTCTAGTAAGGCTAGAAGTACTCGTTCTGCTCCACCAAATTCTACTAATGAATCATGGACTATTGCTACTTTCATATATCAAAAATAGAGAAACATATTAAGACTAAATTTACATGAGAATAAAAATACTTACAATACTTTGTTTTTTACTTTTAACTATTATATTTACATTCCCATCAATTTTTCATCTTAAAGACAGAATAATCGGTGATGGTGGTGACAATTATCAATTTTTGGCTTTCCAATATCTTGCAAATAAGCAAGTTAACGAAGGTCGATTTCTGTTTGGATGGACTAATTATTGGAGATACCCTGTAGGTTTCGATTTTTCTAAAAGTTACGATTCTACTTTACTTATATTACTTGGAATAACTGGTTATAGGTTATTAGAAGATCCTGTAGTTGTTTATAATCTTTCGATTCTACTACTCCTCTTTTTAAACAGTATTTTCTCTTATCTTTTTTTCAATAAGATATTTAAAGACAGATTCGTTAGTTTCATAGGTGGATTAATTTATGGATTTTCTTTTTATAGTTTGGCAAGACTTGGAGGGCATGCAAATCTTATTTTTACCGCTTGCTTTCCGCTTTTTTTATATACTGTTTTGGATATTTTTAATAATAAAGTAGATAAAATAAACTGGATTTTATTTGGAATATCAATTTCTGTAGTTTATTTATCATCACTTCAATATTTTTTGTTGTTGATTGGGAGTATAATAGTACTTTTACCAATTTTAATATTATTTTATCCAATATACATTAAAGAAGTAGCAACGTTATTATTTAAAGAAAAGAAAAATTTTCTTCTCAGTATTACTTTAGTTTCTATATTATTCTTAATATTTCATCTTGGTAGAATAAAATCTTTGATCAACGGCAATCTAATTTATCCACTCGCAGGAATATTAAGAAACGTTGAATTAGTTAACTATATTATTCCAAATAAATATCTTGCGACCAATTCTTCAATATTCCAAAATAATTCATACAATACGATTGAAAGTGCTACGTATTTTGGCATTGTGGAAATATTATTGTTTGTTTCGTTTTTTTTACTTACGAATAATCAGAAAAAGCTTAAATTATTTTTGTTAAGTATTTTTTCATTATTCATGATAATTTCTTTAGGAAGCCAAAAAATAATCAATATTACAGCTCCATATTTCTGGCTGTATAGATTTTTCCCTTTTAGAGGAATTTCAGAACCAGCGAGATTTTCTATTGTTGCATATTTAATCCTTACAGTATGCGTTTTATCTTTTTTGAAGAATTTACAGATCAAAAACAAACAATTTTTTTTGTTCTTGGTTTTTATACTTATTAGTTTTGAGAGACTTTCCATTAGGATTTATCTAAGTAGCACTCTTAACGATAGCGGTTTTATTTCTGCTGTTAGGAGTTTAGAATCAAACGCCGTTTTAGATCTGCCGGTATTTCTTTGGCGTAACGGTAGTGTTTATGATTTATATTCCATTTATTATGATAGGTCAATAGTTAACGGCTATATCCATTGGTCAGGGAATACCCAAGATACGATGCTTTTTGTAAATAAGTTAAAAAGATTTGAGTGCGATTTCGATAGAGATAGCGGATCTGACCCTATTGTTAATACAACAGGAAAATATAATGTTGACCTTCTTCAAACTCTGGCATTGTATAAAATTACTACCATTGTATTTCATAAAGATTTAAGTTGGGGTATAAAAGAGTGTGACAATGCGGTAAAAAATATTAAAAGTTTAATTGGATCATCTCATAATCTAGTTAGGATATTTGAAAATGATCGTAAAGAAGTTTATTTCTTGTTATCAGGTAAATGATGAATTCTATTCTTATTATATTAATAATAGTAAGTAGAATAATTTTATTATATTATAAGGTCAGATTTTTAAGTTTCCAGTTGGAGTAGGAAATGATTAATAAAATAAAAAATCAAGTCTCAGAATCTTTTGGTTATGAATGGAATTTATTTATTAGTGGTAAAACTGAAAGAAATTCGCTTTTTGGAAGAACCACGATTGATGATCTTAATTATTTCTTAAAATCAGTAGGTCTTAATAAAAACCAAATAAAAGACAAACTGATTTTAGACGCAGGATGCGGAAGTGGTAGATTGACAAAACAGTTAGCGAAATTGGGAGCAAAAAAAGTATATGGAGTTGATATTCATTCATCAATAAACAAGGTCAAAGAAAATTGTAGAGACATCCCGAATCTAAGAATAATTCAAGCTGATATATTCAATCTGCCTTTTAAGTCAAACATTTTTGACGTTGTATGGTGTAATGGAGTTATTCATCATACTGCTGATCCTTATCTTGCCTTTCACAAACTAGTTAAGATAGTTAAGCCTGGAGGAAAATTGTATATCTGGGTTTATGAGAAGAAATTTTCTCCATATAAATTTGTCAAAGATGTTTTCCGTTTTACTCATTTAGACCGTTTATCCTACCCCTTACTTTTTAAGGTATGTCAATTATTTTCTATTATTTCAGTAATATTTCATTCAATCTATAAGATTGTAACTATTCCAATTTATCCCTTCTATAATCGATCTAGATATTTTCTTAAAACTTTAAGGAAAAGATCATATGAGGAATTTCTTATGACCTGGTTTGATATTCTATCTCCAAAATATGATTTCCGTTATTCTAAAAAACAGATAATTAAGTGGTTTACTGAAAATGGATTTAAAAATCTGCTTTTTTATGAAAATCAAATAGGTATTTGTGGAACTAAAATCAAATAATGAATATTCTTCAGGTAACAAATTTTCTATACACAGTTGGAGGAGGAAGTAGCTATTTCTTTAATTTGTCTAAATTACTCAAGCAGAAAGGACATAAGATATTTTTTTTCTCCACTGATAGGAATATTAATCCGACTTCTGGTACCTATAATTATGTAGTGAGATACGTTTCATCTTTGAATATAAATTCTTTATTAAATGTGTTCTTCAATAGAGAAGCAGAAAATAAGATCAATTATCTTCTACTAAATAACAGAATTGATATTGTTCATATTCATGATATATCACACTATATTTCCCCCTCTATCCTTTCTATGTTTAAAAAGTGGAATATTCCAATTATCATGACAGTGCATGATTATCATTTGATATCGCCAAATAGAAATATGTTTCACGATGGGAAAATATGTGAAATAACGAAACCAGATAAATATTGGAAGGCAATATACCATAAGTGTATAAAGAACTCTTATCTTTTTTCAACGATTGAGGTTTTAGAGAAATATTTTCAAAGATTAGTCGGGTGGGAACGAAACTATATAGATTATTACATTTGTCCGAGTAAATTTATGGCTTATAAACTCGAAGAGTATGGAGTATTACCAGAAAAAATCATCTTCCTTCCTAATTATATAAATTCTGTCAACAATTTTAGCTTGGAAAAAAAGAAAGAATATATTCTTTATTTCGGAAGATTATCATATGAAAAGGGATTAGATCTTGTAACAAAAGTAATGATTCATATTCCCAGAGTCAAATTGATATTAGCAGGTGTTGGTCATTTGGAAAAAATACTAAAAATTCATAAATCAGCTAACAATATAAATAATATTGAATTAATAGGCTTTAAAAAACACAATGAGCTGAATAAGTTGATACAAAAGTGTAGGTTTACTATTCTACCATCTTTATGGTATGAAAATGCACCGATGTCCATACTAGAATCCTTTGCTTGTGGTAAACCTGTGGTAGCTAGTAGAATTGGTGGAATTCCAGAATTAGTTAAAGAAGGATATAATGGTCTTCTATTTGAACCGGGAAATGTGGAGGATTGTAAAGAGAAAATCTTACGACTTTGGAATGATCGACAGCTTTGTAGGAAAATGGGAGAAAATGCAAGAGATTATGTTGAAAAGAATTTTAATCCGGAGGATCATTATCAAAAACTTATGTCCATATATAGAAAAGCCATAGAACTACACAAATAATCATAATAATATGTGCGGTATTGTTGGGAAAATTACATTCAATAATAAAGGTTTTGACAGGAACAAGGAAATAGTTTTAATCAATAAATCCCTTCAAATACTTTATCATCGTGGACCTGATAATAAAGGATATATTATTGATCAGAATATATGGTTAGGGTCAACTAGACTTTCAATCATCGATTTATCAAAAAAAGGACATCAACCGTTTCACAATGAAGATAAAAGTATTTACTTGGTTTTTAACGGAGAAATATATAACTATAAAGAGCTGAAAAAAAAACTAATAAAAAGACATAAGTTTGTTTCAGAAACAGATAGTGAAGTGGTGATCCATCTTTATGAAGAGTATGGAATAAATTGTTCAGAATATCTTCGAGGGATGTTTGCTTTTGCTATTTGGGACAGAAGAAAAAATGAATTGTTTCTTGCTAGAGACAGGGTTGGTAAAAAACCTTTAAAATATTTTTATAACAATAAGTTTCTGATATTTGCCTCGGAGCTTAAAGCTTTCATAGACTACCCCGGAGTTCCGAAGGAAATAGACTATAAAGCTATTGATCAATTCTTGAGTTTGCAATACATACCATCACCCAAGACAGGTTTTAAAGGTATAAGGAAGTTACCACCCGCACATTTTATGACCGTTAAACCAAATGGAGAAGTCAAAATAAAGAAGTATTGGAACCTGGATTTTTCTCATAAGCTAAATTACTCGGAGCAGGAATGGAAAGATATTATACTGGATAAACTTAAGGAGTCAGTAAAGCTAAGGTTAAGAAGTGATGTTCCTTTAGGTATACACTTGTCAGGAGGGATTGATTCCGGTCTTGTGACCGCCCTTGCGAGTTTGGAATCAAATAAAAGACTAAATACCTTCTCTATCGGCTTTGAAGAACAGGAATATAATGAGTTACCATATGCCAGATTGATAGCAGATAAATATCATACCTGTCACCATGAAACAATAATTAAATCTGATGTAATTGATCTATTACCTAAATTAGCTTATCAATATGAAGAGCCGTTTGCCGATCCCTCAATTTTACCAACATGGTATTTGATGAAAGAAAGTAAAAAACATGTCACTGTAGCTTTGAATGGAGATGGAGGAGATGAGAATTTCGCGGGATACTGGAGATACCGGATGATGAAATATTTGAGGTATTATCAATATGTTCCTTTTAAAAAGTTTATTTACCAAACTAGTAAGAGACTCTACCAATTAGCGAAACACAGAGATATGTCTTTTTTATCACGGATTAATTTTCTGACTCTCCCCTACTCGGATTATAAAAAAATATATTTCTATCTTATCAGTTTTATTGATAACCATATAAAAGAAAAAATATATACTGAGGAATTCAAAAACAGACTAAAGAACAAATCCACCGATTATATTATGGCAAAATTTGATGAGTCCAATAATTACTCTGATTTAATAGATAAATTATTATATGTTGATATAAATTCTTACCTACCCGAAACACTTCTTACTAAGGCTGATATTGCCTCCATGGCAAACTCACTTGAACTGCGTTCTCCCTTTCTTGATCATGAATTTATGGAATTGGTTGCAAAAATGCCAAGTAAGTTTAAACAACACTTTTTTTCAGGAAAATATCTGCTTAAGAAAATAGCGATGAATTATATGCCAAACGAATGTATTAACAGAAAAAAGCAAGGATTCATACCCCCCCTTGATATATGGTTTAGAAAAGGGTTAAGTCGATATCTTAAAGAAAATTTGCTCGACTCACATTTTATCAGCTTTGGGTATTTCAGACAGGATGTAATTGAAGATCTTATAGACAAACAATGCGAAAAATTGCAAAATAACGCGTATCAGCTATGGACTCTACTCTGTTTAAAAAATTGGCTTCAGGTGTGGTTTAATGATGAAAACTAAGAACAGAATATTTTTTTATCTGGGTCTGGTTTTTTTCTATTTTCTTATCTTTTTGTCACCAAGCAAAATTATCTATTTTTCAGCTTATTTTGTCTCCACATTTTTTTTCTATCTTTTTTGTAAAAACATTAGAGTCTCTCTTTTATACTCGTTAGTTTTATCCTTATTTTCGGAAATAGGTTTAGCCGGAAGCTTATTTATCATGGAACCGAAAGAACTAAACATGGGGTCAGGTTGGTGGGTATCTCCGATGACTATACTTATTATTCTTTTATTGCCGTTGAGTATAAGAAAAAAAAATGAAAATATCAAACAGCCTGACTATTTCGTGATTATATTTTATACGATTTCTGCTTTTTCTCTTTTAATTTTCCCTTACACTAATTCGCTTTTAGGTTTTTTGACTCTGACAGAGGTCATATTAGTATATTATATTTTAAGGTCGCAAATGAATAATAATAATCTTAAAAACATCATATTTATTATTATTTCAATGCTTTTTTTCCAATCAATTCTTGGAAGTTTCCAGATAAATCTGAAAAAAACTGTTGGATCAATTTCCGAATCAATGAGTGTAGACAGGCCATATGGTATAACTACAGCTGAGGAAGAAAATTTGTTTAGAATTTCCGGTACTTTTGGTCATCCTAACTTATTTGCGGCATTTCTGCTTGTTTCCATACCATTTATCAACACGTTAACTAAAGCGAAATCATTTATCAAAATCATATTATATTTCTTATCTTTTATTATTCTTTTTTTTACCTTCACCAGAGTGGCTTGGTTGATTGGGATAATTTATCTTTTTATTTACTTTTTTGCTCTTCGTAATATTAATATAAAATTAGCCTGTTATCGGATATTTATCCTTATGTTTATTATATTATTATTTATAATAAGTCCTTACCTACAAGCGAGAATCACGTCATTTTCGCCCGCTTTCGACGAATTTGGTTCGATGGGAGTTAGGTTTAAACTTTTTTCAGAGTCAATGAATTTAATAAATCAATATCCGTTATTAGGAGTCGGAATTAACCGGTCTCTGGAGATATACGCCTCTTTTCCAGTCACTAACTTGTTTGAAAACGTTCCTAAAAGTGGATTCTACAGGATACATAATACAGCTTTGGAAATTGGAACAGAAATGGGATTGTTGGGACTATTATCTTTGATTCGATTTATGATTTTTGTTTTATGGAGTTTTCTCAAAGATAAGAATAATCTAAAAAAAAAGGCCGCAGTTGTCAGTCTTTTAGGTTTAATAGCGATATCAATGTTTAATCCCTTTTTCCATTCTTCTATATTCAGATATTTTTTCCTTTTATCAGCGATTATCTTAATCTGAGTTATAACTTCTATGCACAGAATCGTTTCGTCTTTGAAAAAAAAGAACAATTTTGTCATTAAGTCCTTGGGAACAAGCATGCTTCCGACTCTTCATCCAAAAGACGTCGCTTATATCAAAAAGATAAGCTTTGGAAACGTGAAAGTAAATGACATCCTGATGGTAGAAAAAGGAAGAAATGTACTTATCCACAGAGTAATTTATAAAACACCCGGCATCATCAAGACAACACCTTTTCTAGTGACAAAAGGAGACAACAACCAAACATCCGATGGGAAAATATACGCTAAACAGGTGATCGGAAAATTGTATCAATACAAAAGGGGAAATTACGTTTCTAACATGGATGAAATATATCTCATACAGTCCACTTACTACTATCAGGAAATTGTAAAGATAAAAAAGGAATTAGAAAAATATAAGGTCGATTTCGTCTTTCTGAAAGGTTTACCAATTCATCTTTTTTTTGAAAAAAAACAACCCGGCAGAATTTATGCAGATTGTGATATTTTAATAGATAAAAATAAATTCGAAAAAATTCAAAATATATTTGTCAAAAATGGCTACATAAAATACCGTTCAGAATATTCCAAACTGCACCGTATGTTAAAGGATAAACAGACAGAAGTAGCATTTTTCAAACAAACAAAAGACATTGATATAGTTTTTGACGTTCACTTTGAACCGGTTTTTATGATGAATCAGCTGGGGAAGCTTGATGCATTATACCCGGAAAAACTCATGAGACAGATGAATGAGGAATTTTTATGTGATAAAAAGATTATTAAAGTTAATAATGAGACATTTCCCATATTATCCATACCAAACTTAATTATTTATCTGTCTTTACACTTATTTCACCATAATTTTCGAAAAATTTTCAGACTGGAACTGATAAATATAATTCTAAATCGGTTGGAATTTATGACAAATAAGAAATTGCAGAAGGATGTAACGGATAGAATAGTAAAATACAAATTAGGAAATTATATATATCCTGTATTTGTTTTACTTCAGAAATATTATTATCAACATTTCACTGCGAGTTTTTTAAATAAGATATTACCGTCTGAAGAAAAGAAAAGATATATCAGTAATAATATATTACCTGTCGATGTCTTTTCTCATGAGGATAGGATTAAATCTGGTATCACCAGATTTAAGAATCTCTACTTCCTTGCACCAACATCCATTTTAAGAAAAAATATGATATTTTTCTATCCTTCCGTTCTTCATATGATATTTTGGGTAGGGATGAAAAAAATTAAGAGGAACTTGAAATTATCTTTTTCTTGATAAGCTCTTTTACTAAGCCACTGATATCCCTGTTGGTAGTTTCTAGGTCAACCTGAAATTTTTTTCCTAATACGGTAGCGATTTTTGTCTCATTCCATCCAAGCTTAATCTTATCAAAAATAAATGATGCGGTTTCATTAAATGTATAAAGGAGTGATTCTTCTCCGTCGAAAATAGTAGTTTTACCGTCTAATTTCTGGATTATAAATCCCTTATTTATCTTATATTTTTTCATCATAAGATAATTTAAATAAACCAAGACTTTTTGTCAATGATAAAAATCTTGGTGGGATATACATCTTATTGAATAAATTAGAGTAATAAATTAAGATAATAAGGTGAAAACAATTAAGCTTAAAACATTTTTTTCCAAGTATAATTATTTTCTGATCATAATTATTCTGCTTGTTTCCTTTGCACTGCTTTATTTTTTTTATCACAGACAAAGAAACCAGGAATTTATTTATATCTCACTTTCTTTATATAAAGACGGGAAAACACCCATAAATATCGCGTATAATTCCGTCCCCTACTGGGTAGAAAATTCCATAAGTATAGGAGACAGGGAATCGGACCTTATCGGAAGATCAGGTGTGGAGGTGATCAGTAAAGAATCCTACGACTGGTATTCGTTTGGGAAATCGGTGAATCTGGTTTTAAGAGTCAATGCCATAAGAGACAGGACGGGAATATACTTATATAAAAATAAGCCTCTGGCAGTTGGAGGGACATTGGATTTGAAATTGCCTAAAGCTCAGGTCCAGGGGGTTATAAGTTTTATCGGTTCGGAGATTCCCGTGGTTAACAATAGGAAGCTGAAAATAGTAGTGAAAGGCAAACAGCAAGAAACTTGGTTAGCGGATAAACTAAATATCGGTGATGAGATAAAAAGCAGTCAAGGTATGGTTGTCGGAAAAATAACGGATAAAAAAAGTTTTCCTGCGGAGATAAGAGTTGATACTGCATCAGGACAAGCAGTAGTATCATATGATAATACAAAAAGAGATATAGAAATTACTGTTGAGTTATTATGTCGGGAAATCGATAAAATCTGTTATTTTATGCAGGACCAGAAAATCAAAGTAAACGAAGGAGTTTATCTTCCTTTCAATAGCGTTTCAATAAACTTTCCAATTATATCGATATCTGATAAATAGTCTATTTCCCTAGAGTATTTATCAATGATAAATATTTTCTCTCTTCTATTTTCCAGTTATATTTAACCAGATATTTTATAGCATTTGTTGCCAGATTTTTTCTAAGCATTGGATTAGCATAGAGATGTTCGATAGCACTGGAGAATTCTTCAGGGGTATTTTTATTTAGGAAAAATAACATATTTTTATCAAAATTTTGACTCAAAATTCTGGTTTTTGTAGCAATAACCGGTACACGCATTTGGATGAATTCCAGAAGTTTGACGGGCAGTATGCTTTCGGTGAATTTGCCATTTTTGGCAAGGACGATACCGACGTCTGTCTTTTTCAGTATTTTGTCGATTGATTCAAGCGGTTGAGGCTTCAAGAAACAAAAAGATTTGTTTAAATTCAAATTATTAATTTTTTCCTTTAATCTTTCGATATATTCTCCCTCATTATCTAATTTTGGAATTATTGTAAATGTGATATCAGGATATTTATGAAATAGTTTTGCCATCCCATCAACAGCGATATCCAGGCCGAATCTTTTTTCTACTGTTCCCATATAAAGCAGATGGAAAAATGCATTATTCCTGTGTTTCATCTTTATGTATTTGAACATTTTCTCATCAGGACAGTTTAGGATGACTGATATTTTATTTAAGGATGTAGAATTTCTTGATATAAAAAAATTTCGGAATACAGGGTTGGCGGTAATAACCATATCAGCAAAACCCATAGATGTTCTTTCGATCAGTTTTAAAGTTTTTACCATAAAATTGTTATCCTGAACATCATACTTGGATTTATAAAGTTCGGGCATGGGATCATGCATGTCTAAAATAATTTTTGTCCCGAAAAGCTTTGGGATTATTGCAGAAAAGACCAGAATATCGGGCATATTGTTGATATGAATTATCCTGTATTTCTTTTGGATGTTTCTTATGGATAGAGAGAAAAAGGAAAAGATAAAAAAGCAGAAATATTCAAATACATACCACCACTTGCCTAACCTGAGCCTATTGACCGGATAGTAAATCAGACGGATTTTCTCTTCTCTGGGAATATAATTTTCTCCAAGACAAATCACATCTACTGAATGATTTTTTCTTGAAAGCGTTTCAGCATATCTTCTGACCCGGGCATCCCGGGAATAATGGGAATACACCACCAAAGCGATATTCATATATTATGGTATTATAACCTAAGAGATGCCTAATTTCAGCAGAAAATACTTAAACATAATCTTATTATCTTTATTAATTATTTTTCTGCCGTGGTTGGAAAACGATCAAAAAAGCATAGGATATTTCCTACTGGTCCTTGTCTCAGGAATAATTAGTCTAATTACTGACTGGAAAAAAATAAGACTCGATATTATAAATTTATTGTTTCTACTTTTTCTTTTTGTCTCATCTGTCTCAACAGTTTTATCTCTAAGTAAGGCCAGAAGTTTTTTTGAGCTTCTCCGTTATTTATCCTATTTCCTGATTTTTGTAAATATACGCACTTTACCTTTGACTTTAAAAATTAAACTTAAAAAGATATATATTTTCTCAATCATAATAAACAGCATTTTGCTGTCTGTTATTGCCTGGTCTTTCGTAATGGGTAGGCCGTTGCTTTTCAATCCCGGGTCGGGAATGAATTTGTATTACAAGTCTTTCGGACACAATAAATTGGTTGATATTTTACTTTTTTCCATACCCATAGTAGTAATGTTATTTATTAAATATAAACTGGAAAAGCATATCCTTTATAGAATTTTATCTGTCATATTTATTTTTTTAATTTCTGCTCTGCTGATTACAGTCTCGAAAAGCGGCTATATGATAGTGATCACCATGTTTATTCTGATAGGTTTATATGTCCAAAAATTGGAGATCAAAAAATATTTTTCCTATATTTCATTTATTATCTTACCGGTTTTCCTTTTATACTTTCTGTCGATTATAAGTTCATATTCAAATATTTCAGACTGGTATCCTCTGCTTAAGATTTTTTATAAACCGATGTACCTGGATTATCGCTGGGATTATATGAGAATTTCAGTTAAAGGACTTTCATATTCTCCCCTTTTTGGAATGGGATTGGATAATTACAGGATAATAAATAAATTATGGCAGGAAAAACCTTATTCATGGTCTACTTATGGTGAGAATCATTATCTATTACTTTTAACTGAAACCGGAATTTTCGGAGGAGTTATTTTCTCACTTATAATTATATTATCCTTATATACGTTATTTCAAACCTATGTACTTGACAAAAGATATAAATTAGAAGAAATAGGGATTTTATTAGCACTTTTAGCCTCAGCACTACATGTCTTTTTTTCCGTAGACTGGCAATTTTTGTCAATCTTTTTATTTTTCTGGACAGGACTGGCATTACTTCTGCCGGGTACGGATATTGAACAAAATGGTCAAAATCAAATTTTTGTAAATTCATTCCGTATTATTTCGATACTATTGATAGTATTTGGAGTCACGAATTTAGCCAGTTACTATTTTTATACATTTGGGATAAGATCAAACTCAAATATATCTCTGACAGCTTCATCAAAACTGGGATGGATGGATTTCAGGAGGCAAATGGATATCGGCAGGTATTATTTTCTAAAAAAGGATGATACGAATGCATTTGACTATTATACTAAATCTGCCAGATTGGATCCTTATAATTCTTCTAATTATTACTTTCTGGGACTGATTAATTTTCAGAATGAAGATATTTATAACGGTACGATAAATTATCAAAAAGCAGTATCTTTAAATCCGAAGGAACTGCAATTATACCTATGGGAGATTTTTCGAAATATCCTTAAGGAAACGGGAAAATCGGTCGATGAAGAAGATATTGATACTGCAATAAAATATTTTAGATGGAATAGGAATGTCTTTCCAAAATTTACGGAAACCGTATACGGGAAAGATAAGCTTAATATTATTGATGAGGATCTAGTCAGCAATAAGATTGATATTTCATTGAAAATAAAACATTTTACTGATGTCTCTTATTACATGAATTCTCCAATTAGACTTTCAGATGAAGAAATCCAACTAATACTGAAAAAGATCAAAATAAACGGCAAAGAAATCATTGACATTATTTCCAAAAAATCATAACCTTTACATATGCATGGAAGAAAAAAGGGGTTGTTTTTTTTATTAACAATCCCTTTAATCCTATTGGTACTCACTTTTATTCGACCGGAAGCTTATGCCTCGATATATCCTGATCCGCCAAGCGGTTGGGTAGATAACGCAGATGGATCGGTATGCAAACTGGTAGGCTGGACTTGTGATCAGGACAATTACCCGACCGCACTTGGTATAAATTTTTATCTGCAAGGTCAAACTTCACCTGTACAGGGTAGTATAACAGCCAATAAGGATAGACCAGATTTATCAGGTGTTTGTGGTGGTTATACCTTACATGGTTTCAGTTATACCTTCCCAGACGGATTTGCATATAGGGATAGGGCAAATCATTGTTATGATTCTACCGCTTTAGGGGTAAATGACAGTGGAGTTGCAGATGGATTAAATACGATTCTTGGTGGTGTCAAATGCATGACGTGTTGTCCGGCGATGGGTGTGCCTGCTCCTTCTTATACCTGTTTAAGCAACGGTAACCAGGTACGGGTAGATTGGCCGGCGGTTTCCAATGCGACTTACTATTCCGTCAGGTTGGATGATATGGATGATGGGAGTACCTGGTCATGTGTAGCAGGAGTATGTGATGATTTAGGTCTTGGAGTAAGGACAGTGACATATAATATTGACCCGGCACATGATTATAATTTCTGGATACATGCCAGGAACGAATGCGGTAGTTGGGGTAATGCTGTAAGTATATCTTTCAAATGCGCTACTCAAAGATCTGCCTGTTCTATGGGCAGTGAACTCCTGACAAACCCTGATTTCAGCTCAGATTCCAGCGGATGGGGAGCGTGGAACGGGCAGAATACTGTGGAATCTTATGGTGGGGATAAGGTGACAATACAATCTACCGGAAACGGAAACGGTTGCTGGTCACAGGATTTAAGTGGTCTTGCCGGCAAGAAAATAAGGATACAAGGTTCGTTAAATAAAAGTACAGCTATGTCCGGAAATCCTTATATTGGGGTGAACACTTTGCATCCTTTGGGATGGACAAACAACGACGGAGGCATGTTTTCAACGAGTACAGTAAATGGTTACGAGACAACTACTGGGGACATCACGATTAGTAGTGACACAACCACAGTAAGGCCATTTTTCTGTGTAAGCGGAGCAGCGGCTTCATATTCATATGCAGATTGGATATCTCTTTGTCTAATACCAACAGATGTTCCTACCCCTACTCCTACATCTACGCCTACTCCTACTCCCTGGGTAGAAGCTGCAATTCGTGACCCGGGTCTTAATTATGTGTCAGTATTTATAGGAGCAGCTTCATACGATTGTCCTGTTCATACGAG
>PFMK01000059.1:18365-23258 GCA_002785215.1 Candidatus Gottesmanbacteria bacterium CG_4_10_14_0_8_um_filter_37_24 | reverse complement strand
TGACTCCGGTTGAGTATGCTGTCAAAACCTTCGAAGTGTCACCTATGTGGGCGTCGCGCACAAAAATTTGACAGAATTTGGTATAATACTTATACAATTGAATATGGCGTTGACGGAGATCCCCAATTATATTGGGAGCGAGCTCCCGAGCCAGGAGTTGAAGAAATCCTAAGACTTGCACTGAGCATGTTGAAGTGAAAGTAAACTCCATAAATGAGAGATAAGCTACCTTCCGTCAAGGCATATACGGAGGGAATTTTATAGCTTTTCTGAAATAAGGTGGTACCACGTGAGTGAGAACTCCCGTCCTTAGTCCTGATTTAATCGGGATGGAGGACGGATTTTTTTTGGGAAAAGGAAAATATGAAAAATAAAAAGAAAATAATATTAGCTTTTTCAGGAGGCTTGGACACAAGCTTCTGTGTCTTATGGCTTAAAAAACAAGGATACGACGTTATTACCCTGACTGCAGATACAGGAGGATTTACCAAGTCAGATAAAGAGAATATAGCAAAACAATCTATACTTCTTGGTAGTATCAAGCATTACTTTATTGATGCAAAAGAAGACCTATACAAAAAAATCATTTCCTATATTATCAAAGGCAATATTCTTCGCGGCGATGTATATCCTCTTTGTGCCGGACCGGAAAGGCTGATTATTGCTGCAAAACTCGCTGAGACGGCAAAAAAAGAACAAGCAAATGCTGTAGCTCATGGCTCCACAGGTGCCGGAAATGATCAGGTGAGATTTGACGTTGCGTTAAAAGTACTTGATCCACAAATAAAAATATTCTCACCTATTCGTGATTTGAGTATTACAAGGGAATGCGAAATAGAATTTCTTCAAAAAAATAATATTTCTATTCCTAAAATATCAAAATCTTATTCAATAAATAAAGGAATGTTAGGTGTAACAGTTGGAGGTAAAGAGACAAAAGGATCTTGGGAGAGTCCACAGGATGATGTTTACCCGGGTGTTACCCCAATTCCGGAAACTCCTAATAAGTCTGTTGATCTTATTCTGTCATTTCAAAATGGTCTGCCAATGGCAATTAATGGAAAGAAAATTGGAGGAGTGGAAATTATGGAATATCTTGCGGAAATTGGAGGCAAGCACGGAATAGGTAAAAATATTCATCTTGGAAATACGATTATAGGAATTAAAGGCAGGGTTGCTTTTGCTGCTCCAGCCATCACGGTTCTTATAAAAGCTCATAAGGAACTTGAAAAATTGGTACAAACCCGCTGGCAATTATTCTGGAAAGATCATCTAGCCGATGTATACGGCAACTTCCTGCACGAAGCAATTTATTTCGATCCTGTGATGAGGGATATAGAAGCCATGATTGACAGTAGCCAAAAGCGTGTGATTGGTGATGTAAAGATCAAACTACTCAAAGGAAACGTCATAATTGAAGGGTATAAAAGTCCTTATTCTTTAATGAATCCAGCCGTTGCAGTTTATGGTGAAGAGAATTCATTATGGACAGGAGCTGAGGCAGCAGGGTTTTGTAAATTATACGGATTACAAAGCATACTGGCTTCAAATGCCAAAAAGATTGGAGATACCTATGAAAAAAACCACAACTAAATTAGACAAAATAGGCTCGGTATTAAAGGATGTAAAACTTTCATTTGAAGTTTTAACCATCTCGTCGGTCAACCCTCTTGAAGGAGAATCTATCGTGGTACAAGTTCTTGGAGCTCAGAAAAAATACGGGGAAATAGAGATGAGTGATGGAAGGATGTCGAAGATGCGCGAAGGGGATATTATCGCTGGAGTATTAGGAGAAAGAAAAGCGCTAGAAGGAATAGTTGGAGTCATCCCCAAAAAAGTTAATTGTGGTGATGTACTTAATATCCTTAATCTTGGAGGAGTTATAGGAACTGCCGTATCTTGGAATAAAGATTTTGTTTCGTCTCCGGTTAAAGTTAAAGTCTTAGGATCAATATTGGCAAACAAGAAAACGTTAAATATTCATAACTTTTCTCTGAAACCTGAGATGAAACTTAACAGTAAAATTCCCATCATTACTGTAATAGGGACTGCTATGGGAGTGGGTAAAACTACTGTTGCGACTGAACTAATTCATACACTGGTAAAACAAAAAGGTCTAAAAGTATCCGCAGCAAAACTTACAGGTGTTGCAACTCAGAGAGATATTTTGGCAATGAAAGATGTAGGCGCGTTAAGCACCCTGACTTTCCATGATGTGGGATTAACATCAACACTGAATAATCATGATGGCGTTGTTATAGCAACAAAAACGATACTAAATACCTTAAGTAAAGACAAACCAGAAATTATTGTAGTTGAGCTTGGTGACGGAATTATTGGATGGTATGGGGTTGAAAAATTATTAAACGATAAAGAATTTATACACTCTATCTCTTTCACCATTGTTTGTGCACACGATTTGGTAGGAGCAGTCGGAGCAAAAGATATATTGGAGAAAAAAGGCATACAATGCAATTTCTTCGCCGGCCCTGTGGCAAATAATACTGCTGGGACTGATTATTTGGAAAAAATACTGAAAATTCCCTCTGCTGACATTAGAGATGATAAATCGAAATTACTGAAAGTATTGGAAAAGAAGGGAGTAATCAAACATGATTAAAGCATCAATTATTGGTGGTTCAGGCTATGTTGGAGGAGAACTCTTAAGATTACTTTTATTTCATCCAAAAGTAAAAGTGGTTGCAATTACTTCCCAATCACATGTTGGAAAGAAGGTAAGTAAAATCCACCAAAATCTCACCAATATCTGTGGATTATCATTTCAGGAAGAAAATATCGGTAATCTCTCTTCCGAATCCGATGTGATTTTTATGGCATTACCTCACGGATCCAGCATGGTAAAAATTAAAGATATAGATTTGGGTAAAACAAAAGTTATCGATTTAGGAGCAGATTTTAGGTTAAATGACGGAAATCTCTTCGAAAAGGTTTACGGTGTCAAACATTTATTACCAAATAAACTAAAAGATGCAGTTTATGGATTAGCAGAGATAAATAAAAAGAAAATAAGCAAAGCACAGTTAGTGGCATGTCCCGGATGTTTCCCAACTGGAGCTCTATTAGCGCTTTATCCTCTGGCAAAATCAGGATTGTTATCGGGTAACGTTGTTATTGATTCTAAAACAGGGTCATCCGGTTCAGGTATCAAACCGCAAGAAGGAACCCATCATCCAGAAAGGGCTTACGATTTTATGGCGTATAACATTTTTACACATCGTCACTTTTGGGAAATAAAACAGGTGATTTCAGAACATGCCAGTCGCGAAATGGATATTGTATTTACTGCTCATTCAGCTCCTATGGTAAGGGGAATTTTTACTACTGCATACGTTTTTCTTGAAAAGACAATTAGCCAAGACGATTTACAAAAACTATATCAAGAGACTTATAAAGATAGTCCTTTTATTCGTTTTGTTGAAAGTTCGCGCGTTGCAGTCGTTGCTGGAACAAATTATTGCGATATTGGTCTGCACGTGCAGGGTAAAAAAGTAATTATTACTTCAGCCATTGATAATTTGGTGAAAGGGGCTGCAGGACAAGCAGTGCAGAATATGAATCTTATGTTTAATTTAACAGAAGCTACAGGATTACAATTCCCAGGAATGCATCCTTAAGAAAGGAAATATATGAATACAACTCAAATGGAAAATAAATATCAGTTACCTACGTACCATAAGTTCCCTTTGGTTATTAACAAAGGGAAGGGAGCTTATGTGTTTGATGAAAAAGGTGATAAATACCTCGACTTCTATGGCGGTCATGCCGTGGCTTTAATTGGTCATTGTCATCCCAAAGTCGTCAAAGCTGTTACAAAACAACTAAACAAGCTCATCTTTTATTCAAACGTAGTCTATAACGATCAGAGGGCACAAGTTGCAAAGGCGCTCGTTAATCTTGCTCCAAATGCTTTTTCATCCGTATTCTTTTGTAATTCCGGGACTGAAGCCAACGAAACAGCCTTGAAACTGGCAAAAAAATATACAGGAAAGGATGAGGTTATCTCTTTTGAAGGGTCTTTCCATGGTAGAACAGTTGGGGCTTTAAGTGTAACTGGTAGTGATAAATATAAGAAAAATGTGGGCAATCTTCTATCCTCTGTGAAATTTGCCAAGCTAGGAGACATCAAGAGCGTGGAGAAAATCATTACTCCAAATACGGCAGCGATAATTGTGGAAGCAATTCAAAGCATTGCCGGTGTAAATGTTGCTGACCCGACTTTTTACAAAGAATTAAAAAAACTAGCAAAAACCAACGGAACCGTACTGATTTATGATGAGGTGCAAACGGGCTTAGGAAGATGCGGAAAAATGTTTTTTGGGGAACTTGTGGGGTGTATGCCGGATATGATAACAATGGCCAAAGGGATTGCCGGAGGATTACCTGCCGGAGCAGTTTTAGTATCAGAAAAAATTGCTAAAAGTGTTGAGAATGGAGATCAAGGCTGTACTTTTGGTGGTGGGCCAGTTGTGTGTAGTGCAATTTTGGCAACACTGGATGTCATTAAAAAAGAAAAACTATGGGAAAAAGCTGAAAAATATGGCAATAAACTTAAAGATAAGATATCACAATTCCCTCGCGTTTTAGGAATTTGTGGAGAAGGATTGTTGCTAGGAATAAAACTAGAAGTTCCTGCTAAAAACATACAAGCCAAACTTCTTGCGAAATATGTCATCACCGGAACATCGGATAATCCTAATGTTTTGAGAATTATGCCGCCTCTCACAATTACAGGAAAAGAAGTATCAATATTTCTTAATGAATTAAATCAAGCTCTAAAGGATTAGCTATGAAAAAGGATATTTTGGTTATTAAATTAGGCGGTCAATTTCTCTTAAATAGCTCGTGGATTAATTCGTTTATGAATTCATTATC
>PFMK01000059.1:0-18272 GCA_002785215.1 Candidatus Gottesmanbacteria bacterium CG_4_10_14_0_8_um_filter_37_24 | reverse complement strand
GGAAACGCTTATGGTCGTCAAAATGATATACAAGGGCATAATTAATACAGAGCTCGTTGCTGAGGCTATAAAACATAAAATACAAGCTATTGGATTATCAGGCATTGATGCAAATTTAGCTCAGGTCTCAAAACGTCCAACAAAGAAAGTTATCAATCAAAAAACTGGCAAAACTGAATCAGTTGATTTTGGCTATGTTGGAGATATTACAAAGATAAATAAAGACATATTGGTTTATTTATTAGAAAAAAATTATGTCCCTATTATTGCTTGTTTAGGAGTTGATGGTAGTGGTCAAATTTACAATATTAATGCTGATTCGTTAGCAACAGCGATTGCTTGTCAAATTAAAGCAAGCAAGCTGATTTTTATTACGGATGTTAATGGGATACAGAAAACTAAGGATTCACCACAGTATTTCCATAGATTAACGCTCAAACAGGCAAAAGAGATGATCATTCAGAAAAAAATTACGGATGGAATGATACCAAAGATAGAGAATGTCGAAACTGCAATTAAGAACGGTATTGAGAGTGTGCAGATAGTCGGAGCTCTCGATAGAGAGAGCAAATGGTCTGATGCCTTTACAAATCAATCTTATGGAACCGTAATTTATGGAGGAGAATATGAGTAATATTAAACATTTCTATAATACAGCGGATTTCCCTCCAGAGGAAATTTTCAAGTTGATCAATCTTGCACTGGATTTGAAAACAGGTAAGAAAAAGAAGTATCTGGATGGAAAGATCTTAGCTATGCTCTTTTTTAATCCCTCACTTCGTACCAGGGTTTCATTTGCTGTGGCGATGCAGAAGTTAGGAGGGGTAGCTCTAGATTTATCAGTAAAAGAAGGGAGTTATACCTTTGAATTTGAAAAAGGGGTAAGGATGGACAAAGACACAATAGAACACGTAAAAGAAGCCGCCGGTGTGCTATCAAGATACTGTAACGGACTTGCGATAAGAGCAAGCGAACTTATCACCACGTCAAAAGTTAGCGTTGAGGTGGCCGGATGGGAGCAGGCAAAGAAAGATAAAGTCATGAAGGCTTTTATGGAATATGCGTCAGTACCGGTTATAAATATGGAATCCAATCTCTATCATCCCTGTCAGGGTTTAGGTGATGCTATGACTATAAAAGAAAAGTTTGGGGTAACTTCCGGTAAAAAATATGTCCTTACTTGGGTTTATCACCCGAAAGCCTTACCTATGGCGACTCCTAATTCTGAGATTTTGACTGCTTGTGATTTGGGGATGGACGCGGTTATTGTCCATCCTAAGGGTTGGGAGCTGGATGAAAGGATTATTGCCTCTATGGAGAGAAGGTCAAAAGAAGCAGGGGGCAGCCTGTCGGTAGGAAGCAGTATGGAGGAATGTCTGGAAAATGCAGATATAGTTTGTGCCAAGAGTTGGGGAGCGTTGAAATATTACGGAAATTGGGAGGAAGAAAAGAAGCTAAAAGTAGGATTAAAAAATTGGATAGTAGATCAAAAGAAAATGGAGATGACCAACAATGCATATTTTATGCACTGTTTGCCGGTAAGAAGGAATGTCGAAGTCACTGATGAAGTTATCGATGGGAAAAATTCCATTGTAATAGATCAGGCTGAAAACAGGTTGTGGGTACAGATGGCTATTTTAACTACGCTTTTGGGAGGATCTGATCAAATATGAAAACCAATGAATTTATTGTTTCAAAAACTCAACAAGCACTGGATTTAAATTTAGTCCCTTACGATCTCTGGGCTACCAAGGTACATGTCCTTATGCTGGTAAAGCAAAATATTATAGAGAAAAGTAAAGCTAGAAATATTCTTTCAGCACTTTTCGAGATAGGAAATGAGTTTAAGCAGGGAAAATTTTCTATCGACCCTAATAAGGGATTACATCTAACAATTGAGGCAAAAGTAATAGAAAAAATTGGCGATGACGGATATTTCATGCATACGGCAAGAAGCAGGAATGATCAGGTAATGACCTGTGAAATGCTCTACTTAAAAGAAAAAGCATTGAAAATGATGAAGCAATTATTAGACACGCAAGAAACACTCACCGCTAAGGCAACCGGGCACATAGAGACTATCATGCCGGGATATACTCACATGCAGCCTGCTAAACCGACAACATTCGGTCAATGGTGTCTTGCCTATAACGATATGTTTATAAAGTGCTTTGAAAATCTGGAATATATCTTTGACAAATATGATTTATGTCCTTTAGGGGCTGCTGAATCTTACGGAACTTCCTGGAATGTAGATAGAGCATATACTGCCAGGTTATTGGGTTTTTCCAAAGTTTGGGAAATTCCGCAGGAAGCTATCTCTTCCCGCGGTTTTCCTCAATTGGCATACTTAGGTGTCCTTAAAGACATTGCAATTGTAATAAGCAAAATTGCATGTGATCTTCTATTGTTTACGACATTTGAATTTGGATATATTTCACTATCAGACATGACCGCTCAACAAATGGGATCGGTAACCGGATCATCTATTATGCCCCAGAAGAAAAATCCCGACGTGCTGGAACTTCTCAGAAGTATTTCATCCCGGGTTATTGGATATGAGTCAATTGTAGCCAATCTTCTTTCCGGACTGCCTATGGGATATAACAGGGACACAAGGGAAGTGAAGGAGTATATAGAATTAGGATTTACCAAAGTTGAACAGGCTTTGGAATCCTTCACGGGTGTTCTGCAGACTATCCAGGTAAACAAGGATAGGATGTACCAAAGTGTCGTAAAAAACTATTCCTTATCTACGGATTTAGCAGATTATCTATCGCAAAAAAAAGGTCCGCCATATAGAAAAGTTTATAAATTAGTTGGCTCGATTGTGAAGGATAAGATTGTTAATAAGAAAACATTGTCTCATCTTACTGCAAAAGAGCTCACAGAAGAGAGTGGAAAAATAGATATGTATTTTAATCTCACAGACGGCGAATTAAAGACTGTATTGAATCCATTAGATGCAGTAATGAAGAGAAAGCATATTGGTGGAGCCTCAGCTCCTGTTATGAAAAAGATTGTTGAAGAAAGAAAGAAAATATTTATTTCTTATTCAAATTGGATAGAGTCAACATGGGTGAAAATTAACTCAGCAAAAGAAAAAACTGATGAAACGATTAATAATATTTGATGAAGACTTTTATGGATAAGATTAAACTTTTACAGAAACTAATACAGATCCCATCAATATCTGGTCATGAAGAAAAGTTAGCAAAGTTTATCTTAAACTATTGTTTAAACAATCATCTTTCAGCCAAGATTCAGAAGGGAAACGTCATAGTACAAATTAAGGGTAATAATAAGACAAGAGCCATTATTTTCAACGCTCATATGGATACAGTAAGTGTAGGAAATAAAGCAAAGTGGAAATATCCCCCTTTTGGGGAAAATGCCGGAAAAATAGTTGATGGGAAAATATATGGATTGGGAGCGAGCGATGATAAAGCTGCGATTGCTTCAATGATGTCACTGGCAAAATCGGTAAGTAATCCGCCTTGTGACGTGTGGTTTACCTTTGTTTGTAATGAAGAAACAGACGGATCCGGAGCAGCTCATTTTCTTCAATGGTTTAAAGAATCAATATTCTTTTTAACTTATAAACATATAGCAGTAGTTATTGGAGAACCAACTAACCTGACAAATATTGAACTTGGTCATAGGGGTAATGCTTTCGTTAAACTTAAATCTTTTGGAATTACCGGTCACAGCGCTAAAACATATTCTTCTGATGATTTAGCTATTGATATAATGCTAAAGACTCTCAACAAACTCCGGAAGGAATTCGCTCTGTGGAAAAAGAAATACAAACATAAAGTGTTAGGAGAACCAAACTTGAATATCACAGGTTTACACACCTTAGGAGAATCTATGAATAAACTGCCTGATGAGTGTTGGGCTACTCTTGATATAAGAACAACACCTATGCTGCATGCAAATTTGAATAGCCTGCTGGACGAATCTATAAGTGAATATGTCGAAATCATAAGAATGAAAGGAAATACATCTCCAGGATTTACAGAAGGTGACAGCTCGATCGTAAAAATCTGTAGAAAAATATTACCTGAAGTTGACTTGGCTGTTTCACTTGGTTCAACAGATTTTTCTCAATTTATACTAGCAGGAATAGATACAGTTGTGTTGGGCCCGGGGGATGAAAAAGTGATCCATAAAGAAAATGAGCATGTGAAAATCGCAAATGTAGAAAAGGCAGTTGATATTTACAAGCGAATTGTTTTTTTGTACTCGGAATAAGAGGTAATTATTACAGGTGAAGCATTTTTAGTCCTACGACTACGCTCCCGTCCTCATCAGGATTACGGTGGGTAGGTTGGAAAAACCTTAGAGAACGGTTAGTACTTCTGTTATACTAGATATTGTGAAAAATTTTTTCGAATTAATAAAAATATGAGCAAATATAAAATAGTTGGTATAATTAATCTATTCCTGGGAATTCCGATTTTACTTCTTGCTCTTTCCTTTTTCATCTTGATTATTCCGAAATTAAGTCAACTGTATTCTGAATTTCATGCGAGTTCTCAAGTGAGTATCACGAGTAGCTATGCTGTCACTATAATCCTATTGCTTACCGCATCTGCAAATATATTTTTAGGAATAAAAGGTATTTCAATTTCACAGAAGAAGGATAAATATTTTAAGTATGGATTACTTCTCGTGATAGTGACATTTTTATTCAGCGGCTTTTTTATAGGAATATTAAACTTGAGTGTTCTGTTGCCAATTTATAATTTAACCAAGCAATTCTAGCAGGGTTTCACTTTTCCTACATCAAGTTTTCATTACTACTTGAACTTGACGTTTTGAAATATCCCGATAATCCTTCGACACTCTCGGGATAAATTCTTCGATTCTGAGCGGAGTTTCCAGTCCTTCTTCTTTGATTATTACTGGAGACTGACGGTAAGTTTATATCCCATTACAACTGCCATCTTTTCTAAGAATCCAAAAGATGGATTAACATTTCCCGATTCAAGTCTGGCAATGGCAGACTGTTTTGTTCCCATTTTTTCAGCTAGTTCTTTTTGAGTTATACCTTTCTTTATTCGGGCGGAAATAAGTTCAGAAATCAGACGATAACGAGGTTTCAATCTCTCATATTCTCGTGCAACTTCTTTGTTTTGCAGCAATTCTTTTTTCAGTTCGTTAAAGTTTTTCATGGTATCACCCAGTAGTAATATAACATAGATGTTATATTATGTCAATATTCCCAAATCTCCTTAGTGCCGTCATAAATTCATTTCTTGGAGTTTTCTGAGATTGTTTCTTAAAAGCGTGAAGAAGATGAATAGTCCGTTTCCTGAAACAATAACAGATTCGAATTTCCTCTTTACCTCTGATTCTTAATTCGTATATTCCTGATCCTAATAACTTCGAATGAGGTATACCAAGGCGAGAACCGTATTGTTGCAACAGATTAATTTTATGCAGGATCTTTGCTTGTGCTTGTGGTTGCTGTTTTTTGATAAATTCTTCAACTGGTTTTTCTCCTCTTGGTGACTCGAATAACAATATATTCCATTTCATGTGTTTTTATTATATCAAGCAAATTCTTCTTTTTATGTTACCTCTTTAGTCCAAATTAACAGTTCGGATAAAACCACCAGTTGGAGCAGGATAGGGTTACTCTGATGACAGTGCAAAACCCTGTACCGTCCCGACGTTGCGTCGGGGCACGTATACGGGTAGAATAAGGGGGGTTTGAGAGGGGGAGAATTAAAGAAAATTATGAAACTTGATGATAATGAGATTAGAGACATCAGAAAATACCTTGAAGCAGGAAAACCGCTTCCTGATAAATACCGTTTTTTAATATTTGGAGAGAAGCAGGAAGTCGAATTAGTTTGGAATGGAAAAACTGATGAGGTATGCAACATAATTCTTCCTTTTCAAGTAGTAGAACATATTGATGAACCGCGTGCAGAAAATGAAGTAAAAATGCAGATGGATCTTCTGGGAATTGACAGCCGGGGAAGGCAGCAAAAAGGATGGACGAATAAACTCATCTGGGGAGATAACAAACTTATCCTCTCAAGCCTTAAAAACGGACCTCTTAGACAGGAAATTGAAGAAAATGGTGGCATAAAACTTATCTATATTGATCCTCCATTTGATGTTGGAGCAGATTTTTCCATGGATATAGAGATTGGAGACGAACAATTTACCAAACAACCGACAGTATTAGAAGAACTTGCCTATCGTGATACATGGGGTAAAGGAGCAGACAGTTTTATAGCCATGATTTATGAAAGATTATCTCTCATGCGTGATTTACTAGCTAATGAAGGAAGTATTTATGTACATTGCGACTACCGTGTTAATTCTTATATTCGGTTTGTACTCGATGAGATTTTTGGCAGAGGACGACATGTAAATGAAATAATTTGGCATTACAAGACATTTCAGGGGCAAACTCATAGATATTTTGCTAGAAAACACGATACTATTTTCCTCTATACAAAATCTGATAGTTTTACATTCCATGAGTCTTTCGACACAGAATTTGAAGAAACTATAGATTCTAAAAGATGGAAGTCTTACTTAAATGAACAGGGACAAATTGTAGGTTCTAAAATGCCGATTCAAGACTCTAGATTTGTTAGGTACTTGAATAAGTGGATTAAAAAGAATGGTCGTCAACCAGAAGCTAATGAGGTGATTTATGAAGTGAAAGGACAACCAAATGATTCGGTTTGGGATATGAAAGGGTTAGATCCCAAATCAAGCGAGAAAGTAGGATATCCGACACAAAAACCAGAAATGTTACTAGAAAGAATTATTAACACGTCTTCAAATAAAGATGATATTATTGCTGATTTTTTTGTTGGTTCAGGAACAACACTTGCTGTTGCTGAAAAACTGGGGAGGAAGTGGATAGGTGCAGATCTTGGGAAATTCGCTATTCATACTTCAAGGAAAAGATTGATAACCGTCCAAAGAGATCTTAAAAAACAGGGGAAGAACTATAGAGCATTTGAAATTCTCAATCTTGGGAAATACGAAAGACAGCATTATATAGGTGTAAATCCAAATCTCCGAGATAAAGATAAACAACGACAGATTGCTCAAAGAGAAAAAGATTATATAAGGCTAATTTTAAGAGCATATAGAGCAGAAGAAATACAGGGGTTTAAAACTTTTTATGGTAAGAAAAATGCAAGATTGGTTGCTATTGGTCCTATCAACCTACCGGTTTCAAGGCTATTTGTAGATGAAGTCATAAAAGAATGTCAGGAGAAGAAAATTACCAAAGCAGATGTTCTTGCTTTTGAGTTTGAGATGAGTTTGATTCCCAATGTCATGGATGAGGCGAAAGATAAAGGGATAGATCTCGCTATGAAATATATTCCAAGAGATGTATTTGACAAAAGAGCTATAGAGAAGAATCAGGTTGTTTTCTATGACGTATCTTATCTTGAAGTAAAACCCCATATAAAAGGAAATTCTGTCGCAATAGAACTTACTGATTTCTCTGTCTTCTATAATCAGGACTCTATAGCCAATGCTGAAGCTAGTCTCGGAAATGGAGAAACAAAAATAGTCGTTGAGAATGGTCAGATTATCAAAGTCTCAAAAGATAAAAGTGGAATAGTGACCCGTGATGTTTTAACTAAAAAATGGACAGATTGGATAGATTATTGGGCTGTAGATTTCAACTATGAAAGCAAAAAGGAGATCATAAGAGTACCAAAAGGTAAACCTATTCAGCAACAATTAGATGGAGGGGTTTCTCCTGAACAACTTGACTTAGCCAATTATGAAGAAGTTTGGACTGGAGATTATATATTCGAAAATGAATGGCAGTCTTTCCGGACTAAAAGGGATAGGAATCTGGATCTGAAAAGTGTTGCTCAAGAGTGTCAAAAAGGGAAACGCAAAATTGCAGTTAAAGTAGTAGATATTTTTGGTAATGATACGATGAAAGTTATAGAGGTAAATATATGACAATAGAAGACCTGGAAAACTTGCTAAAAAACATTGAGAGCAGAAATATAGAATATAAAAAAGCGTTAGGTAGCTTTTCTGATAATGATTTATTTGATTATTGTGCTGCTTTAGCAAACGAAGGAGGAGGACAATTAGTTTTAGGAATTACGAACCAAAGAGCAATATTCGGAACCTCTGTTTACATAAATTCGTTGCCTAGAAAAGAAGGAGAACTATTTCGGGTATTAAATATTAATATAAGAACTGAAGAGATTAATCATCCATCTGGTAGGGTTGTCATTTTTCATATTCCATCCCGTCCCCGTGGACAGATAATTCGTTCCAGAGGTAAGTATATATACCCGATGCGGTCTGGAGAATCCTTGACAGAGATGGATCAGGAGACTATAAAACAGATTTTTGCAGAAGTTAGTCCTGATTGGTCTACTCAAGTACTTTCAAGTATAACAATTCCAGATTTAGATCATCAAGCTATTGATAATTTACGCAGAAAATGGGCAATAAAAACAGGAAATTCAAAGATAGAATTATTTAATGATGAAAAAGTTATTCGATCGTTAGAGTTGATGAATGATTATGGGGTCACAAATGCAGCGGTTCTTTTGGTTGGAAAGAAATCGTTAATAGATAAAATACTTCCTTGTGCTGAGATAATTTTTGAATGGAGACAGGATCCAAAGAAAATTGCTTATGACTATCGAGAAGAATGGAGAAAACCATTTTTATTAATTTATGAACAGTTATGGCAAGTACTTAATCAAAGGAATCTTCGTATTCCATTTCAGGAAGGATTTATTCAAAGAGAAATTTATGCATTTACTGAAAAACCTATCCGCGAAGCGATTCTTAATGCAATAACGCACCGTGATTATACCATCACAACACAATCCATTTTTATTAAAGCTTCTCCTGAATCGTTTATTATTCAGAGTCCAGGAGGACTTGTGAGTCCGGTGACTATTGATACGATTATTACAAAAAGCGCATGGAGGAATAGAAGAATAGCGGAAGTATTTCAACAAATAGGATTAGTTGAGCGTTCCGGACAGGGTATTGATGAAATATATGAGCAAACTATAAAAGAAGGAAAAGGATTTCCTAGCTTTGCTGGTACGGATAAATACTCAGTACAACTTACAATTCCGGCTGTAGTCAAAGATCCTGAATTTATTTTATATTTGGAAAAAATAATAAATCAAAGACAAATAAATTTGTCTTTTGAAGAGATTTATGAACTTGAGCAAATACATGAGAAAGGTGTGCTACAAAATCCAATTTTTAGAAGTAAATTTCTGGAACATAACTTAATTGAGAAATCTGGTTCAGGGAAGGGAACCCGATATTTATTGTCAAAGCAATTTTATGAGTACTCAAATCAACGAGGGGAATATACAAAAATTAAAGGAATATCTAGGGATCAGAAAAAGCAACTAATACTTAATCATCTTACAGATTTTTCCAAAGTTACAACTTCAGACTTACAAAAAGCTTTAGAAATGAGCCAAAGAGATGTGAATAATTTACTTCAAGAATTGAAAAAGAAAGGTAATATTCGTCATAACGGTTCAAGAAGAGGGGGACATTGGGAGTTAATTAGTTAATGAATAAGAATTTTAGTTAAAATAATAGGAATTTAAGCTCGAATTGATTTTTAGTATTAGTTATATTCTAGTTAAAATACTAGTTAAAAACTATGACGTTACTTGCAAAAGATAATCCAAGTAGCTAAAAAAATTGAGGTTTTAGCTTCAAAATAAATAATTTTACTTGCATTTATGGCATTACATCCTAAGTTTCCAAAATCACCATACGAAATACTTGATCCAGATATCAGATGGTTTCCTGCTGATGAAACACTACGGGAGAAAGGATCGGAGAAACTTCTACCTCCTCTTGTAGCTACACTTAGAAAAAGGGTAAAGGGATGGCGGGAGAAAAATTATGAAGGAGCAACAGATACAAGTAAAGCACTTCTTAACTGGTGGTTTAAGCAGGAACATATAATGCCCAATTTCAATGATTCTTTTCTTTCATTCCGTTATTACTTTGCTCAAAGAGAAGCACTTGAAACAATTGTCTATCTTACTGATGTTATCAAAGTCAAAGACAAGTATGATCTGATGCGTTTTGACAGTTCAGGAGCAGTTTCAGCAGGTATGTTTTACGAGAGTTGGAGAAGATTCGTAGTAAAAATGGCTACAGGGAGCGGAAAAACTAAAGTATTGAGTCTTGTACTTGCTTGGTGCTATTTCCATAAGCTCTACGAGGCCGACTCTACCCTTGCTAGAAACTTCCTAGTTATTACTCCCAACATTATAGTCTTAGATAGGATTAGAGCCGATTTTGATGGATTAAAGATCTTCTATCAGGATCCTGTACTTCCTGATAATGGTTATGAAGGACAAAATTGGAGAGATGATTTTCAACTTACATTGCACATACAAGATGACATCGGAGTAGTTAGAAAAACAGGAAATATATTCCTTACAAACATTCATAGAGTCTATGAAAGCAATAGAAAAACTCCATCATCTGAGGATGAAAACACATCAGAATATTACCTTGGAGCAAAGCCTGTCGGAGCCACAAACGAATCAAAAGTTGATTTAGCAGCAATTGTTAGAGATATTGACGAACTAGTAGTTTTAAATGATGAAGCACATCATATACATGACGAAAAATTAGCTTGGTTTAAATCAATTGAGGATATTCATAACAAACTGAAAATGAAAGGCAGCGAGCTTGCCTTAGAAATCGATACTACAGCTACACCTAAACACAATAACGGAGCAATCTTCGTTCAAACAATATCAGATTATCCACTCGTTGAAGCGATCTATCAGAATGTAGTTAAACATCCCGTTCTACCTGATTCTGCTAGCAGATCAAAGCTCGTTGAGAGAAAAAGCTCTAAGTTTACGGAAAAGTATTCTGACTATATAAATTTAGGATACCTTGAATGGAAAAAAGTATATGAAGAACATAAAAAGCTCAAAAAAGCAGTTCTTTTTGTTATGACTGATGATACTAAAAACTGTGATGAGGTTGCTTCCTATCTTGAAGCTACTTATTCTGAGTTTAAAGATGCTGTGCTCGTCATCCATACCAAAGACAATGGGGAGTTATCAGAATCTTCGACAGGAAAAAGTAAGGAAGAATTAGAAGTATTAAGAAAAGCTGCCAACGGAATAGATAAACCTGATAACCGATATAAAGTTATTGTCTCCGTCTTAATGCTTAAAGAAGGTTGGGATGTTAGAAATGTTACTACAATCATAGGACTTCGTCCTTACTCCTCTAAAGCAAATATCTTGCCCGAACAGACTCTCGGAAGGGGTCTTCGGAAGATGTACTGGGATGAAAATCTTCCTGAATATGTCAGCGTAGTCGGTACTGATGCATTTATGGATTTTGTCGAGTCAATAAAAAGCGAGGGAGTAGAACTTGAGAGAAGAAAAATGGGAGAAGGAACACAACCAAAAGCACCAATTGTTGTGGAAGTAGATAACGAAAATGTTCAGAAAGATATTCCCAAATTGGATATAGAAATACCGGTACTTACTCCAAGAATTTATAGAGAATATAAGAACTTGTCCAATTTAGTAGCTTCTTCATTTAACAATAAAAGAGTTACATATAGAGAGTTTAGCGACAAAGAAAAGCGGGAAATAATCTTTAAAGACATTACAACTGGAGAAATAAACCATATCACAGAAATTGATAGTGATGTTGTCGCCAATTACCAAAGCGTAATCGGATACTTCACACAGGTGATAATGAAGGATTTAAGACTAGTCAGTGGTTACGACATCCTTTACGAGAAAGTAAAAGATTTCATAAAGCACTATCTATTTGATAAAGAAGTCAATCTTGAAGACTTAAATACTCTAAGAAATTTATCTGAACTTGAAGCATCAAAAACTATTATTGAATTATTCAAAAAGCAGATAAATGAATTAACAGTACTAGATAAGGGAGAAGCTGAAATAAGAGACTATATTAAAATAAGCAAATGCAGACCATTCGTTGTTAAAGATCAGGCATATATTGTGCCTAAAAAGAGTCCTTTCAATAAAATCGTAGCTGATAGTCATTTTGAAATGGAAGTTGCAGCGTTATTAGAAAACTGTTCAGATATTATTTCCTATGTGAAGAATTACTTTGCTGTTCATTTCAGGATTGATTACAAAAATGCTGATGGAGCAATTTCAGATTATTACCCAGACTTTATAGTGAAAAAAACTGAAAAAGAAGTATATGTTATCGAAACAAAGGGTAGAGCCGATTTAGATGATCCATTGAAAATTGAACGGTTAAAACTATGGTGTAAGGATATAAATAGCATGCAAAGTGATGTTAAATACCAAATGTTGTATATCAAACAGGACGATTATGAAAAATACAGGCCTAAGAGTTTTGAGGAGTTAATAAAATTAACAACCTCTGTTAAATAAGTTATTTATTAAGAAAATTCAGAAGATTTGTCAACCTCCCTCTGGAGTTGAATATCTTGTTCTGACGGTCTTTCTAAAACTGAATACGAAAATCGTCACTTCGGCTTCGTTCAACCACCATGTCAAACGTGGTTTTCAGGCACTGTTTTTCAATTTCCGAAAATCTTTATCAAAGGAGAGTACCTCTGCATTTTCAGCTCTTGCTTTGAAATACAGGTAAATGTCAAAAAGATCAATATTCAATTGTTTATATTTTTCAACTGACCGGATGAAAATTTCTCTATGGTCGATCTGAAGATAAGTTGTTTTTGCCAGAGTAGAGAGCAACTCGGCGCTTTCTTTTCTTTTTAGCAAGTAAACTCCGCGTAAAACATAATCTATTTCAAACAGCACTGTGGGAAGCAGGATGAGCTGGATTTCACCCCGTTCTGCATCTTTTAGATATTTTTCAGCCTGAGCGAACAACAGTTTATTGTCTTTGAGAAGAAACCGCAGGAGGATATTTGTGTCAATGAAATATTTTTTCATTGCGTTATTTGATGATTTTTGATACAGCTTTTAAAGCTGCTTTTTCTTCAAGTGTGATCACTTCATCGATGCTTTTGTTTTTTATAGCTTTATTTTGAAGAACACCGGCCATTTTCATAAGATTAGGGATTGGTTCAATAATGATCTTATTGTCTATTGTTCTCACAGTGGCTTTCCGGTACTGGTTAAGCCCGAGACGTTTTCGAAAAATGGACGGTATAGTTATTTGGCCTTGACTAGTGATGGATACTATTTGCTGCATGTTACATTAAGTATACTATATTACATTAATTATATCAATATGCATTAAAAAAGCCGCAAACCGGAGTAAGATGGGTATAAATGCATCTGCCAGGGGAAGCTAGAGGATATAACTTCAGAGTTCAAAGAGATTTTTTATCCCGAGTTTATTTCTTTTCTCAGGATTGTATAGAATCTGTCTTTAGCTTTTCTTTCAAGCCACGGGTCATGCCCGCAGTTTTCCAGAAGAATAAACTTGAAATCTGGTAATATAGATGAAAGAGGTTTTCTGACTCCTTCGGAAGGATGCGGGTCATAATCGCCGTGAATTGCTGTTACCGGACATATTATTTTCCTACCAAATGCCAGGAGTTTGCCCTCACTTCTTAATTTCTCCGCTCCAGCCCAAACTCTCTGAAATATCTCGTTGTTACATTCGAGAGCTTCATTCTTAGAGACGATAACATCATAATGGTCAGCTTTCGCTAAAAGAATTCCGAGGCGTTTAAAGAGAATATTTTTATTCTTCACGGAAGGATCCTTAAGATTTATCAATATTGACTGTATTTCTGTTCTTTCCTTTTCGCTCAAACGGCTCAGTCTGGTATCCATGATCCCTTTGGCATACTTAGCTTCAAAAGGCCCGCTTCCCACAAGGATTAATTTTTTCACAAAGGTAGGATAATGAGCCGTGAAAATAAAACTCAGATAAGCTCCCCAAGAATGTCCTATCATGACAAGCGGAGGTTGAGCATTTTTTTCTAGTATTTCTTTGAGTTCCTGTACCTGCCCTCCCAAAGAAGTATAGGTTTGAAGAGGTTCGAGCACTCCATAATTTTCAGATAATTCCCGTGCAACTGGCGCCATTTCGCCGGGAGCGCCAGGGTCTCCGTGTATTACAACTATAGAGAAAGGGGACTTGCCGTACTTTCTCGGATTTACTAAAGCGGTAAGTTTATTTCCCATGATTTACATTATAAATATTATTTAGAAAATGGTGTATCAGGAATAAAGCTGGTAATATACTCCTATTAATTGTCATGGGTGGTATTATGGATTGTGTCGGAGTATCTTTTTATGCTATTTAAAAAAATAAAGAGCAAACATAGTTTCTATTGGTATATCTTTATTCCTTTCCTTATTACCATTACTCTTTTTATCGCTCTTTCTCCCTGGCTTGCGCATTTACTGGCCACACCTCCCGGCCGCATGTTTACCGGTATACACTGGTGGAGTTCTGATTACGCTATCTATCTTTCTTATGTGGAGTTGGGCCGCAGGGGAGAGATTGGCGCACGTCTTCTTCTGACGACCATGCCTCAGAGCCCTGTATTTACTCAACTGGTTTATACTTTAAGCGGCTATTTGTTTGGGAAAATACTTCAGTTTAATTCAGTTTTTTCTTACCATATATCCCGAATACTATATGGATTTTTCTTTCTTTTTTCCACGATATTTTTATTCTATCGGCTTTCCAAAAGTAAACTGGTTACCCTGTTTGCCTTCTTGTTTTCTTTTTACATCACTGGTTTTGTCAGAGTCAAACAGATTTTTCCGCTTAAAATATCCCGTTACCTTGCGTTTATATCAGGGTCGGATATCATCTCAAGAGCTGTAGGTCCTCCTCACTACTTAGTCGGGTACATTATTTTTATAGCTACTTTCTGCTGGTTTTTCTGCACGAAACATTCACTCTTTCTCAAAACTATTGTCTTTGGGATTTTACTGAATTTGATCCTTCTGGCAAACCCTTTTACTTATATTATTATGGCTTTTTCGTTCTTAAATTACATTGTCATTAGGCTGCTATTTTCAAAAGACAAAAGAGCTTTCATCACGGGTGAACTTATTTCTATTATTGCCGGATTTGCAATTGCTCTTCCCCTGCTTTCCTACTACAAACATTTTTTGTCCCGGGAACCGTGGGGATTGATTGCTTCCGCCCCACAATTCTATCAGATATTTCATCCGCCGATCTACGCAAAAGACGTGCTGATGGCTTTCATCCCCTTAATCCTTTGCGGACTTTCAGGTATTTTCGGTGTTATTACAAAAAAAATTAAAACTTTCCTTACCGTATCTCAGACTGCTTTTTTGTTATCCTGGATACTGTCTCATGTTTTCCTGCTTGCATTCGGGGATCAAATCAGGATAGATCCGCTCCGGTCAAACCAAGGATTATACTATATACCGCTGTCACTTTTTTCAGCATATTTTATTCTGGCATTAAGTAAAAGGTTACAAATATTTGGATTGGCAAACTATAAAATTAAGGGACTAGCAATAATCATTTTGCTATTCGTTCTTACATTACCCGATTATTTATTGTCTTACCGAAACAACTTATTTAATTTCACGGATTACAAGAACTTCACCCGGCTCGTCTACCCGACGAAAAAGTCAATTGAAGCTTTCAGATGGCTTGAGGCAAATACTCCGGTTGCATCTGGAGTAATGTCCATGTACGAAGCAAGCGAACTTATGCAGGGATTTTCCGGTAATTCCACTAATGCGAAGATAACGGAAATGACAAGGATAAGATTTTTTTCAAACTCGATGCTGGAAGATGAAGCTTATAAATTCCTGAAAGATAATAATTTCCGTTATGTATATTTTGGTTATCAGGAAAAATATTACGGTGGGGAAGTGGTAAAATTGCCTTTCTTGAGAAAAGTTTTCGAAAATGAGGAGGTTATCATATACCTTATTAATAATCAATTTAAAACATCCTCAAAAATATAAATTACTATGAATCGGCAGGAAGCAATCCAAAGATTAGATGATGACGGTGAACACAAATTCCTACTGGAAAACGGGCCAGTTTACGTCGTGGCAATTGCCAGAGAGAATGATCCACATGCTCTTTTGCATGAACATCTTGTCAGGAGAATGGTGGATGGAGGCGTATTTCAGAGTTCGGATGCCGTGAGAGGAGGATATTGCCGGGTTTTAGCAGGTCGGTTATGTTGGTGGGGTGAATCTTCCTATCCAGTTAGAGCGGCAAATGAAAAAGTATTTCAATCTGCCGTCGATGAAAATGGTATTGAGCTTATATGATTTGACAAATTAATTATTAATAATTTCATCAGTTAAACAGATAGTCAAGAGTGTAAATGGTTAAGAGTCACAATATGATCCTATATAGATAGTCTAATAGAGTATTCCTTTAGTTAGTAAGTGTATTAGCGCAATTTATAAAGTTAGTGCAGAATTATAAAGTTGTAGTTGAAGAGGTAAGATAATATAAGTCAGGTGAATTGATAGCCACATTATTAAAAAACCTATTAAAAATATAATTATAGTAAGAGTATTTGAACTTCTCATTTCTTTAGATATACTTATATTAAAATCAGTTTCTACGAATTTCCAAGGATATTCACTTCCTATCCAAGCAGCTGATCCAGATAAAATAATGTCCGGAATTGTAATATTATTCATTGCTAAGTACTGGCTTAAGTAATATGGTTGACCTTGAGGAACGGTGCCTTTAATAAAGAAAATAGGATCTGATTGATATTCCCTAATCCATTCTTTATTAAACAAATAAGATGTTCCTCCTCCTTGAATACTAGTTAACCAAAAATATATTAATCCTAAAGGTATTGGTAATGCGATAAAAAAAGAAATTATGAACGTAAGAAAATTATTTGTGACAATCAAATAGATAATGTTAAGTAAAATCGCAAATGGGATTAATAACAAAAATATTTTTAGATTTACTTTTGTCACAATCCTCATATCAATTAAAATATGTTTTTCTCCGACAATAACCTCACATTTTTTTGCCGGTTGAATTTCAAATGTCCATTTATAGGGAAAATTCCCTAATAAGATATTTTTTAGTTTAATATCAGAATATAAATAACCGGCTGTTTCGTTTGATATTTGTTCTTGCGGGAACAATCTGATAAAAATCTCTTTTGCAGATAGCATCTATTAAATAATAATTAAGATAATGTATATAGTCAATAAATTTATACGAAATTTATACGGAAGCAATTAAATACGAGCATTATCTTGTTTCATCTATTTTGTTAAAAGTAAGTATTCACACAATACGTAACGATTTTCCTAATAAATAAGTCAGTAGTAAATCCTTTGATTCCTTAAAACTATAATCCACAGGATAAGAAGAAAAAGCATCAAGCAATTTCTTTTGAAGCTCCCACGATCTCACGGTTGGGGATTCTTCAAATGCGTTTCGCTCGGAGCTGAAATCCGTCCGAAGCGGAAAAATGTCTCTGCGTCCTACGGCCTTACGACTGGGAATTTCCGCGAAGGCGGATTAAAGACTGTTTTTTCCGTAAATCCGTTCCCAATCCCAGAACCACTTTTGCGTCTGTTATATTGCCCAGGAATCCCATACCAAGAACAGTACCGTAATTGGGGAAATCCAAGCTCCACTTGAAAAAATCTTCGGACAGCAGGGCATTAGTGGTTTTTACCAGGGACTTGTATTGTAGGGAAGTATTCAAATCGATCTGGAAATGGGGGATCCATACGTTTCTTACGGGTTTTTTGGATTGGGTTAACACTATTTCAAAAAGCGGGTTATCTTTATTTTTAATGTCACCTATGAAAAACCACCTATCTCCAGGAATCGTAGAATCTTCTTCATAAAGCCCAAGAGAGGTATTTGACAATATGGACCTGTAATAGCTGATTTCTTTCTTTATATCAGGACAGGAGTAGCTTATACCCAGATGGTTGAATCCCGTGATATTACCTGAAATTTTTTGGAGGAAGGCGTCAATCTTTTTGATGGTAATAATTTCTAAACGACTGATATTCGAATCAACGATTTTTTCCTCAAGATGATATT
This sequence comes from Candidatus Gottesmanbacteria bacterium CG_4_10_14_0_8_um_filter_37_24, assembly GCA_002785215.1. Classification (GTDB taxonomy): domain Bacteria; phylum Patescibacteriota; class Microgenomatia; order 2-02-FULL-39-11; family 2-02-FULL-39-11; genus CG1-02-37-22. The sequence continues at coordinate 263 of PFMK01000059.1, read as the reverse complement.
GACCGTTTAGTACAATTGAGTTCTCATTTATCTCCAGATAATTTGTTTTATTTAATAAAAGCTTTACGGAAGGGGTATTTACAATTAATTGTTTTCTTATCTGACAATTGTTGATGGAACTCAGACATTTCAATATCCCGACAAGATAATTATTTAATGTCATAAAGAAATTATATCCCATCCGGATTGTTAACCCTTAGTTTGTATAGGTCACCCACTTTTCGGACTCCAACTGTTTATGAATGTTACGGGCGACACATAAC
>PFMK01000076.1 GCA_002785215.1 Candidatus Gottesmanbacteria bacterium CG_4_10_14_0_8_um_filter_37_24 | reverse complement strand
CGTATGATAGACCAGCGGTTAACTGAGAATTATTTATGAAAAAGGGGACATTTCTAAATTGGAAAATTGGGGACGTTTCTATATTGGTTTGACAGGTAAGCAAAATTAATATATCATTCTTTAACATCGGTAATCCCTAACCATTTATTCACTGTCAAGCTTGACAATCTATAAATAATTCAATGATAATAAGATTAAATTACATGAAAACAAATGTTCTTAAAATCGCCAAATTCTTTGGATGGTTTTTGATTGTTTTCCATATTCTAGGATTCCTCCTCAGTCTTTTTTATTTTGTCGAAAGCACCACTCCTGTTTCTTTACTAATAATCGTAGTAGGAATTATAAGCGGGATTTTGCTGGTTTTGACAAAACGATGGGGAATTTATTCGCTAGGTCTTCTGATACTTCTGAATGAATACAATAATATCTTTATCAAACATCAATATACCAAAATTATTCAGAGTTTTAATGTAGCAGTTACAAGCGCATTGAATTACGGCCCTGGTTTCGTCCTTCTCCCTATTATGATAAGCATTATTGGTATAGTATTATTCTTCTTGCCTCTATACCTGTTTTTCTTATTTTTCTTTAATAAAGACAAGTTTTCTGAATAACAGTTACATTTACCCTATAACTCCAGGATAAGATCACTGTTTATTTCGTTTAAATCATATTACTGGATTTTATTATTCGACTCTTCAATGTAGTTATATTTCCAGCGTTTTTGTCCTTGCTTAAATATCGCAACAGTATCTTGTATGTATCAAAGTCAAATATATATTCTTTTTTTATACTGTCTTCAAAATCAGATTCACCCTTTATACTCCCCAGATAACACCATTTGTCAATGATAAAATATTCCTCTATTTCCCCTTTTTCTTTTATCACAATAGGACCTTGAAACGGCCATGATCTGATTTTCAGGTTATAAAAAGCTTCATCAAAGCGCATATTATACTTTAAGTAATTTTCTTTTCCTATACATGCACCTTTGCATCTGCCCAAATGATATGCAAAACAGCATTTATCGGTTTTTTCAAGTTGAAGAAGCTTGTAACAAAGACCGTGTTTTGAGGCAATTTCAAAAAAACAATCTCTCATCTTTTTTCTCGACCTGAAAATTCCTATTATTTCTCCTAATTGGGAGACTCCAACTTCATCTAAAGATATTTCTTCCAAGCTATAATAGCCTTCTTCATTCACAACTTTTTTCAAAGCTATCATCTTTCTTGTTGCCCTGAGTTGCCTGTTATATAAGGGTAGGAATTTCTTCACCAGTGAAGATTCAAGTAAAAGCGTTCCTAAATTTCCGGCAGTTTCTATGACTTCAATTCTTTTTATTTGCCTGGAGATTTTGATCTCCTTATCAGACAGATGATCGCTGGAGAAATGCGATAATATTCTATCTCTGATGTTCACACTTTTTCCTATATATATCGGTATTTTGTCCTTTCCGTAAAATATATACACACCGCATGTTTCCGGCAGTCTGTCCAGTTCTTCTTCTTTGATATTCAACGGTACGGTAGGACGTTTCAGGGCAATATTTATGGCAGTGGTTAACTTTTTATGATCTATTTCCGTCAGTGATTTCTTGTACAGTTCCCACAACACCATCGCATCATCAATGGCCCGATGTCGCCGAGTACATCTGATATTTAAATTTTCGATTATTTTATCCAGACTGTAATTATGGAAACCGGGATAAAGTAGTTTTGTCAGTTTGACAGTGCAAAAGTGCCTGCAGGAAAAATTTATCCCCATTCTTTTGTACTCATTTTTCAGAAACCCGTAATCAAACCTGACATTATGCGCGACAAAAATAGAATTCTCCAAAACTTGGAGTATTTCATTTTTTACCCTGTGGAAAGTGGGCGCATTTCTCAATTCATTCGTGGTAATACCGGTTAAATCTAATACAAAGGGATCAACGCTGGTTTCAGGATTTATCAAAGTGTTATATGTTTTAACTAACCTGTTATTCTCGACTCTCAGTATACCAATTTCAATAATTCTCCCGTTTGAAGCAGTTGGTCCTGTGGTTTCAACATCCACAAATGAAAGGTTACTTATATTCATAAATATTAAGTTCTCTGGAGAAAATATGTAGTGCTTGTAAAAAACTTCCAGTAATTTTGAGACTGGGAATCTAAAATTTCAAGTCCAACTTCTTGAAATAAACTTCTCCACTTCCTGTCGGGTTTGTGCGAGTATGGATGGTTAATAAATTCCAAGTTTGTCAAACTGTCCATGGCAAAAGTCAGATACTTTTGGAAAGAACCCTTATAGGTGTCCTCCATCACGATTATCTTTCTAGCTACTCTCTTTGCTTCAAGTAGTACTTCTTTCGGATCATGCGTGTGATGCAGTACTGTGATTAGTAAGGCTGTATCAAAAGAATCATTTTTGAAAGGTATGTTTTTCCCGTCATAAACGACTGGTATGATGTCATCAAACAGGCTGATATTTTTGACATCAACAGGAGAAATGTCATACCCGGTTTTTTTCAGCTTCCTTGCTACGGTACATAATCCTGCACCTACATCAATTATTTTATCTTCCAACTTAAGATAGGTTTGTATTTTCCCAACGATGTCGTTGTTTCTTTTTCTGTCATATTTCAATAATAGTTTACGTATATTTTTATTTTTTATAATCTTATCCATATTTTTTGTTTTCAATAATCAATCTATATATATTCAATATATTTATTTAAAAAGCCGATTATTTGCATGCATAAACAAAATAAAACTGTGTTAATTTTAGAAAAAAGAAATTAACCCAAATATAATATAGGAGGGACGAGTGTCAGAAAACCGCTATTTGGAAACCTGGATTGTCTCGCTGTTTTCAGTAGCACAGGCTTTGATAGTAATTACATTATTTGCATCCGAAACAACCGAATATTTTGTAGTTGCTGCAATTCCGCCATTTGGGTCTGTCGGAATGGATGTAAGATATTTTGCCAAAGTGACGGACAAATCCAGACAGGTATCAGCTGCTCCTTTACATACCGTTCCGCCTCCGGCAGCACAAGTACCTAATTGCTTTTCTGAGGATGTAATTCCTAAAGGCAACATACCTTTATTGTCTGTTTTGTATTTATGGATGGCAGTAAGGAGAATTGTTACATCTTTCGTCCTTTGGGAATTTCTTGTTTTTGAAACAAGTCCGACGGGATTTAAAACTGCAATTGCACCAATAATCAAAATAGCTATGATTATAACTGAAATTAATAACCTATTTTGAGTAAATCCTTTTTGGTTGCCTGTGTGTAACATCATATTTATCATTTGTCATCCCAAGTATAACACTTTGTTATTATCCTGCTCTAGTACCACTTGGTACAGGTTTTTCAGGAATGGCCAGTACCGGAGTTATTTTATCAGTATATTCCACTGTTGGTTTTACTGGCGCTTTTTTTACGTTATTGGGATTCATATTTGTTAACATATATTAATCATAACAAATCACCGGTTCTTTTACTCCATTTGTCAGTGTACTGAAACAACCGAATTCCCTTCTGTATCTACTGCAATTTCCGTCCTTAGATATCTCATCACGGGAAATACATATTTTGTAAGAACATTCTGATCCGTCTGTGCATATTTTTCCGGCGTCAGTAGCCGGTATTTGGCAATATTCCTTTGAGAAGTCTATGCCCCATTTCTGCCACACTCCGCCTTTTTGCAAACATTCTTTCTTTGTATCTTCATCACCTAATCCATTATTATCTTTATCTAGCAATTTGAATGTAGAGAGGATTTGGGTAATCAATTTGTTTGTACTGTTTAGTATATTGATATCAGTCCTATCAGCTACACCAAAACTGAAATAAACTATCTTGCTATTCTCCAACTTAGTTTCTATGAAATATTCTAGTGGAATTCTCCCTTTAAAAGACATGTCCTCCGGTGGAGTAGTCGTGATTTTCTCAAAATGAATGTTATTGAATATTATAGTTTCAACCTTATCAATAGTGGGACACATTCCCTCGCAATTCCTTATACTGCTGTTTCCTATAACAAAACTTGTGTACTTATCTATAATGAGATAATCTTCCCCAACACTATTTTTTTCTATTTTTGTTTCGGATGATTTCGGATATTTAAACTCAAATCCGTATTCCGTATTTGCGTATGTATTCCAATTGGATGTCGGATCAATGTTTGGGGTGGGAATCTTAATAACAACAGACGGCTGACTACTATCTCTATTAGGAATATTTGTATTCAATGTCTTCTGATACTCCATCCCCAAATAAAATCCCACAAAAGGAAGGGTGATAAAAAGGATGGCGGCAAGAATTTTGGAAATAGGGGTGACTGTGATTAAAGATTTTGGCAGGACCATGAATCAATCATGACATTAAAAGAAAGTATTGTCAAAAATAATTCACACGGATAATTTATCGGATACTGAAAAAACTCAGGTTTGAAATAAGTTTTTCCAGCATAGCCCCATCTAAACCTCCGAATCGGAGGTCTAATCAGTCCCGATTAAATCGGGATTGCAAACCTGAGTAAGATGGGTAGAAATTTCTAATCTGGTGTTATCTCCTCAAATGAAGAAGGGGTTGTTCTAATCTACAAACGTGACGGCTTTGCCGGACTTTTGAGCCCTGCCTGTTCTACCAATCCTGTGAATGTAATCAGTGTAGGTGGAAGGTTCATCGTAGTTTATGACATGTGATACATCCACTATATCCAGCCCGCGGGCTGCGATGTCTGTCGCTACCAATATCTGCAGTCTGTTTTGCTTGAACATGCTAAGTACAGTCAGCCTCTGGTTCTGGGATTTGTTACCATGAATAGAATCGGCATTGAATCCCTTCTCTTTAAGCGATCTTGACAATCTCTCAACTCCCCATTTTGTCCTGCCGAAAATCAAGACCTTCGTAAACTCGCTTTGCCTAAGCATGCTATTTAACTTCTCAATCTTCTCGTTTTTATCCTTCACTCTGATAACATCCTGATGTATGTGTTCTGCAATTTCCTGCACCTTGACTGATATAGTGACCGGATTTGTCAAAAATGACTGGACAATGCCGTTTACTTCCTGAGGAACTGTAGCCGAGAAAAAAAGTGACTGCCTACTTTTAGGAAGAAGTGAAACTATAAATCTTATATCATGGATAAATCCTATATCAATCATCCTGTCAACTTCGTCCAGTACTATATTCTTGAATGTAGCTAAGTTCAGCATCCGTCTCTGGATCAGATCCTTCAACCTGCCTGGAGTACCGATAACCAAATGCGGGTTTCTTCTGATTTCTGAAATCTGGCGGTTGATACTTGCTCCGCCTATACAAAGCACGGAATAAATATTTAAGAATTTTGCAAATGCTTTCAGTTCTTCATCTATCTGTACAGCCAGTTCTCTGGTTGGAACGATAATTAGTACTTTTTCCGTCCGATTTTGAATGATTTTATTTATGAGCGGTATGAGAAAGGCGGCCGTCTTACCTGTACCGGTATTTGCTATACCCACCAAGTCACGGCCCTGAAGAATAGGCATGATGGCCTGATCCTGAATAGGTGTAGGAACCTTGTATCCGTGAGAAATAATATTCTGCTTCAGTTTGTCAGAAATGGGAAAATCCTCAAAACGGTGAGTGATGGAAATGTTGCTTTCTACCGTCTCTGACTGGGAAGTATTTATATATCTGGAGATATTTATATTCTTTTTTTGACCGTTATTGTTCCTTCGAAAACTGTGGAATCTCGACTTGTGGTTATACCTGTTATTTGAAAAAGATTTTCGAAACATATATTTTATCCTTAATCTAAACCAATAAACCTGTCTAAATGAGAAGTTGCCTTAAAAAAGTGGAAAAAGATACGGGGAAAAAATTGGGTATCTTTATCTTGATCTTCTTAAAACCTAAATCCGATTTAAACAGATTTATTGATTCTACCCTTCTTATTCAGATTTGCAATCTATGTGATTGCAATAGTTGATTAGAGGAGTATATGCTGGAAAAACTTATTTTTAACCTCAAGTTTTTTCAGTATCAAATCTGTCACAAAAGAGTATAACACACTTGTCCAAGTATGTCAATATACTATAGGATAATGTTACTGCAAAATGATAATGTCCTATTATTGCAAAATAGAAATGTCCGCTTCCATGTTCCATAC
>PFMK01000030.1 GCA_002785215.1 Candidatus Gottesmanbacteria bacterium CG_4_10_14_0_8_um_filter_37_24 | reverse complement strand
GGTATTTATATGGAGATAATTCATTAAGATATTTTACCGGTAATATGGGCATGTTCTATCTCTCTGAATTATTATTTTTTATTCCTGGTTTATACTTCTTATATAGGGAAAACAGAAAAGCAGCTGTTTTTTTTCTTTTTTGGATTTTCCTGGCACCTATTCCTGCAAGTATAGTAGGAAGACCATTTGCAGTAAGGAGTATAGCCATGTTACCGGCTCCCTTTATGTTTGTGGCTTACGGTATTTACAAAACCATTTCCATTAAAAAAAGTCAATATACTCATATGATTTTTCCATTAGTCATAACTTTATTTTCTGTTTTTTCACTGGGAAGTGTATTGATTCGGTATTATAAAGAATATCCTGTGTATGCGGCGACATGGTGGGGTTGGGAGAATAAGGCAGCTATTGATTACGCTAAAGAAAGCCAGGAAAGTTACGATAATATCTTTATCTCAGATTATTATACCGGAGCTCCACTGGCATTCGCGGTATATAGTAGATATGATCCGGTTGAGTTTCGTAAGGCGCTAAACAATCCGGTAGTGATGGCTGATAGCCGTCATCTTGTCAAACTCGGGAAATATTATTTCGGTTCACTTGATGTTGATAAAAAACGTTTGGAGGAAGGAATAATACCGCCAAAAAGCTTATATATCGGGCGCCCTGAAGAAACAGATACAGGTGAGACTATCAATGCGCCCGACGACAATAGAATTATATTCCATATATATAAAACAAATTAAATATTATGTTTTTTAATGCAATTATCTTTATACTTTTTATTATATTTCTTCTTTATTTGCCGACAAAATTGATATTTATTGCATTAAATACAGAGAAGTCTGAAGACTTGTTAATTGACTTTGGATTGTACAGCTCACTGGGAATCGTTATTGTTACGGTTATGTCATTTATTTTGGGTTTTCTGGGAATCAGTTATTTTGTTTCATTCATCTGTCTATTGGTATTAATATTGTATTTTATTATTAATAAAAAATTAAACCTGAGTAAAATCAGGTATGGTTTTTCTTGCCTTTCGTCAAAGCACGCAATTGTTCTGATTATTATACTAATTGGAGTGATGACGCAGAATATTGTACTTTTCCGGGGAGGATGGAAGGTGCAATCAGGTTATGTGTTCCCTTCAATGCATGATACGATGTGGAACATTTCTTTATCAAGTGAACTTTTTCACCACTTCCCCCCGCAACATCCTGGGGTTTCTGGAATACCGCTTAAGAACAATCATTACTTTTATCCATTGTTTCTTGCTATTGTCCGATCTGTGAGTTATATAGATAATCTTGACCTCTATTTTAGACTTGGTCCAATATTGGTTTCCTTGTTATTTGGATTAAGTTTATATTCCGTGAGCACATTATTTACTAAAAATTATTTCTTCAGGAGTTTATGCGTATTCTTAGGATACTTTTCCGGAAGTTTTGCATATTTAACACCTTTTTTTATGGGATCAAAATTCGAATGGAGAGGTAATACCTTTTTTTCTGACCAACCGTTTGACCAGCTAATTAATCCATATTCGGTATTAGGATTTACATTTATATTATTCAGTATTTTTGTTTTCTCAAAAATATTTAAGGAAAAGAATCCAAATAATTTTAATTGGATGTTAATGACAGCTTTATTTATTGGGTCTTTGTATGGCTTTAAATCTTTTGGAGGGATCATTGTATTATTAGCTCTGTTTATGTCTGTATTATTCCACATAATTATTTATAAAAATTTAAAGGTACTTAAAGTATTATTCTTCACATTAGTAGTATTTATACCTATATTTGTATTAACTACCGATATAGGGAAAACTCATTTATATTGGGCACCCGGTTGGTTGCTAAGCCAATTGGTATCCAGTCAAGATAAGTTATATTTACCGAATTTAGTCAATATTGAAGCTCATTACCTTGCTATAGGCAATACTTTGGGGATATTGAAAATAAAAACTATAGAATTTCTGATTTATAGTCTTGGTAATTCAGGAATACGAATTTTTGGTTTATTATATTTAATCATTTATATAACAAAAAAACAAATGAATTCATTGCATCTGACCGCAAAGTTATTTTTATTCTTTTGTTTTCTAATTGCTTTCATGATACCCTTGTTATTTAATTTAGGAAGCAACGCCTATAATATCGTACAGTTTACCCCTTATTCATTAGTTATCTTAGCCATATTTACAGCTTTGTTATCTGAACGGGTTTATTATCATGCATTAGCAAAAAATAAATCATATCTGGGTGTAGTATTTATTTTTTTTATTATTTTATTATCTATTCCTGTCAATGTAAAAAATATTATAGGCAAAATTGCATTGCCTAAAGAAATAGTATCTTTTGAAGAAATGACAGCTTTAAGTAATTTAAAAGAAAAATCTGACAAAGACGATATAATATTAATTAACCCCCAAGAGTATGATATTGACCCTATGTACATATCTGCTCTAAGCGAAAGAAGGATATTTTTGGCAAGTCCAGGTTACGCCAGACAGACATTGGTAGAGGTAGGTTCCAGGAGCGAATCTATATTACATTTTTTTAATACGGTAGAAAGCTCCGATTTTTTGAACAAGAATAAAATTACCAGGATATATCTTTTGAAAAAGAACAATTTTGACAGTCTAAAAAAGAAATTTGAAGAAATTAACACAAATATTATTTTCGAGAACGACAAAGTGGGGATTTTTAAAAATAATAATATTTGAAGAAAATTTCGAATCTGCTTATGAATAAAAAAATATTATTAATACTGATTCTTTTGTTATCCTTCGTGCTCAGGTTTTATAAACTTGGAGAAAACCCGCCATCCTTGTCTTGGGATGAGGCCTCCTTAGGTTATAATGCTTATAGTATCTCTACTTCTGGACAGGATGAGCATGGTGAACTATTTCCCCTTGCCCGTTTTATTGCTTTCGGAGACTATAAACCACCCGGGTATATATACGCCGATTCTATATCGGTAAAAATATTTAATCTGTCTGAATGGTCAATTCGTCTGCCGTCAGCAATTGCTGGTTTACTGATGGTTGTATTCACCTATCTGTTAGTGCTGGAATTATTCCAGAGTAAGAATTTGTCTCTCCTATCAGCTTTTATCATGGCTATTTCTCCATGGAGTTTACAGTTTTCAAGAGCAGCTTATGAATCGAATCTGGCAGCATTGTTTAATCTTATCGCTATATATTTATTCTTTTTATCATTAAGGAGAGGAAGTCTTTATCTTCTTTCAACAATCTTTTTTATTTTTTCGTTTTATACATTTAACGCCAATCGGATAATTGCTCCTTTAATGCTTTTCAGTCTATCAATTGTATATATAAAGACATTATTTAAGAATAAATTATGGCTGATTGTTTCAATAATTATTTCATCTTTGTTACTTTTACCCAGTTTTAGTTATCTGAAAAGTAAGGAAAGTAAGCTCAGATTTCAGGAAGTATCAATATTTAATAATCTAAATGTGATAGAGACTGCTAATGATTGGATTGCCAAGGACGGTAATACTTCCTTTTCAAAGATAATTCATAATAGAAGAATATTATATTTATTTGATTTTCTAAAGCATTATTCTGATAATTTTTCGGGGCGTTTCCTATTTACCCATGGAGATGTTAATCCCAGGCTGTCTATTCAAGAAATGGGTGAGTTATATATATGGGATTTGCCTTTTTTAGTAATTGGTTTGTATCTATTATATAAACATAAAGAAAAAGGATTATTGCCAATAATGATCTGGATGTTAATAGTACCTATTCCTGCCGGTACTGCCAGAGAAACACCGCATGCATTGAGAATACTCTCAATACTTCCTACTTACCAGATGATTATTGCCTACGGTCTATACAGAATAATATTATTTTTAAGGCAAAAATCAAACGCGAAATTTTTTTATAGTTTATTATTGGTTACCTGTTTAGCTCTAGTACTGAATTTTTATTACTATCTGCATAACTATTATGTTCATTATCCGGTCAGCTGGAGCGGAGAATGGCAGTACGGATACAAGGAAATGGTTTCATACGTGTCAGATGTAGAGGGTAATTATGACTCGATATTTATTACTGATTCGTTGGGTAGGCCATATATATATTTTGCTCTATACAATAAATATCCGGTAAACAAATTTCTTCAGGAAAGGAAAGCTTCACGTGATTGGTTTGGCTTTTGGAATGTGTCGTCACTGGGTAAAATCCAATTTGGATTAGATGATTTATCGAATGCAGAAGGCAGAGTATTATTAGTAACTACGCCCGGTAATCTACCAGGTAGCTACCATTTACTTACAAATATTAAGAATTTGTCAGGCGATGAAGTATTTCTGATTGCGGAAAGATAATGAAAAATAAATTTATAATAATAATGATCTTTATAATCGCTTTTATTCTGCGTTTTTGGCAGTTGGGAGTAAATCCTCCCTCTCTGGATTGGGATGAGGCCTCCTTAGGTTATAATGCTTATTCTATTTTAAAGACCGGCAGGGATGAAT
>PFMK01000062.1 GCA_002785215.1 Candidatus Gottesmanbacteria bacterium CG_4_10_14_0_8_um_filter_37_24 | reverse complement strand
TGCTGTGAAAGCTGAAAAGTTTTAAAAGGAGGAAAGGCTAAACTAACTTTGTTAGTCAATATTTGGGGATTGACTTAATGTAGCTTGTCTTATGTAACTTAAATGGCCGCACTGGTTGTAGTCAACCCGAATCGCTTCAGATTGCCCAATGCGGCCACTAAAAAAGCGGTTCGGCTTGTTGACTACAATTACACTATACAAATTTTCGGAAAATAAAACAAGAACAACTGCGTTTGACAAAAACTGGTCTATTCTGGTAAAATACATCTACAATTGAATAAAGGCTGTGATGGAGACGCAGTAGATATTTTAAGGTGACACAAGAGAGGGAGCGGTTGGTGAAAGACTCCCCGAACTTAAAATTTTCGAAGTACCCTCCGGAGCTGAAACCCTAAAGTTTAGACAAATAAGGTTTACGGGTAAGCCCGTTATAGCTGAAAAAGTGTGTCGGAAACGGAGCACTTGAATAAGGCTATTTTAGCTATCAAGTTAACGAATCCCCCGATGGGGATTTTTTAATGGCTAATTAGCGAAGCAAGGTGGTACCGCGAGAAACCTCGCCCTTGTCTATCTAACTTAATGGCGTAGATAGGGGCGAGGTTTTTTGTTATCCTGAGATGGCAGAGCGGCTCATGCAACGGTCTGTAAAACCGTATAAGGTAGGTTCAACTCCTACTCTCAGGACCAAAATTATAATTAAAAAGTTGTAGAATAATAGTATGGACAAAAACGAATCTATATCAAAATTTATTATATTCCTAAAAAACGAACCTCTTATAGAGGTTGGCGAGAGTATAAATGGAATTAGCGAAGTTCTTTTACAGAAAGATAAAAGAACAATTTTTTATGGAACCGGCTTATGTACACCAACTAGTATTTCAATTGGTTTACCCTTTGATGTTCTGGGAATGATTTTTATTGCGGAAAGAATAAGAAAAACATTCAACTTTAATAAAGTGGTTCATCATATTGCTGACACACACGCTAAAAGTAATAATCTTTTTTCTGATGAAGAAATTGAAAATCTTGCAAAGAAAACAAAGGCGGACTTAGCAAAAATATTCAGAAACTTTGGTCTTAACAATTTTGAAGTAAATTTGGCCTCTGATTTTGACAAAACATCAGAATATAAAGATTTATTAAATCAGATACCAAAAACGGAAAATGAGTATGTCCGTAGAGAAATTGCAGATATTCGCTGGTTTTCGATAAAACACAGTGTAAACCTAAAACTTGGTTGGCTTATCAATACTGGTTCAGATTTACAACAAGGAAGCGATGAAATGCTGTTTGATGGCAATTTCAGCAAATTGTTTCCTAATTCTATGTCTTTTATCTACCTAAAACCAGGAAGAACTTTTAATCGAGCGAGACAGAGGGTATCTCCTTATATTTTCTTGAAAGGAGAAAATAGAATAATGCTTAGAAAAGGAGAGGATGTTAAAGAAAAATTTCGTCAGGCAGAAATCGAATGGGGAGATAAATTTTTTGGCGGCGCACGAAAACATTTAGAAAATATTGTCCATGTATATGAAAAACTCTACGGAAACATGACAGGAATACCTCTTGAAGAAAAAATACAACAGATTTTGGACAAGGCGATTGCAGAATAAAATTATGAACCCACAAACAATTAAGCAATACATAAAAAATAAAAATCTTGATGTAGAGTTTTTCGAACATCGGGATATTGATGCTTTAACCACAAATGGAGCGGTATTGGCAACTGGCGCTAAACCGGAAAACATTTTAAAAGTTTTATTATTTATTGATAATGGTGGTAACAAAGCAATTGCAGTAATTCAGGGGAGTAGAAAGGTTGATACCAAAAAAATCCCCGGATTAAAAAAACCTGATTTGGCATCACCAGATCAGGTAAAAAAATTTCTAAACGGACAAATAGGAGGATTAGCGCCAATTGCGCTACCCGACGGAATAAAGAAAATTATAGATAAAGGAATATTAGAACTAGATTTTGTTTATGGTTCCGGTGGATCACGCTACACCAGTATTAAATTAAATCCAAAAATAATTTTGGAACAACCAAATTGTATGATTATGGATATAGCCAAGGAGTAAATTATGGATATTAAAACAAAATTAAAGTTAATTACACAAAACACCGAGGAAGTTTTGACAGAAGTGGAACTAGAAAACCTTATATCTACAAATACACCACTTCGCCACTACATCGGGTTTGAAATTTCTGGACTTGTACATCTTGGAACAGGTCTTGTTTGCATGCAAAAAATTAAAGACTTTCAAGAAGCAGGTGTTGACTGTTCTATTCTTTTAGCCGATTGGCATAGTTGGATTAACGATAAATTAGGCGGAGATAGAGAGATAATCAAAAATATGGGGGTTCCATATTTTCGTGAAGGATTAATTGCTGGCCTAAAATGTGTTGGTGCTGACCCAAATAAAGTTAAATTTGTATTGGGAACAGAGCTATACCATAACAACGATGATTATTTTGCGACTATTGTTGAGATCAGCAAATACACAACACTTGCTCGAGTAAAAAGAAGCACAGATATTATGGGTCGTCAAGCAAATGAACAGGCTGACTTTGCTCGGTTAATTTATCCACCTATGCAAGTTGCAGACATTTTTATTCAAGGATTGAACATTGCACATGGCGGCATTGACCAAAGAAAGGCACATGTCATCGCCCGCGCAGTTGCTATGGATTTGAAAATTAAACCAGTTATAGGTTTGGATGGCAAAAAAATCAAGCCGATTGCTATACATCATAGATTATTGCTTGGACTTCAAAAACCAGCCATATGGCCGGTACCGAGAGAAAATATCCGAGATGTTTGGATAACTGCAAAAATGAGTAAATCCATTCCTAAATCTGCCGTTTTTATCCATGACTCTCCGGATGAAATCAAAGAAAAAGTAATGCACGCTTTTTGCCCTCCAAAAGAAACAGAATTTAATCCAATAATTGATTGGGTAAAATCACTAATTTTTATTATTAATGAAAAGGCTGAATTATTAGTAAAAAGAGAGAGTAGGTTTGGTGGTAACATAACTTTTCATAGTTCTGAAGAAATTTGTGATGCATTTCAAAAAGAATTATTACACCCTGAAGATTTAAAAAGAGCTGTTGCCGAAAAAATTATCGAAATTCTTGAACCGGCAAGAAAGCATTTTGAGACACCAGAAGTCAAAGAAAAGCTTTACAAAATAAAGGAAATCTTAAATCATTAACAGATAAATTATTTGGGAGCGTTTGTCCGCGCACGGGCGGGTGGGGCAAGGACAATTCTTCCGAACGAAGAGAGGAAGAATAAAAACCGCGCGCGCAAAAAATAACGGAAGCGCGGCGGGTGACTTGCCCGCCGAAGCCTTGGCGAAGGCTTGGGGGGCGCCGCGCTGGAGTAGCAAGCCCCGCTTGGCGGGGCGAGCTAACAACTTGATTTAAAATAAGTTCGAATTTTGTTAAAAACGTTCACCAAAAAGATTTTTCAATACCCTACCTGCTTGAGATACGTCTAGTTTTCATATTCCTACTTCTATACTTATTATTTGTTATACTAACAGTATGTCAGCAAAAACAGCAGTGATGTTAGGTATGATTGTGGGATCATCTGTAGGCGGATATGCTCCTATACTCATAGGTATCAGCCCTTTGTCCTTTACTTCTCTTTTCACAAGCGCAATCGGCGGGATAATCGGAATTATTATTGCGTATAAGCTTACCAACCAGTAAAATCCTCATATTTATAACTGATTGCTCTATCTGGTTAACTTGTTTAGGAGTGGAAGCTATGAAAAAAAGTAATTTATTTTGCAGAATGGATGATGTCCGGGTCTATTTTCTCCGTAAATAATACAAAATATGGAGGAATGGAATAACTCCTAAGTTTCTGTCATTGAACTTACGACTTTCTTTTATTTGAAATCCGTGTTTTTCAAAAAATCTTCTCCAATCTTTATCTGTTTTATATGAATTCCAAAAAGCATCTAGCCTCAAATTCCCTATAGCATCCGAAATTACGGTAAAAAATCTGTTTAAAGGCCCAGTATACGAAGTTTCGATGACGACTATCTTCCTGGCTACTCGAGCTGCTTCTTTAAATACCGTTTCTGGATTTGGCGCGTGGTGAAGAACCATCAATAATAATGCGGTGTCAAACGTATTGTTTTGAAATGGCAGGGTTTTGCCATCATAGATTATTGTTTTCACTAATCTTGGTCCATGAAAATCAGCGACATCAACAGGAGTTATATTCTTCCCTTTACGCAAAAGAAGAAAAGCTACGTCACCTGTCCCTGATCCAATATCAATTATTTTCTTCGATTTATTGATATATGGATACACTCTTGTCAGGACAATTTCTGATCTTGGTCGTACTATTTTTCTTATCAGTGCGTTGAACATGAAATAATTATACCAGATGGTTTAACCGTCCTACCGGACTAAAAAACAGGGAGTTAATATTCTTTAAGTAATTCTGTCTCACCTGATGGATCTAAACTTTAAATAATTAGCCTCAATTCATGAAGGATGAAAATCCTCGTTGATCTACTAAAATTTCTCGATAACTCGTATAATCTATCTATAAAAAGAAATGACTCTCCTCGCAGCAAGCTGACGAGGTATCATAATAGTTTTAGCTGGTCTTTATGAATAATATAGTAATTACCTGGTTTAACACCTTGGTG
>PFMK01000061.1 GCA_002785215.1 Candidatus Gottesmanbacteria bacterium CG_4_10_14_0_8_um_filter_37_24 | reverse complement strand
TAAGCCTTTCACCGTGGCATCTTCAATTCTCCCGGGTGGCGTTCGAAGCTAATGTGGCTTTGACTCTGTTTATTGGCGGTGTGCTTTTTTTTGTTAAGGGATTAACTAAAGGTTTATATCTATCATTGTCTTTCTTTTTATTCGGATTATCAATGTATACCTATCATAGTACCAGGCTGGTAGTGCCGTTCTTAATTCTCGGAGCAGTGATCATTTTTTATAAAGAAATGCGGCAAAAAAAGCTTTGGCTGATCCTTTCGGGTATATTGCTGTCTGTCATTATTCTGCCCATTATTTTGTCATTTGCATCTTCTACTTCTGCACGTTTTGGTTCTGTTACCATCCTTAATCCATCTGAACGTTTAGGTCAGAGTATTAAAGATATTGAAGCTGATCAAGATAAAAAGGATTTTCTGGGGAAGTTAATGCATAATAGACGCTTGGTATTCGGAAGAGAAATTCTTGCCGATTACCTGGATCATTTTAATTTTGATTTTTTATTCCTTACAGGAGATTTTGCCGCAAGGCATCATGCGGTTGGTTTTGGAATGTTGTATATTTGGGAACTGCCGTTTATCCTTATAGGAGCTTATTTTTTATTAAATACATTGGATAAAAGAAAAGTATTAATAGTTTGGTGGTTTTTAATAGCGCCTCTTGCATCAGCTCTGACAAAAGCAACACCGCATGCGGTTAGAGCCTTATTATACTTGCCTACATATCAGATATTTACCGCTCTGGGAGTTTTGAGCTCTATTAAGCTTGTTCGTAATAAAAAAACTACCAAATTTGGTTTTTCTGCGGTAATGGTGTTTGCTTTTGGAATTTTTATTATTAATTTTTATTATTATCTTCATCAGTATTATATACATACACCTATAGCACATGCTCAAGACTGGCAATACGGGTACAAAGAGGCAGTTGATACTGTTAGCAAAATTGAAGATAAATATAATAAAGTAATAGTGACTTATAAATATGATCAGCCATATATTTATTTTCTTTTTTATCAAAAAATTGATCCTGTATGGTATCAAAATCAATGGACTGGCCTAGAAATAAAAAGAGATGAAAGGAATTTCGGAAAATTCGAATTCAGGAATATTGATTGGTCAAATGATGTTAATTTAAAAAACGTTCTTTTCGTAGCTACTCCTTACGAGATACCGGAGGAAGTAGGAGGTGTTGTAAAACAAATTTATTTTCCTGACGGTTCCATAGCTTTTAATATCATAGAAAGGTAAATTTATCTAATACTGAAACGTTACATTAATATGTTCCAGTATAAACCTTTCTAGACTGATCCCGGTTAAATCGGTATGCAGTAAGAAGGGTGTAGACATGGTAAAATACTTTACATGAATATTCTAATAACTGGTGGAGCTGGATTTATTGCATCTCATATTGTAGATGAATATATTAATTTGGGACACAGAGTGATTGTTATAGATAATCTTTCAACAGGAAAGATAGATTTTCTAAACAAAAAGGCGATTTTCCATAAAGCTGATATCAGATCAAAAAAGGAAATAGAGATTATCATACAAAAAGAAAAGCCAGAAGTTATCAACCATCATGCCGCCCAAATAAGTGTCAGAAATTCCGTTGATGATCCCATTAACGATGCAGAGATAAACTTAAAGGGCCTCTTAAACATACTAGAATCTGCTAAGTATTACCATCTTAAGAAGATTATCTTTGCATCATCGGGTGGTGTGGTTTATGGAGACGCTAAAATAATTCCTACCCCTGAAAACTACCTACCTCTAAATCCAATTTCTCCTTACGGAATAACCAAATTAGCCAGTGAATAT
The DNA here is from genome assembly GCA_002785215.1 of Candidatus Gottesmanbacteria bacterium CG_4_10_14_0_8_um_filter_37_24. GTDB lineage: Bacteria > Patescibacteriota > Microgenomatia > 2-02-FULL-39-11 > 2-02-FULL-39-11 > CG1-02-37-22. Next base: position 2,963 of record PFMK01000061.1, on the reverse strand, counting down.
TATCTTCAGTTCTACCAAAATAATTATAAAATTCCGTATGTAGTCTTAAGATATAGCAACGTATACGGACCCAGGCAGAACCCTCATGGCGAGGCGGGTGTTGTGGCCATATTTTCCAAAAAGTTATTAAGAAATGAACAACCGACAATAAATGGCGATGGAAAGCAAACAAGAGATTATGTTTTCGTTGGAGACGTGGTTAAAGCCAATACATACGCTTTAAAGGAGTCTATAGTTGGTACATACAACATCGGGACAGGCCAGGAAACAGACGTTAATTCTATCTATATAAAAATCAAGAAAGTTGTAGGCACAAACACAAAGGCCTTGTATGGAGTTCCAAAATCAGGAGAGCAGAAAAGGAGTTGCCTTGATATAGCTAAAGCCTATAATACATTGAATTGGATACCGGAAATAACCTTAGATCAGGGTATAGTTAATACGGTTGAATATTTTAGAAAAAATGAGTAGTTACATTAATCGAAATTCAAGAAAAAGAGTAATTATTTTAGGAGGCGGTTTGGCTGGTTTGTCATCAGCTTATGAATTATCGAAGAAAAATTATGAGGTCATAGTTTTGGAGAAGATGGATGGTATTGGCGGTCTTGCCAGAACAATAAAAAAGTATGGTTATTTTTTTGATACCGGTCCACATCGATGGTTTACGAAAAACGACATGGTTAATAATTGGATGATAAAACTTCTGGGAGACGAAAGAATTCAGGTACCGAGACTTACAAGAATATATTTTGATAAGAAATTTTTTTACTATCCAATTAAGCTCCTGAATGCGTTAAAAGGTATCGGATTAAGTAAGGCATTTATGGCAGTTACTGACTATTTTATTGCAAGAATAAAATCAAGAGTATTAATGCAAAATTTGGTCACAATGGAAGACGGATATATCAATCAGTTCGGGAAGACATTATATGAAACTTTTTTTAAAAGATACAGCGAGAAATTATGGGGAGTGGACTGCAGGAAAATTTCAATTGATTGGGTAGGTCAACGTACTAGAGGTTTAAACATTTTGACAATAATTAAGGAGACGTTTATTAAAAGTAAAAACGTTGTTTCCTTGATAGATGAGTTTTCATATCCGAAAAAAGGAGTTGGAAGAATTGCTGAAAAAATGTCTGAATACATTAAAGAAAAGGGTGGAAAAATATACAAAGACTCAGAAGTTCTTAAATTATATATAAAAGATGGAAATATCGAATCAGTCATGGTGAAAAGTCGAAAGGTGACTAAAAATTTTAAGGGTGATTATTATATATCCAGTATACCCATTAGTGATTTAATAAATAGAATCAGTCCGAAAGTCGACAAAAATATTATTGCCTATTCAGATAATTTAAAATACCGCGATGAATTACAGGTTGTGCTGTTTATAAATAAGAATCATATCACTCCTGATACTTGGATATACGTACACCCGAAAGAAATTCCCTTCATGAGGTTTATGGAAATGGATAACTGGAGCGATAACCTTTCTCCCAAAGGCACAACTGCCATAGTTTTTGAAATTGCCTGTAACGAAGGTGATGCCATGTGGTCAAAGAAAGATAATGAAGTTATTGATTTAGTAGCTAAAGCGTTTATTGAGGAATTTAAATTAATAAATAAAAAAAATATTATCGGAGGATACGTACACAGAGTTGAAAAAGAATATCCAGTATACCATCTAAATTACAAAAATGATGTTGAAAGAATAAAGAAATATTTGAAAAAATTTTCTAAACTGCAAATTATTGGAAGAAACGGAACTTTTAGATATAACAATATGGATCATTCTATAGAAATGGGTCTTTATGCGGCCTGGAATATTATTGAAAATAAACAAAAATATGATATTGAATCTGTTAACATTGAACGGGAGTATCTGGAAGAGAAAAAAATTGAAAATATAGAGGATGAAACCTTAGAGAATCATTGATAGATTATACTAATGAAAAGAAAAAATATTGAAGCTCTCCGGTCTAGAGACCGGAGCATCTATACAGATAGTAGTTTCAATCCATCCGAAGCAGAAAGACTAAACACTCCTTCACGGCTTAAAGGCCGTAGTTTTCTGCGAAGGAGGAATAAATCTGCGAAAGTTACTGTGGTAATGCCCGCATACAATGCGGAGAGGACATTAGAGAGAACTTACAGAGATATTCCCAAACAAGACGTTGATGAGATTGTTGTAGTAGATGATGACAGTAATGATAAAACAGTTGAAGTGGCGAAAAGGTTAAAATTACCTGTAATAGTTCATAAAAAAAATCTAGGATACGGTGGAAATCAAAAAACTTGCTATAGAGAAGCGCTAAAAAGAAGAGCAGGAATTATCGTAATGATTCATCCAGATTATCAGTATGATGCTACTTTGACAGGATATTTGATTCAACCGATTATTGAAAAAAGATATGATATTATGCTAGGAAGTAGGATTAGATCCAGAGAGGAAGCGTTAAGAGGTGGTATGCCTTTATATAAATATCTCAGCAACAGATTCCTTACTCTTTGTGAGAATCTAGTTCTTGGTCTTAATTTATCAGAATATCATACAGGATTCAGAGCATATCGTAGTGAAGTTTTAAACAAGCTTCCTTTAGACAATTTTTCAAATGATTTTGTTTTTGATCAAGAAATTCTAATTTCAGCCCATGCTTGCGGTTACCGGATCGGGGAGATAGCAGTACCGGTAAGGTATTTTCCTGAAGCATCATCAATTAATTTTTGGAGATCAGCAAAATACGGTTTAATGATAATTTATTTATTGATAATATATATTCTAGATATTATAGGAATAAAAAATAGGATTTTTGTAAAAAAGTAGACAAAAATATTTATCATGAAGAAGATTGACTGGATAATACTTGCAGTAATCACTATTTTCTCTATATTTATTCTCAAAGATCTTTATAAGTCTGGTTTCTATACCAGTCATGATGGTCCGCATCAGGTAGTCAGACTAT
>PFMK01000078.1:5347-6032 GCA_002785215.1 Candidatus Gottesmanbacteria bacterium CG_4_10_14_0_8_um_filter_37_24 | reverse complement strand
TTCCTTTGGCAGAGATATGCGGATAACACAAATGAAATTCACGGTCATACATTTTTTACATCATCAAACCAAGGTCTATTTTTATGGAATTTCGGTACGATTAAGGAAAGGCTGGAATTTGGAATATGGATTGGCAGATTGAGATTAATACAGAATGACATTACTAAGATAATTAGCCCCTTTTTTCTAGTAGGAATTATCAAGTTGATCAAAGACAGAAGCAAAGGTTATCTGATTTGGATATGCTGGCTTGTTTCAATGATTATTTATTATCTACTTTTTTTCAGAATTCAATCACATGATTATTATTTCATGCCTATTATTCCGATAATCTGCATCTTTGCCTCATACGGTTTAGTTTATATTTTTTCGATTAATGTTTTTGGAAAGATAAATTGGAAGTATTTGAGTATTTATAGATATATATTAATAGCATTACTGCTTATTTTTTATATGTACAAAGGATACTTGAATTCCAGACCCTTTTTTTACATCGACTATAATATGCAAAACAAGCTTGAACTTATGAAGAAATCCATGAATAAGACCGGTTCAGTTTTATTCGTTATTCCAAATTACGATTGGAATTCCGTGTACTCTTATTATACAGGTAGAAAAGGATTAATTATTGGTGCATCTGATTACGCGTTGCAACAAGTTGATAACTTAAAGAATCAAGGGTACA
>PFMK01000078.1:0-5331 GCA_002785215.1 Candidatus Gottesmanbacteria bacterium CG_4_10_14_0_8_um_filter_37_24 | reverse complement strand
AGACACACAGGATGTCAAAATTTATGATATAACTTCATTATTATGAAAATAATTCTTGTTACCCAATATTTTGCACCCGCCTGGACCTATGGCGGGCCACCCAAAGTGCTTTTTAATCTGTCAAAAGAACTTATTAAATCAGGTCATGAAGTAATAGTACTGACAACCGATTCTTTAGGTGAGGGGAGAAGCAGCATTTTATCCGAAAAAATAAATGGAATAAAAATATTTCGGTTGAGAACTTTATCAAATCATCTGGCTTATAAATTTAAACTATTCATAGTTCCAGACATGGCAAGAATGTTAAAGGAGCATTTAAAGGGAACAGATTATGTTTTATATTCAGATCTTAGGACACTTATAAACCTGCAAACATATAAATTATTATTGTCAGAGAAAATCCCATATGGAATATTTTCTTTTGGCCAAATACCATACGATAAAAGTTGGAAAGGTATCGTAAAGAAAATTTATGATTCTATGTGGGTAAGAGATTTTGTAACTCAGGCCAAATACCGTTTCTGTCAAACAGAGCATGAAAGGAAAATGTATGGTGAATATTTTCATACTAAAAAAGAAAATACTCAACTTTTATTATTACCGATTGATGCGAAAGTATATATGCCTTGTGATAACCTCTTAAACTTCTATAGAAAAAAATTACATATAGAGTCTCAGGATAAAGTATTTCTTTTTGTTGGCAGACTGCATTATTTGAAAGGTGTAGACATATTAATAAGGAGTATGCAAAAAATTATGAGGACGGTCAAAAAAGTAAAGTTCTTAATTGTCGGAAGAGATGATGGTGAAAAAAATAATTTAGTGAATATGGTTCCTGCTGAATTTAAAAAACGAATTATTTTTTTACCTCCACTCTATAATGAAGAATTAGCGGTAATCTATAAATTGTCAAAGTGTTTTATCATAACTCCCAGATTTTATGAAGAGACATCAACAGCTGCTTTAGAGGCATTATCATATGGGATATCGGTAATCACCAACGATAAATCAGAGATACCATATTTAGAAAAATATCATGCAGGTTATGTGGCGGAAAGTAATATAAACAGTATAGTTCAACAAATCACAAATTTCCTAAAAGATCATAGAGCAATCAGTTATAAACAAAATGCCCTTAGATTAATCAAAGATCACTATAAATCTGATATAATTGCTTCAAAACTGACAGCGTATTTGAATCGCTCATAAAGATATTATATTTGACAATAGGTATATGAGAATTGAGAAACAGGAAATATTTATTTCAGTTGTTATCCCGGTATACCAAAGTGAAAAGACGCTCGGTGAACTATTTATTCGGGTCAAAAAAGTTCTTGAAAAAATCGGGAAAAATTATGAAATAATATTTATAGATGACGGTAGTTTGGATGATTCATGGAAAAAACTGGAAGAAATATTTAATAAAAATAATCATGTAAGGGTAATCCAACTTACACAAAATTATGGTCAACATAATGCGCTTATGTGCGGATTTGCCAATTCGAAGGGTAAATATGCAGTTACCCTGGATGATGATTTACAGAATCCGCCTGAGGAGATTCCAAAAATTATTAGTAAAATAAAACAGGGTTATGATGTCGTTTATGGCGAATATGTATATAAAAATCACCCTTTCTTTAGAAATCTGGGTTCTTCTCTAATTCAGTTACTTTATAAAAAGATTTTTCAGATAAACGGTAATCTTACATCATTTAGAATTATCAGAAGAGAATTTGTCGATAAACTGCTTATTTATAACAGGAATTATATTTTTATTGACGGCTTACTGGCTTGGCATACTAAAAATATCGGTTATGTGAAAGTTCGGCATGGGAAAAGAAATATCGGCAAATCAGGTTATAATTTCAGTAAATTGATCCAATTATCTCTGAATATGCTCACAAATTTTTCGATATTTCCTCTTCAACTGGCCACGATAATAGGATTTACCCTGTCAATACTTGGTTTATTTATGGCAATATTCATTGTAATCAAAAAAATATTTTTTGATATACCGGTGACAGGTTTTGCCAGTACTATTGTCACGATTACAATTTTTTCAGGCGCCCAGCTCATTACCATAGGTCTGATAGGTGAATATATCGGCAGAATTCATTTAAATATAAATAATAAACCTCAATATCAAGTAAGAAACATGAAAGAAAAAAGTAAATGATCAAGAGTCTTAAGTTCGATTCTGATTTTTTTAAATATCGCATTGGGAAAATTGATTTAGGTTCAGGATATGGATTGATGAATTTAGCAAAAGACTTAAAAACATTTCAAAAAAGTAATTTTGACTGTATATATTTCGAAGTACCCTCAAAGATGACTTTAATAAACGATTATTGTAAAAAGAAAGAATTTTTATTGGCATGTCGCAAAATAGTCCTGATCAAAAATACAACAAATAAACAGATACTTCAGCAGAATATTGTCAGTTCGTCTCCCCGAAAATATATATCTGATTTTCCAGATATAGCAAAAAGTATTTTAAGCGAAAGCAGGTTTAATAAAGATCCTAGATTTAAAAAAAAAGCATGTAAATTATATGAACTTTGGGTAAAGAAATCTTTATATGATAATTATTGCCAAAAATATTTTATATCAGTTAAACATAATAAGGCTATCGGTCTTATTACTTTAAAAATCAGGAATAATAATCTATTTATTGATTTGTTTGGAATATTACCTGACTTCAGAAGACAGGGTTTAGGGAAAGAACTTCTTAATATGGCTGAAAGTTGGGCTTGGTCAAACAGGTTTAAGCAGCTTTTTGTTACTACAGCAAACGAAAATAAGATAGCTTTTAAAACATATATAAGTCAAGGTTATAAATTATACCAAGAATCGTTTATCTATCATATTTGGAGGAATCATGAAATATAAAATTCCTTTTAATCGTCCTAGTTTTGCAGGGAAAGAGCTTAAATATATTAAGCAGTCTGTGTATTCCGGTAAAATTTCAGGAGACGGGATGTTTAGTAAAATGTGTACTGATTTGCTGGTCAAAAAATTGCATACAAAAGCAATTTATCTCACTTCTTCCGGTACTCATGCGCTTGATATGTCTGCAATATTGTTAAACCTGAAACCCGGGGATGAAGTTATTGTACCATCTTTTACTTTTACTTCGACTGCAAACGCTTTTGTCATGTTCGGAGCAAGACCAAAATTTGCTGAAATCAGATCTGATACATTGAACATCGATGAAAGTAAAATAGAACCGCTTATTACCAGTAAGACTAAGGCAGTATATTGCATGCATTACGCGGGAGTGGGATGTGAAATGGATAAACTAAAAGAGATATCAAAGAAATACAAACTCTTCTTAGTTGAAGATGCAGCTCAGGCATTAAACGCTAAATATAAAAACAGATATCTGGGAACGATCGGAGACATAGGTATATATTCTTTCCATGAAACCAAAAATTACAATTGTGGCGAAGGAGGAGCAATTGTCATAAATAATAATAAATTTGTCAAAAGGGCTGAGATAGTCAGAGAGAAAGGAACGGATAGGACTAAATTCTTTAAAGGAGAGATTAACAAATACACATGGAAAGATATCGGCTCGTCATATCTATTATCAGACGTTTTAGCAGCTTACCTTTATGCGCAGTTAGAACATATAGAAGAGATAAAGAGAAAAAGAAAATATATTTTCGAGTATTATTTCGATAACTTAAGAGAATACGAAAAAAAGGGTTATTTAAGATTGCCTGTAATTCCTAAAGAATGTGAAACTAACTACCATATATTTTATTTACTTTTCGATAGCAACAAAGATAGAGACAGGATGATGAATAATTTAAGAAAATCAGGTATTCTTGCCGTATTTCATTATCTGCCGCTTCATAGTTCTCCGATGGGGAAAAAATTCGGATATAAAAAGGGTGACCTTCCGATTACAGAAAGTATTTCCGGTAGATTGTTAAGACTTCCGATATATAATGACTTGAAATTACGAGAGATTGAATATATTGTCAAATCAATTAAGCGACTTCTTTAAATTTGAATTCTTATTTTTTGTGATAAATAAAAGTCAAGATAATATCAGGATAATAAGTCATACGAAAAATATAACAGATTATCCTCAAAATATTTATGAGTTGCTATATAAAATCGAGCCGAATAATTTTTGGTTTTGGGGAAGAAACAGGATAATACTAACATATATTAATCATTTTCTAAGGAATAAAGAAGAGTCAAGATTATTAGAAATCGGTTGTGGTACGGGATTCGCATTGTCTTTTCTGGAAAAGGCAGGATTTCATATTTCCGGTTTGGATATAAGTTTAAACGGATTAAAATTTGCCAGAAAGAGATCCAAAAAAGCTGATCTTATTTGTGCTGATATTACTAAAGACAAGCTCAATATTAAGTTTGACTCAGTGTGTTTATTTGACGTTTTAGAGCATATTCCAAATGACATACTTTTTTTACGTTCGTGCAGTAAATTGATAAAACAAAATGGATTGATTTTCATAACAGTTCCGGCAGATATGAAAATTTGGTCAAAAGTTGACGAAATTTCTGGACACAAAAGAAGATATGATAGGGAAAAGATAATATATTTATTAAAAATATGCGGTTTTACAATTGAAAAAATAAGTTATTTTAATTTTTTCCTATATTTTCCCGAATTACTCTCTAGGAAATTTCATCAGAAATACTCTGATAGTAAAAATACTGATATTGTAAGCGTATTGTCTGGATTATTTAATATCCCCAAAATCTTTAATACGATTTTGAAGATCCCGCTGTTTCTTGAAAGCGTGCTTCTGAAATACCTTTCTTTCAACATGGGAGGATCAATTATTGTAGCAGCTAGAAAAAAGTAAGCAGATGATTCGGACTATATCCCTTAACATCTTTTTGTATTCACTTATTTTATCGTATCGTATATAATTGATCTGTTTATATTGCCTCAAAGTATATCTAAAATTATCATGAAAAGTATTGTTATAAGGCCAAATAGATCTTTGTCTTTAGATTTGTCAGAAATTTGGAATTATCGTGAGTTATTTTACATATTCGCCTGGCGGGATATAAAAGTTCGTTACAAACAAACCCTACTTGGTATTTTGTGGGTTATATTCCAACCTATCACCAGTACATTCATCTTTACTATATTTTTCGGTAACCTAGCTAAAATTCCTTCAGGGAAATTGCCCTATTCGCTATTCGTATTATCAGGTTTGGTTTTTTGGAATTTCTTTTCCACCTCCCTTTCTCATGCTAGTGACAGTATGGTTGCCAATGAAAATATCATCAAAAAAGTCTATTTTCCCAAAATAATTTTACCTTTATCTTCAGTTGTGGTAAGTT
>PFMK01000077.1 GCA_002785215.1 Candidatus Gottesmanbacteria bacterium CG_4_10_14_0_8_um_filter_37_24 | reverse complement strand
CAATATCCCTGTTCCACTCTCAGAGGCTTATTTCTTCAAAAGCCTTCTTCTCTCCTTGCCTTCAACTGCCATAATGCAGAACCGTAAAGAAGATAGGATCACTTCAAATCTGATAAGAAGGTTGTTTGAAATTGACTATGTGTTTTCCAACAAAAAATCAGATATACCTCCTTACAACAGATCCAGTATGTCCGATCATGCAATTATGCCTTTTACATTTGGTAAAGATAGCCTACTTACTTTCGCTTTAGCCAGAGAATTAGGAATTAAGGTCTATCCTATATACATTAAGGAGCCGGATTATCCGTTTGAAGCGGAAGTAAAAAAAATACTTGCCCAACTTTTCAGTAAAGAATTCAAAATAAAAATTTATTTCCAGAACAATGATCTTGGTATCTTAAGAGAATCATCCGGTTGGTCAGGATGGGAATTGCAATTGACCCAATATTCTCTCATGCTTTTGCCTTATGTGTATGCCAAAAAAGCAGGATATATTTTATTTTCCAACGAACAAAGCTGTGACAATTCAATTCTTGACGGAGACGGATTCCGGTGTAATCCGGTATATGAACAATCACATTCCTGGCTACTCCAGAACTCCCTGATGACCAGTATAATCGGTGGGAATTCTCTATCCATTGGCACGCTCCTGGAACCATTAAATGAACTTGCCATTATGAAAATTCTGCATAAGCGTTACCCTGAAATTGCCAAATATCAAAGCTCGTGTGATTTGGAATTTAAACCCGAGGGTAATGGCCGGTGGTGTGAAAATTGTTCTAAATGCGGAAGAATCTATATCTTCCTCCTGGCTCTTGGGGTGAGTCCAAAAAGAGTAGGATTCAAACATAATCTTATGGCCAAAAAATATAAAAAATTATTTTCCATATTCGATAGCAGTAAGATCAAGGCTTATGGGTTTGACCAAAGTAAAGTAGGTATGGATGAACAAATTTTTTCATTCTACCTTGCTTATAAAAAGGGTATAAAAGGACCTCTAATGATTGAATTTGTTCGAAAATATCTGGGATATGCAGAAAAAAACAGAATATCTTTCAGAAAAAGATTTTTCGGGATTCATTCAAATAAAACCGTACCAAATCCAGTAAGAAGTAAAATTATGAGAATTTTCAGACAGGAACTGGCTGAAGTTCTCTAACTGACGGGAAAAAAGGATTACAGTCCCAAATCTTGGGCAATACTTTGCATGGCTTTAAGGGAAATTTCTATAAAATCTTCCAGTTTGATGCCTAGTTTCTCTTCACAAAGCGTTATTTGCTCCCTATTTGCTCCTGCGGCAAACGCTTTATTTCCCCATTTTTTCATGACGGATTTCAAATTTACCGAAGATAGTTTTCTATCCGGTCTGACCAAAGCCACCGCCACTAAAAGTCCGGTTAACTCATCACAACAATAAAGTGACCATTCCATTTTATTTTGCGGTTCCGGACAACCGTCTACAAATTTCCAACCGTGAGCATAAATAGCCTGAATAATTTCTTCCTTCACGTTTGTCTCTCTCAACCAAGCCACAACCGTAACTACATGCTTGGTCGTATCGCTTTTTGTCAGTTCATAATCGGCATCATGCAGAAGTCCGGCTATTCTCCAACTTTCTTCATCTTCTCCAAAATGTTTGGCAAGTACTCTCATAACCGCCTCCACCGCATAACAGTGGCGTCTGAGATTAGTATTTTGCATATGTGAGTGTAACATCTCTAAAGCTTCCTCTCTAGTCATAAAATAACTCCTTTCAAAGCTTATTTTTTGCGGTTACTATACCTGCAAATTCTACCTTACCGCCGAAATGTTTTATAATTATTTCGATTGTTTTTTCCAAAGTATTCTCTATCTGTTCCCTGGTAATATCATAAACACCTTCTGTATTGATCCATAAATTTCTTGAATTTTCATCAACCGAAGTTCTGACTGAGTCACGGTAATTAAAATCAATATTATAACCGTCAATCTGATCAAAATAGGCGATTTCTCCCTCATTATAGGTGGTCGGTTTATCCTCACCAATCATATGAATTTTGTCATCTAAATGCGCAAACCTCAATATCGTAGGAAACTTGATTTCATCAAAATTAAAAGCCCCTGCCGAAACCCTGTATTTCATCACGATCAGGTTGTATGCATCCACAATAGAATTCACCCTAGCCACACCCTTTCCCTGAGCAATCCTTCGCAGCAATGCCTCTGGTGATGACCTTCTTTTATGCCAATCAACTCCTGTTTCTTTATAGATTCTTCGGTAACTTGAAATTTCTTTATATTCACCGATCTGCTGAACGTCCAGATTGGTAATAGAACTGGAAAATTCATCTATTTCTCTGGCAATATTAACATTATCCTTAGTTATTACAACTTCTTTAATAATGGCAATTCCTACGTTGATAGAAGGAAACCGTTTTTTCACCTCTTTATCAATTGAGAATAGATCAGGTCTGTCCAGTGTCTGATATCGATATAATACTGTTTCTTTTCTGTGCTTATAAGATTGGACGTCTTTTAATCTTTTTAGTATGAAATTTTTATCCTGTGAAAGTAAAAACCAACCTGCTTTGGGACCGTGTGTCTTACCTATCAATGAAATATATAATGCTTCAAAGGCCTGTTTTGCCGGAATAGACAACTCCTTTGTCAGTTCATATAATTTCTGCTGAAGATCTTCGGGTTTTATATCATCTGAGGCTGCAGACAATATTCCGCTGACTTTTGATAAATATTGTTTTTGAGCAGAGTTAAAATTTTCAACTATTCCGGGGATATTTTCCGTCATCCGAAATACATACTCGTCCGGTGCATAATCTGCTATCCATATTTTGGCATACTTGATACGCTGATTTAATACTGCTTGTTCTTTCTGGTTTAATGATTCGCCCTTGATTTCTCTAAATTTATTATATAAATCTACAGAGTGATTTTGCTGATAATTTACTACGTCTTTGAATCTGGGAAGGAACATTTGATGCTTATAAGTATCATTTACCTTCGATAATTCAAATATTCTTGACAGATCAGGATCGCCTTCTTTCCAAAACTCTTTTGCACATCGGTCGAATTCATCAAACAGGTTCGGAATGGTTTCTCCAGTTGGATTAAATTCTAAAGCTTTGTTAGGTATTACTCTGACTATAAGAAATCTGGCAATCTCAGGCGGAAGAATATAAGTCAGATCCCTTGCTTTTAGTCCTATCCCTTTTGAGGAGCCCATCTTTTTCCCGCCTAGAAGAAAAAATTCATAAGGAAAATAATATGGTTTTGGAATGTCAAAAACCTCCTCGCATTGGGCAAAAGCTATATCGTATGATCCTCCCCTACTAGCGTGATCTTTACCCGCGCCTTCAAACGTCACTCCCAGTACCTTCCAGTGAGCCGGCCAGTCCACTTTCCAAGGCAGTTTGGCATTACCGTCAAAAGGAGATATTTTACCCTGGAAGCCACACCCTATAGCCCAGGCAACCAGATTTTCTTCACATTTGAAAGTAACTTTTTTACCATCCCAACCGGTGACAATTGTACTGCCTAATTTCTTACACTCAGGGCAGATTACCTGCAAAGGGTACCATCCTTTCTCTTTCTTTTTTGACCCTGAAACCCGGCTATAGATATTTTGAATTTTTTCTACATTATCCAAAGCGGTTCTTATTACTTTATTGAATTTACCCCCGTGATACATATCCCAAGAGGAAAGATACTTTGCTTTCACGCCGAGTGAGGTCAACACCGATTTAAAATCTTTGGCAAAAAAATCAGCAAAACTGCGTTCTTTACCATCAGGAGAAGGAGCTAATCTTAGTGGATACCCCATGAAGGGAGTAAATTTCACTTTTAATTCCTCCGGTAATCCATCTATCGGATCGAAATCATTAAAAATATACGTATAAATCGTGTTTTTATCGTTCTGGGAAAGAACCCTATATATTACATCGTGCAAAACAGGACCGCGCAAGGAACCGACATGTGCATATCCGGAAGGAGTAAACATATCATCTATATGCTGTGTTTTTTTCAGATCTTTGGCAATTCTGTCAGCCCAAAACATATGGCATTATTTTATCATAATGAAATGATAAGGAATATGGATAGATTTTTGCTTATCAATGGAATGATGTAAGTTTGAAGAGGAAATTATCCATCGGATTTTGGTGAAGCGGGATTGAGAATTTATTCGATGTGAAGGATTTTATACAAAATTTTACCTGCCGGAGCATTAACTTCAATCTTATCACCGACTTTTTTTCCAAGAAGTGCTTTCCCCAAAGGCGAAGAATGAGAAATTTTCTTATTTATTGGGTCTGCTTCCCACTCTCCCACTATATGAAAAGTATCCTTTTTTTTCCCTATGTGTAAAGTAACCCTACAACCTACGTCTATGGATTTTCTCGGATGAGAAGAAACGACTTTGGCTTCATGCAGGACCTGTTCCAGTTCAGCTATACGGCCGTCGATAAAAGCCAAATCCTGTTTGGCAGCCGTATATTCGCTGTTTTCGGTCAAATCACCCTGACTCCTGGCCTCTGCCAGTCTCTCCACTACTTCAGGACGCTTGTTTTGGACAAGTTCCTCATGTTCTTTTCGAAGCTCGGCCAAACCCTCACGGGTAATTAGTACTTTTTGTATATCATTCATATTAGTTTATATTCTAAACCATAAAAACCCCTGAATAATGAAGAAAATTGGGGAATTTTATGGCTAAAGGATGCTTAATTTTCATTAAATATACTCTTTTCGATACGTGTTGTCAATATCCTCTTGGACCGGTGTTAGTGCAAAATGATAACTTCCTATTATTGCAATATAGAAAC
>PFMK01000097.1 GCA_002785215.1 Candidatus Gottesmanbacteria bacterium CG_4_10_14_0_8_um_filter_37_24 | reverse complement strand
AGTAAACAGCGAACAGGAAACAGTAAACACTAATTACCTTCATAGTGATCATTTAGGAAGTACTGTACTGGTTACAGATGAGAATGGGGATAAGAAGGAAGATTATGTGTATTATCCTTTCGGAAATCAGATAACAGATAACATTCAACATTTAACAGATAGATTATACACTGGACAGAGAATTGACTCCTCCACAGACCTCTACTTCTACAATGCCAGGTATTATAACCCTGCCATAGGACATTTCATATCGGCAGACAAGGCAGAGGGACCCAACAGGTATGCTTACGTGGGGAATAACCCTGTCATGAGGAATGATCCAAGTGGGAAAGTGTGTATATTGGGGTTATTCCAGGTAGGCGGAAGTGGATCACAATGCGGTTTAATGGATGATTACATGGCTATCCCCATATCTTATTCCGGCTCAAAAAGTGTTGAACTTCCGGATATTAGTGCTTTTACCGGTAAAGATGACATTAAGAAATATTTATTAAAAGATCCCAACGATCCCAGTCAAGGATATGTTGATATTTCATTTACTTTATCCAAAGAGATGGTATACCAACCAATAATGCAAAATATGCCGGATTTGGGATTGTTAAATTCCTATAAAGGAACTATCGCAAATATGGTAGCGAATCAATTAAATGGACAAAAAATCACAGTAAATGCCGGTTCATTTATCGGTGCATTATCAAACTTGGATGAAATAACTAAAACTGCCGCCAACAATGCACCTCAGAAACTGAATATAGATTATGATATAAAGACCTTACTTATGTTACACGCAGACATCAAACATCAGGGACTACTTGCCAGTAAATTGACTGGTAATCTGTCGGCAGAAGCGATGATGGGAGATATTACAGCAGATCCCGAAGGCAAAATTATTTTTGATCCAAGTGGAATATCCAGCCAAATAACCGTAAAAGATGCAAACAATAAGATAATCAGCAGTAATCAGTTGAAATCTTTGTCTGATACTTTAATAAAGTTAAACTATGACTTCTCTTTTGACAATCCTCTAAGACAAAACAGATTAATGTCTGTCACACGAAGAAAACTGTTTTACTCCTTATTTGAAGATGCCAAAGAAAACAGAATTAAAGAAACAAATGACATATCTCCTTAAAAAAGATTATTTTCGTGTGTAATAGATAATTTCTTTGACGTCAGAATCAGACTCGAGATTCAATCTCAATAAATAAAATCTATCAGAAAAACGTTTTTTCTTGTAATTACCTTCTGTATTTGATACTATTCTTCCATCATGAATAAGCACGAAAAAAACTTACATAATTGCCAGGCTATTGTCATTACCTGTATGGATTTTCGGCTCAGGAAAGGTATCAGGAAGTGGACAATTGAAAAATTCAAAAATAAGACTTTTGACCGGGTGGCTATAGCAGGAGGAGTAAAAAACCTTCCATTTATACTTGATCAAATTGAACTGTCTTTTAAACTTCATCATATCTCTGAAGCGTATCTTATAAATCACGAGGATTGCGGAGCGTATGGGGATGAAAACACTTTCAAGAAACATAAAGAGGATCTTCTTTTTGCCAAGCAAATTATAAAACAAAAATTCCCCGCCCTCAAAATATATACCCTTTTCCAGAAGTTGGACGGAAAATTTATTAAGGTGAATAAATAACAATTTACCTAATCAGCCTGTTCCAGTCCTCGGCAAAACGCTTCACTCCTGCTTCAGTCAATTCATGATAAAGATCATACTGGTACCAATGTTTATCAAGTGAAATTTCCTTGTAAGGTATTGAGGTCAGTTGACTTGGTACGCTGATATGGTCATCTGACGGCAACATAAACCTTTTCCCGGCCCATTGTTCAAACACTTTAAAAGGAAGAGTGATTATGGGAGATCTCAATCTCAATGCCTGCATCAGATGATCAAAATTTCTTACGCTTGCTGTTAAAACCATCACATGACCATCACCTTTTTCATACATCTTCAAAATGTTTTCTATAAGATGCATACCGTTTTCCCCGCGATCATCAAGCCTACCTACAAATGGAGAGACGAATACCGGATATTTTGCATCCTTTGTGGCTGCATAAATAGCTGCTGCCTGATCCTGGGTAAAACAAAGTGTCATGTTTACCCGCATATCGTTTGCCACTGCCTTTTTGGCCGCCTCAAGACCTTGTGCCGTAGTCGGCAGCTTGATCCAAGCCTTGCTGCTCCACTCCGCCATCCCAACTGCCTGTGATAATAACTCTTCAGCACTGGTCTTTAAATCGGCATACGGCTCTATGGAAACCGACCATTCTACAATTGCCGATATTTCTTCAATTATTTTTTTGTATAATCCGTTTATTTCGCTTTTTGTAAATTTCTCCCCCTTTTCCAGGCTTTTTTTGACAATGGGATTATTTGCTACTAAGGTCGGATTAGTAGTTTGGCCATCGATAAAACCTAAAAGTTGTTCTGCTTTGGCAGTCTCAGACGGGTCTCCACCGTCTATAAATATCTTTGAAAAAATTTTTTTCTTATGTATCATTGCAATACCTCCTTTACTTTCTTAATAATGGCTGTAAACGAAATATCCTCGTAGTCCAATAGCTCCTCTGGTTTACCGCTTCTGGGCATCTTGGATACGGCTAGTTTATAAATCTTCACTCTTGGTTCTGTTGCAAAAATATTCAAAACCGCATCTCCCAATCCTCCCTCAAACCAATGATCTTCAACAGTCACAACTCTTCCTATTTGCATCCCATATTTCTTAATTGTCTTTTCATCTATAGGTTTAATGGAATAACAATCAATCAAAGTTGCTTCTATTCCTTCTTTTTCCAGCTCCTGTTGCGCCTTGAAAGCTTCAAACAAAGTAATCCCTGCAGCAATAATTAGTACCGTCCTTTTTTTCTTTCTTTGGTTTTGAGATTTGCCTGCCCCGCGAAGCCTTGCTCTGCCTTCGTAGCCACTTTGGCGAAGGAGGCGCGAAGTGGGGAGTTCTGAGTTTTGAGTTTTTAATGGATGGACTTTACATCCTCCAATAGGAAATTCTTCGTTATTCCCGTATATCACGGGAGTTTCTCCCCTAGTGGTGCGCATGTAAGAAATACCTTTATGTTTTACCATTTCCCCAACCAATTTTTCCGTCGACACGGCATCGAAGGGATATAAAACAGTACTGTTATGTACGGCTCTAAACATGGCTATATCCTCTAAACCCATCTGAGAGGGACCATCAGCTCCTATGGATACCCCTGCATGGGAACCGCAAAATTTGACGTTTGCTTCCCCTAAAGCCGCCATCCGGATTTGATCAAAAGCCCGCGTCATAAAAGCAGCAAAAGTCGAAACAAAAGGTACATAACCATATCTTGCCAAACCTACAGCGGCACCTACCATATTTTGTTCAGCTATGAACATCTCGAAAAATCTGTCAGGATATTTTTTCCTGAAAATCTCGCTATAAGTGGAATTATTGACCTCAGCATCAAGAGAAATAATATCGGGATAACCTTCACCCAAGCGCTCTAAAGCCTTGCCATAAGCTTTTCTTGTGGCGACCATCTCTCTTATTAAATAATTTGGATTTCGGATTTTGGATTTGTTTAGTATTTCGGGTTTCGGGTTTCGGGTTTGGATATTTGGTTTCCCCACTTTTCCCCTCAATTTCAGGTCTACTTCTCCCAACTCGTTTAAAGCTTTGTCCAGAAGATCTTTTGGCAAGGGTTTCCCATGCCAACCGTCTTTATTTTCCATGAATGAAACACCTTTACCTTTTACCGTTCTGGCAATTATCGCAAAAGGTCTATTTCTGCCTTTGTAATTTTGACTTATGAATTTCTTGTCCTGAGCTTGTCGAATAGATGAATTTTGCTTACCCGCCGTAGCTCTAGCGAAGGCGGGAGTTTTAAACGCTTCAGTTATTTGATCATAATCATGACCGTCGATCACAACCGTATCCCATCCGAAAGACCTGAATTTGGAGCTATAAGAATCCGTATCCCACCCATACATAGTTTCCCGGCTTTGTCCCAAACGGTTCACGTCAACAATCGCTACCAGATTATCCAACCTGTAATACGAAGCTAAATTGACAGCTTCCCAGACAGACCCTTCCGCCATTTCCCCATCCCCCAAAAGTACATATACTTTTGGGAAATTCGAAATTCGAAATTCGAAATTCGAAATTCTCGCCCGCAGTGCGAGTGCCATTCCCACCCCTACCGACAACCCCTGTCCCAAACTGCCGGTAGCTGCCTCATTATACTTAAATCTGGGCGTCGGATGGCCTTCCAAACTACTATGAAAATCCCTCAGGGTAAGAATTTCTTTTGGAGTGATAACACCAGCAGCTAAATACAAAGAGTATAAAAGGGGTGAAGCGTGTCCTTTGGAAAAGATAAGCCTGTCATTAGCTGGAGAATCAGGGTATGCAAAATCAAAACGGAAAAAACCGCCAAACATCAGTACAGTCATCAGATCAGTTGCCGAAAGAGATGAAGTCGGATGCCCTGACCCGGCTGTAGTGGTTGACAGCAGTATGTAATAACGGACTACTTTTGCCAGCTTTTCCAGTATTTTATTATCCATATTCTAAAATCTTTACCGAAAAATTATATGAGTAATTAAAGGGCTTTATTGTTTAAAAAGTACCTTTTTCCAGATTTATTGCCATCAATTTCTCAATTGTCATTTTAACATTTTCTGATTTGAAAATATATGAATTGGAATTTATTCTAGTAACTCCTGCATCTATCACCTTTTTGGCATTCACATCATCCATCGCCCCATCCACGCAAATAGGAATAGTAAGATCAACTTCCCTGATTTGTCTTATCTTGGAAAGAGTATCATCCCTAAAAGGCCTGCCGGAAAAACCTGCGTCAATTGCCATCACTAAAACGCAGTCAATGTTATCCAAGAAAGGACGCAGCTTTTCAAAAGGAGTCGGTCCGTCTATCGCCAAACCCACTTCCACACCTAGGTTATAACACTTCTCTATATATTCATCTATAAAATCGCCCTCCACATGGGCATAAAATCTTTTGAACCCGTATTTAGAAAAATTCTCCACGTACCTTAAAGGATCTTTCACCATTAGATGAGCTTCCAGATTTAAAGGCGTTTTCAGTAAGGCAAAGGGAG
>PFMK01000110.1 GCA_002785215.1 Candidatus Gottesmanbacteria bacterium CG_4_10_14_0_8_um_filter_37_24 | reverse complement strand
GTATGAATCCGATTTTCAAAATTATCTCTTTTACCAGAAAATTCTGGAAATGGTATGCATTTATGGGTATTTTTGTCATCTTGATATCCCTGTTATCACTGGTTGTGCCCATCTTAAGCAAACTTGTTGTAGATATTATCGTAAAACAGATCAGCGGTGAAAATGTAGATTTTTCTAAATTTTATTATCTTCTGATTGCAATCATCTCTACAGACGTTTTTATTTCGATACTTACTGCCGGTAGCCAGTGGATAGGCGATGTCCTTACCGTAAGACTACAGACATACTTATCCGGAAAATTCTATAAGCATATCCTGAATCTGAATATAGGATTTTATGATAATGAGATAACCGGTAAAATCGTAAACAAGATGTACCGGGGGATTTCCAGTATTACCGATTTTCTTCAGAGTATGTTGAATAATTTTCTCCCTTTTTTCCTTACCGCAATCGTGACCGTAATACTTCTCAGCAGGTATTCGCTGATAATAGCAGTATTACTTCTCGTGTTATTTCCCATATATATTTTGATATCACATAACTCTTCGATCGTATGGCGAGAGTATGAAAACAAAAAGAATATCCTTACCGACACATCACAAGGTCGTGTTTTTGAGAGTATCTCCGGAATCAGGATTGTAAAATCCTTTGCAGCCGAAATTTATGAACTAGGTTCCTATCTTACGACAAGAAACCAAATTGAGGATCTATCTATCGAACAGACGAAAAGATGGCATTTCTATGATTTATTAAGAAGATTAAGTCTTAATATTATTCTTTTTTCTATATATACATATATAGTATATTGGACTTTTTATAAAAAATTTACTTTAGGAGAGATGACTTTACTTCTGCAACTGGTAAATCAGGCAAGGTTTCCTCTTTTTGCTATGTCTTTTATTCTAGGCCAAATTCAGCAGGCAAGCTCGGGATCAGCTGATTTTTTCAAAGTACTGGAGACAAGAACATCAATAACGGACAGACTGGAAGCTGCACAAATAAACATATTTAAGCCTATCATTCCAACGAAACCTATCATCGAATTCGAAAACATCTATTTCGAATATGAAAAAGGCAAACATGTGCTCAAAAACATAAATTTTTGTGTTTATGGAAAGGAAAAATTAGCTTTGGTAGGTGAAAGCGGTCAGGGAAAGTCTACGATAGTCAATCTGCTCTTGAGATATTATGAACCTCAAAAAGGGAGAATCCTTATAAACAACCAGGACATTTCATCCGTGACACAAGTTTCACTGCATGAAAATATTGCCGTAGTATTTCAGGAATCGTTACTTTTTTCCGGGACTATTGTAGAGAACATAAGGTATGGCAGGAAGGACTCAGGTATGAAGGATATAATCTCAGCTGCCAAAGCTGCCAACGCACATGATTTTATTATGGAATTACCTGACAAATACGATAGTTTAGTCGGAGAAAGAGGGGTAAAATTGTCTGGTGGCCAAAAGCAGCGTATCGCAATAGCCAGGGCAATTATCAAAGATGCCCCAATTAGCATTCTTGACGAAGCTACTTCATCTTTGGATAGTAAATCAGAAGTATTAGTGCAAAAGGGATTGGACAGATTACTAAACAATAGAACGTCAATCATTATTGCACATAGGCTTTCTACGATAGCCAATGCTGATCATATATTGGTTGTTTCCCAGGGTACAGTGAATCAGTACGGTACCTCGAAAGAACTTCTAAATGACAAGAACGGTTTATATGCACAGTTAGTGGCTTTGCAACATCAACTTATAAAAACACCCTCCGAAGAAAAAAAGACAAAGCTGCAAAAATTTGATCTGGTGGCATAAGAGCAAAGTGGACTGATTTGAATTTATTTTTCATCCCGAGCGGAATCGAGGGATCTTCCAAGTATAGTTGGTAGATTTCTCCACTCATCCACTATCGTGGAATCGGTCGACATGACATATTTGCTGTCCACTTTTCAAAGAACATAACATTTTACCGCTCTAATTGACAAATCCTCGAAAAATTCATATGCTGAGATCAGGACTAAATAAAAGCATTATGAATAGTTTCTTATCCAGACTAAAGCTTCTGAAAACACCTATTATTATCGGTATTACCGGAGACAGTGGGAGTGGTAAAACTACTTTTACCAATGGCATCAGGCATCTATTGGGCACGGATATTGTAAAAACTATTGATATGGACGGATATCATAAAGAAAATCGTCAGGAGAGAGCCATATCTCATCATCTCCCCTTAGATCCCGTAATTAACAATCTTGATCTTTTGAAACAGCATCTTGTTTCATTAAAAAGTGGTGACAAAGTGGAGATACCTGTTTATAACCATAAAACCGGTGACTTCGATAAACCAAAAAGTTTTGTCCCGTCTCCCATAATCATTATTGAGGGTTTACACGCATTATATCCGGAACTTTTATCGCTTATAGATTTCAGCATTTTTGTGGATCCTTCGCGTGAAATCAAATGGAGATGGAAATATGAACGGGATATAAAAAAAAGAGGCCACAGAGCAGAAAATCTTCTTGAAGAGATGCTCAGAAGGGAAGCGGCGTATAAGAGATGGATAGATTTTCAAAAGACAAATGCCAATATAGTTATAAAAATAAAAGATTCTACTATTAAAGATTTTGCCAGATATGAATGTATAGGAAAAATGCCGGATAACTGTTATAAGGTAGAATTGATTATAGAAGCTGTAAAGATAAATTTACCCTCTCTGGTGCTACCGTTTGATTTAGCCTCGATGTTTGATATCTCAATACCAGCCTTTGTCCTTGCCTGTGTTCCGTCAAGTTATTGGGGTAGAAAATCCATGGTGATTCATATAGATGGTGAGATTTCCAGAGGTACAATTTCTGCCCTAAAAAGCCATATTATTGATTTTACTGGAATATCATCGGAAAAGATTATCGGAAATGTAAATTCTGATTTAGAAAGGCATGAACAAGTATCGGCTACACAGTTTGCTCAGCTTCTTATAGCCTGGCGTTTCCTGGAACAGATAAACATACGCTTACAGGTTTAATGTAAATTAATTATTATTGTCCTATTTTAAATTCGACTACTTCCCCATCTTTGATTTCATAGTTTCTACCGACGGTTGATACTTTGCCCAGTTCCCGGGCATTAGTCCAACCGTTACACTTCACAAATGTTCCAAAGGGTATGATATCCGCTTTGATAAAGTTTTTTTCAAAATCTGTGTGTATTACTCCGGCAGCCTGGGGAGCTAATGTACCCTTTTTGACAGTCCATGCCCTGACTTCTTTTTCTCCTGCAGTTAAATAAGATATAAGGCCCAGGGTATCATAAGCTTTTTTTATCAGGCGGTTAAGTCCTGAATCAACCAGATGATATTGAGTCAGATATTCCTTCTGTTCTGACATAGACAGCGTAAGTATTTCATTTTCCAGTTTTGCACAAATGATAAGATAGGGAGATTTATCGTTATTTCCGGATAGGAATGCTCTTATTTTATCCTCCGTGTTGTCGTAATTCTCTAATTGTGATTCTGATACGTTGAACACATAGATTACCGGCTTTAAAGTCAACAGATTCAAGTGTTGTATAGCTTTGCATTCATCTTCTGACAGGTTTTGTTTTCTGACTGGAATATTTTGGTTAATCCCTGCTTTTATTTTCTTTATTAATTGATATGTAAGTATTTCTTCTTTGGTCGCATTCATTCTGGGTTCCGTTTGTTTTTTTAGAGTAGCAAGATCTGCTAGAGCCAGTTCAGTATCGATAGTTACGATATCGCTTTCAGGATCGACTCTGTTTTCCACATGTATGACATTTTCATCTTCAAAAAAGCGGACGACATGGGCAATGGTTGAAACTTCCCTGATATGTGACAGGAATTTATTGCCCAATCCTTCTCCTTCTGAAGCGCCTTTTACCAGTCCCGCAATATCATAAAATTCCACAATTGCCGGTATAATTTTTGACGTATTGACTATCTTTGCCAAGACTGCCAATCGTTCGTCAGGTACTTCTATGACACCGATATTTGGATCAATCGTACAGAAAGGATAGTTTTCGGCCGAAGCGATCTGTCTTTTAAGAAGAGCGTTAAATAGGGTAGATTTACCTACGTTTGGAAGTCCGACGATACCGATTGATAGTTTCAATTGACAGAATCCTTTCTTTTTGTTATAGTATAAATACTAAACATAGGGAAGATTCTATACGAGTCTTCCCATTTTTTATTCTATAGAGATCTTTATCATTTCCCGTAAATAATTAAAATCCATAAACTTATTTCCAGCAAATTGCCGGATTTCCCTAGCAGTTCGTGAACCGCGGGATAATATTATGATTTCCTTACCAATTTTACGGAGATATTTCAGGACAGGAAGAAAATCTCCGTCACCCGATAGAACCAGTATCCTATCATAATTCTTAATTTCCCTCATGAGATAAAATGCCATATCTACATCACAATTTGCTTTCCGTTGTGTCGTACCGTCGTGTTGATAATATAACTTTACCGGTTTTAACTTCAGGTAATATCCGAATTCCTGAAGTTTTCGGAAAAATTTAATTCTTGCGAGATGTCGTGAGAGAAGTAATAATTTTGCATCATCAAATTTCTGTTCGTTTTTACAAATGTACCTTCTGATATATTTTTCAACATCTTCAACCGGTACGGAATCCTGTTTTTGATAATCATATGGATAATCATAAATTTCTATACCACCGAAATAATATAACTTCTTTGCAGAATATCTTTTCGTTAGATACTTTAACAATTTCAAATAATCAATTTTCCAACCCAGACTTTTCTCTCCTCCATAAAAAAGGTTAGAGGCATCAATAAATACATAAGTTCTTAATTTTGATCCAATTGTTTTTAATTTATTCATTTAAAGTATTATAACAGAATGACCAGTTTATGATACTAACAGTACTTACGCACCTTAACAACATAGTGATTGATTTGACAAGCTAAATATAAATGAGGCATAGTCTTACTAGGAGGTAAAGCTATGC
>PFMK01000029.1:994-5810 GCA_002785215.1 Candidatus Gottesmanbacteria bacterium CG_4_10_14_0_8_um_filter_37_24 | reverse complement strand
TTTCCCGTGCAGGTTTTACTTCCGAAGGTATTGAATGCGGTGGTGGCGGAGCTGGATAGCTTATTATTCTGTCTTGTGGTGGGGTCGTGGTGACTCTAGCATGTGCCAGGCCAGCAAAATCTTTTTGCAAGGCGGGATTTGCGTTGCTGTTTGCTTGAGAGGAAGACGAGATCGGTAAATTTTGATTCATTTTGGACAAAGAAGTGAGCGAGACATATGACGATTGGGTACTTGAAGGTACAGATGGCAGAACAAGCTCATTTTTGAAAAGTGACAATGTTTTTTCCACATACTTTCTTTCTCTCTCATTTAACGTTTCATGCGGGGTTGACGGAAGAGTGGCCAAATAAGACCGTAGCTTTTCTTTAGCGTATTTATGATTCTCTATTTGATTTTTAGAAGCGGGTTTTACATGGATTGTTGCCTGTTTTAAAAGTATATCAGGCATATTTCCCTCTTTTTGCCACAAATATTGTGTGGGTGAATAAATGCTTTTTACGAAAGCTACAATCCATTTGTCTAGCGGTCTTTCCTGTATAGGCAAAAAAGCAAAAGCAAAACCAACAAATCCTACCAATCCTGCAATTGAAAGATTGATGATTGAGGGAAAGGGGGCAAATCTAAAAATAAAATAGGCAAGAGCGCCTCCGGAAGCGACATAGAGAAACTGTCTTAAGGTCATGTCCCCTATCAGATGAAACTGAAAACCTGAAATATTGCGTGGTACTTGATGTTGTTCCATATTTTCGTAACGATCGGTTTACTATACTGAAAAAACTCAGGTTTGAATTAAATTTTTCCGGCATACATCCATCTAAACCCCCGAATCGGAGGTTTAGTCAGCTATGCAACCACTTCGATTGTAAACCTGAGTAAGATGGGTATAACCATCTCGAAATTTAATTAAGTATTATTAAAGGCTACATTTAGCGTAGAATGTGAAAAATCCCCTTTCAACTATAGCATTGTTATACAAATTACTACCAAACCAGATAGTTTTTCGTGAAAACAATTTTTTCTCAATCAAATCCTTGACATACAGCTTAAACTCATGGTTTACTAGAAGTAATGCCGTCACAGTTTTTTAATTTCTCGCGATATTTTAAAAAAGGCAAAGACGATAAAGATGAGGATGCCCAAAAAACCGAGGTAAATGAAGCTACAATTTCATCCTCAACGCCTGCTGACGTCCAATACAGTGGGACACGACAGGCTTATTCCGGCATAGGCAATCCTCCTTCCCCCGTGGTTAAAAAAACCCCTTTACCACAGACAAACCAAACAGATGGCAACATCGGAGCAAATTCTTTATCAAATTCTGCCAATACTCCCGCCGCTAATTCATCTATTGATCATAATAAAAGAGTTGGTATGGACGTCTTATCCAGATTTACTCAAAGGTCAAATAAAGTGCTTCTTGTGGCTGCAAACAAGGTGAAAGAATTAAAAAATCAATATATCGACACAGAGCATGTCTTATGGGGGCTTCTGCAGGACAGCAGTGTCTATCAGCTAATTTCAGAATGTAAGGTAACCCCGTCAGAACTTCAAGCTTCACTGGAAAAAATATTCAAACACGGTAATTTTACAGGGGTTCCCCAGTTTTCTCCGAGAGTGAAAAGAGTACTGGAGTTGTCGCTTTCCACAGCCCGGTCTTTAGGATATGAGTTTATTTCACCTGAGCATATTTTACTGGCTCTGTCACATGAGGGGGAAGGTGCTGCTGCCCAAACTTTGGTTAAGAATAATTTAACCCGGGAAGTATTAAACAAAAAAATTACCGGTAAAAAAGAAATTGAGAAGGAAGAAGATAATAAGAGAACATCTACACTGGAGCTTTATACGGAAGACCTTACTTCTAAAGCACTGCGCGGGGAACTGGATCCGGTGGTGGGAAGAAGCTGGGAGATAGAAAGGATAATTCACATCCTGTCAAGAAGAACGAAAAATAATCCCGTGCTTATAGGAGATGCAGGTGTGGGTAAAACTGCCATAGTTGAGGGTTTGGCTTTAAGAATTGCCAATGGTAACGTGCCGGAAACCCTGCTCCATAAAAAGATACTTTTACTGGACCTGATGTCGCTTATAGCCGGTGCCAGACACAGGGGAGAGTTTGAAGAAAGGTTAAAAAATCTCATAAAAGAAGTGAAAGCTTCAAGCGGAGGCATAATACTTTTCATAGACGAGCTTCATAATATGGTTGGTGCTGGTAGCGGTAGCGAAGGCACCATGGATGCTTCAAACATACTGAAGCCGTCACTGGCCAGAGGAGAATTGCAGACAA
Organism: Candidatus Gottesmanbacteria bacterium CG_4_10_14_0_8_um_filter_37_24; assembly: GCA_002785215.1. GTDB lineage: Bacteria > Patescibacteriota > Microgenomatia > 2-02-FULL-39-11 > 2-02-FULL-39-11 > CG1-02-37-22. The sequence goes on along the minus strand of PFMK01000029.1, from coordinate 3,526 downwards.
TCGGAACCACTACAGTTACAGAATACAGGAAGTATATAGAAAAAGATCCGGCACTTGAGCGAAGATTCCAGCCTGTAAACGTTTCCGAACCCACAGCGGAAATAGCCATAGAAATGCTTTTGGCCATAAGAGACAAGTACGAGGCTTTTCATCGGGTAAAGATTTCCGATGAAGCTGTTGAGGCGGCAGTCAGGTTATCACAACGCTATATCGGCGACAGGTTTTTACCTGATAAAGCAGTAGATCTGATCGATGAAGGTGCAGCCTCTGTGAGATTGCCGGCAATTTCCCTTCCTGAAGAGATAAAATCCCAGGAGGAAAAGCTTAAGAAATTAACAAGCGAACAACAGGAAGCAGAAAAAATCGGCGACAGAATAAGAATTGAAAATTTAAAAAAAGAGTTGGAGGATCTAGAAGTAAGCTTAAAAAACCTAAAAGACGAATACCAGATAAAAAAATCAACTACAACAAACACGGTTACGCCTGAAATTATCGCTGAAATTGTATCAAGGTGGACAAATATTCCCATAAAAAGACTGACTGAAAACGAATCGGCAAAACTGTTGGATCTGGAAGAAGTTATTCATAAAAGACTGATAGATCAAGACGAAGCAGTAACCGCTGTAGCCGAAGCAGTAAGACGGGGCCGGGCAGGGCTTAAATCAAACAAAAGACCAATAGGGAGTTTTATCTTCATGGGGCCGATGGGTGTCGGGAAAACAGAGCTTGCCAAAACACTGGCTGAAACCCTTTTTGGTTCCGAGGATTTGATGGTGAGAGTTGACATGACTGAGTACATGGAAAAGCATGAAGTGGCCAAGCTGATAGGCGCTCCTCCGGGTTATGTGGGTTATGAGGAAGGTGGACAGTTGACTGAGGCGGTCAGAAGACATCCTTACAGCGTGGTTCTTCTCGACGAGATTGAAAAAGCCCATCCGGATGTTTTTAATATTCTTATTCAGCTTCTTGATGATGGGAGATTGACGGACAATAAAGGGCACACGATTTCCTTCAAAAATACGATTGTCATCTGTACTTCAAATTTAGGCAGCGGTATCATCCAGGAAGAAATGTCTGGATGGAAAAATGATACAGACAAACAAGATGCAGACGCCGCAAATCAGAAGCAAGATATTTTTACCACTTATACAATTTCGCCAACCGGCAGGGAAATTATTACTCTAAAAGACAGAGTCTGGGAGAGAGATGCCCGGGATAATAAATGGAAAAGCCTTTCTTTGACAGATTACTTTGCCGGTTCAGCTGTCCTGGAGGGGGAGAATGTGTTTCCGGCGGGTGGCATAGATACACACCTGATAGCTCCTGACGGTTCGGAGACAATAACCAAAGGCGACCTTTTGTGGTTCAGGACTTCTACGATAATGAAAGAATGGAAGGTCCAAGTCTTACTTTTGCAGACAAAAGACCATTTGGTTACGAACGCCTTACCTGATAAACCGGAAGAACAGTTGCCTACCGCCAAATGGGACACCCATGCTATTTCTACTTTAGACTCGGAAATGATAACCTTGGATAACCGATTCTGGAAAAGAGAAAATTTGAAAACACAGGAATGGGTTACAGATATTCTGGATAAGTATTTTGAAGGAGCTGTTCTTGAGAAAGAGATGAAAGAGAGCGAAGATCCTGACAAGAAGATGAAAAGCGGCAACAACCTTATAAACAGAGATACTTCCAAAAACAGGAAAGAAAATTTCCCCACCCGTAAATGGGATATCCACCTTTTTAGATCCGCAGGAGAAGAATTGATAATATCAGACGGAGAATATTGGCAGAGGAAAGATGCGGGTACCGCAATATGGCAGAGCGGTAGCGTCGCGGATCTTTTTACGGTCAAAGACGTATTAGGAGAAAAGGAGGAGAGTAAGATACCGGTATTCCAAGAGATGCAATCTGTTAAAGAAGAAAAAGATAACGACAGATTTAATCTTTTAGCAGACAGGTTGATGGAGGAGTTAAAAAAATTCTTCAAGCCAGAACTTCTCAACAGATACGATGAGATTGTGATCTTCAAACCCCTGACCAGGGAACATATGCTGGAGATTGTCAATTTGCAGGTGAAAATCCTTGGCAAACTACTTGAGGAACAAAATGTTAGGCTTAAGATGTCCGAAAACGCCAAACTATTCCTGTCTCAGGTAGGTTTCGATCCGGTATTTGGAGCAAGACCCCTAAGACGGACCATGCAAAGACTGGTGGAAAACCCTGTTTCCTCCATGCTTATCAAAGGGGAGGTGGTTTTGGGTGATACGATTGTGGTTGATTCAGACGGAGACGGATTAACGTTTGACGTAGAAAAAATGGCACCAAGAAAAAGCATCCCTGCGCCCGTTGACACCAGCAAGACTCAGGAAGAAACTCCCAAAGATGACAATGGAATAATTCCCACTCCGCCGGGATTCAAATGCGAGAAATGCGGTTATACATGGGAAAAAGCAGCCGGAGAAAAAGACAGTAAAAATGTTTGTCCGAAGTGCCAAAGCGAATTGACGGTTATAAAAAATGAGTCAA
>PFMK01000029.1:0-960 GCA_002785215.1 Candidatus Gottesmanbacteria bacterium CG_4_10_14_0_8_um_filter_37_24 | reverse complement strand
CCCTCTGGAAGAATTTTATAAGGGAGTGGAAAACTCCCCCTCTACCCCTTCCGACAAAAAGCCGGAAGAGGACAATACTCCATTATCCTCAAGTGTTTCCTGAGAAAACTATTTTACTTTAATCACGTTTCTTTTGAGGATTTTTTGCCAGAATTTGATATTTAAGATAAGGAATAGATAAACTAAGAAATTGATTATTGCAGCAAGGACAAGATAGGAATTTAAGTTTTTTAAAACAGTATCAATTTTTCTTATAACCGGTTCCTCAAGAAATATTCTTATTCCCAAATAATACAGGGAAATCAAAGTAATCAGGATGATTGGTCCGGCAATTTTCAGACCCGCAAGATCCCTTTTGCTGGTGAACATAGTATTTGTGGTGATAAATAATAAATATGAGCCGATTAAAGAATCCGGAATTTGGAATTTAGAATTTGGAATTAGGAAAAAATCATTAAGGAATATTTTGCCTATTACATATATTATTAAAACACCTGTTATCAATGGAGCAAGACCGATTAAAGTATGGCGGAAAGGATCAGTACCGGCCATTTCCAGCCTGCCGGTTCTCACTTCCCCACTCCTTTCCACCTTCGGGAAAACGGTTAAGTTACCGGTGGGAACCCTAAGAATGGTAGCGATAAAAAAATGGGACAATTCATGGATAACGGTACCCGGCAAAAGGATACCAGCAAGTACAGCTAAGGCAAACCGGTTGCTTTTGAAGATAAGAAAGGTAAGAAGATAAAGGCTTGAAGTGATTTTCCTTGAAAGAAATAAGAGGATAATAAAAGATATGATAAGAAGAAGCCACATGATAAAATTTATCCTCCGTGACCTTGAGGAGCAGATTGCGCTGGTTCAACACCCTCATCCAACACTTTGAGACTACTAGTTATTGCCATTGCAAAAACGCCGCCAAAGTTTCTAACCCCATTTCGTATTGCAGCAATAACTCCT
>PFMK01000028.1 GCA_002785215.1 Candidatus Gottesmanbacteria bacterium CG_4_10_14_0_8_um_filter_37_24 | reverse complement strand
GGGTAATGCTTCGGCGGATTTCGCTCGCCGAAGAATTTGAGGATACCACGGGCGTAAGCCCGTGGAGCTTCATTATAGAAGGGAAGCTTATTGGTCTAGGGAAAGGAATTTTTTTTGCGGATTCAAATATTGGTCTTCAAAACTAAACCAATCAATGTTAAATTGCTGATTCCTAAAGGATTTTGCTTCAAGAAAGTTCTTTTCAAAAGTCTTCCAGGAAAGGTTTTGTTTTACAGGCATCAAGCTTTGTGTTGTTTCGCCGGGAAGCGTAGGGATTATTCCTTTGGAAGGTTTATCAAAAAGGACAAGATAAAGGATTAGGAAAACCGGAAGTATGACAATTGCTGCTAAACCCAAAACCGCTTTTTTTCCTACTCCAACCACATCAATCCCGGTTAATTTTTTTAAGCCGTCCGCAGCAAAGCTAAGGGCTGTGCCAACTCCGCCGGTGAGCGCTCCGAGACCGGCTTTGATCAGGGCCGATTTAGCCAAAGAACCTAAACCTGATTTAAACAAACCACCCAAACCTCCTTTGAACAATCCTGTCAATTTGGTAAGGTTATTAGTCAGAGAGGTTGAAATACTTTTGGGTAAGAAAGACGGCATTTTTGGAATTTTCTGGAGGATTCGGGAATATAGATTAGCTAAAGGATTTGATGCTGGTAAAGTAGCCTGTTGTTGTTCAAGAGCAGTTTGGATGGGTGCAGGTTTAGATTCCGGCGGATAGCCCATGATGTCATCGAAGAAAGCACCTTCACCGGGACCTTTAGCCAGTTCTCCCAGGTCATACTCAGGGGCTTTCTGGACAGCAGGTGCCGTTTCTAAAGGTTGTTCAGGGGTGCGTTCCGGAAGGGTTCCTTTCTCAATATATTGCCAAAGCTTTCTTAACTCCTCATCTGAAGCGACTTTTGGACTTTTTGGGTCAAGTATTTTTTCTACAACTTCATGCTGTCTAATGATTAGCTGAGCATTATCTTTGACAGCCTGAAGCCTGGCGGATTCATTCTTTTTGGTTAACTGTGTAGAGCGATCTTTTATATCACCTGGCGCTTTTCCTGTGATTGTTTTTTGCTGTTCCTGGTAAAGAATGTTTCCCTGGTGATGTAGATAATTATCATAACTTCCATTAGGATATTTCTTTTTCCAATCGTCAAAACCGGAAGAGAGTTTTGCCTGATTTTCAGGGTTTAAACCAAAAACATCAACAGTGTTTTGCCGTCTGATGGCATTTTCCTGATTTCCGATGACACTTTGAGTAGCGCTGGCTATTTCCACGGCCTGGGAGATTCTGGTATATTCATCAAAAGATATTTTTCTTCTGAACCTTCCCACGCCAACCTCTATGCTTTCTCCTTCACGCCAATCCTTTTTTTGTCTTTTAATTTCTTTCACAACTAAAGAGTGGCTATTTTGTATTTCTCTTAACTCTTCTGGATTCCCGACTTTTAATATACGCTCTTTGAAATTTTTATCTTTTAAGGCAGAAAAAGCCTGAACCACTTTGGCCCGATCAGAAAGAGGAATAAATCCTATAGCCGCGATGCCCTGTAAAAGTGAGACAAAAAAAGCACTGTCTGTTTCTGTTTGAACATCTTTCTCATTTTGCTGTTGCGTCTGGTTTACATCATCAGCGGATTCACCAGGTTGGTTATGAGGTTTTGCCGAATGCATATAATTTGATTATATACTGGATGCGCTTAAAATTGCATCCAGCATAAACCCTTCTTTGACTGTTAAAGGGTATAAGAAGATGAGTTGTCGTCAAGAGCCAGTTTGTCTGCGGCTATATCCTGCGGTTTAGTAGTAGCCAGCTGGTATTCTTCAGGTGAGGCGATTATCTGAATAGCGGCATGTGACGGGCCGGCAAAAAACAGTCCTTCTCCTACATTGGCAGATAATAAGAAATGTTTCTCTCCGGCTGATAGATAAAACACCTGAGCCAGTTTGTCAATCGCCGCAGGTGATTGTTTAAGCAATATCTGCAGACTTGAATTGGTGATTATAGCCTTGCCGTGGTCAGTGGAGAGAAAATCCTCCACGTCCTGTGTGATTGTTGTTACACCCAGATAATATTTCCTTGCTCTTTTGGCGAGTCCATAAAGGAAGGTGGCTGAGTCGGGATGTTTCATCAAATACCACGCCTCATCAATTACCAATACTCTTCTTTTGACGTGACGTTTGATATTGGTCCAGATAAAATCAAGGATGATGAACATAGCAATTGGTCTTAGTTCCGCCTCAAGTTCCTTAATGTTAAAAACCGTCAATGCGTTTTTGATGTTTAAATTTGACTTTTGGTTAAAAATTCCAGCCAAGCTGCCCTTGACAAACTTCTCCAGTCTTTCAGACAGTCTTTTGGCTTCCGTTTCCTCCATACCGAGGAGTACTTTGTATAAATCCTCGATAAGGGGGGGCTCATTTTTCTGGGTGGCAGGATCAGGAGTGATCCCCTTTTGTTTATAGGTCAGAACAAGAGCCCGATCAAGTATAGCGTCCTGTTCCGGTGTCAGGTCTCCCATAACTACCCTCATCAGCGCATGAAGAGAAAGGATTTTAAGTCCCAGTTCGTTTTCGCCCTCAGTTGCTATACCGGAAAGATCAAAAGGGTTTATTTTGATCGGCGAATTAAAAGAAAACTCAATAAGTTCACCGCCTAGAACTTTGGCAAGATGTGTATATTCTCCTTCCGGATCTATTACAAAAACGTCAGTTCCAAACAGAAGTTGTCTCATTGTTTCCAGTTTAATAAGGAAACTTTTCCCACAACCGGATTTTCCAAACACAACAGAGTTAGAATTTTCCAAGCTAAAGCGGTCAAAAATAACCAAACTTCCGTCGTGCTCATTTACGCCATAAAGAATTCCCTCATTGGCTGTTAACGATGCTGTCGTGAAGGGAAAAGTAGTAGCAAGAGAAGTGGTGTCCATGTTCCTTGGGACGTCCAGAAGGTCAAGACCCATCGGTAAGGACGATTTAAACCCGTTTTCCTGCGTGAGTGTTGCATGTTTTGGAACAAGAAGGATTGATCCCAATGTCGATTCCACTTCCTTTGAAAGCCTGTTTAATTCCTCCAGGGAATCCGAAGGGATGGTAACGTAAAGAGAGAATTGGTAGAAACGCTCTGCTCCTTTAGCAAGTTGTGCCTGAAGAGACAGGGCATCGTCCAGTGCCACCTGGACAGCGGGATCGACCACTCTCCCCCTTTTCATGTCCACCTGAATCGTAGCCTCCATTTCAGCAATTTTCCTTTTTAAATCTTCTAGCACAACCTTTGATTCGGTTGGATAAATATACATGGATATAAAAAGAGAATGATCAAACGAGAGAACAGGATGCAGCCAGTTGGCAGATACAAAACGAGGGTAGCCCGCCACAAACAGAGTGCGGTAATAATAATTATTTATGCGGATGTTGTCAAAATCCACTTCAACCAGCGAGGGGGCAATCAAGTCTTTTATACTGACAGTGCCCCGTATCAGCCTGGCAACAGACTGGTGATATTGTGCCGAAGGAGGTCCATGTGGAATTGCCGTAACAGTAGGTGCAGATGTTTGGACGGTTGTACCCTTAGGTAATGTTTGATTAACTACAGGAGGAATAGCAGCTACTTTAAGATTTTGATTAATTATTTGGACAGGTTCTTGTTTTTGTTTTGTCCCTTTTTTAAATAATGAGAACATAAATTTCTGTTAAATCTTTCCTACTCCCTCGACTAACGTTTTTGAATAACCCTTGGTTTCCGCTAGTTTTTCACCGGTTGTAGTTGGGTTGTATATATTGTAAAACAGTTCGGCCAGTTCCTGGGTGTTGAGTTGTTTGCCCTTAAGTCCGATTCTGCCTAATTGACGCAGAAGATGGTCTCTTTTAGGGAAAAGAGATGTTTTCGCCCGGGAGATAATATAGTCTTTTGGGAACGGCAACCTCTTTTTCTTGCCTGTTGAAAAAGCGCCTTTAACACCCAATTCCAACGGTGAAAAAGAAATTACCAGATAAAATTTTTTCTCAAGCACCCGGTTTTCCTTTATGATTGAAAGAATAAATTCACGATATCTCCTTATGCGTTCCTTTAAGGTTTGGTTTTGTTGTTTTTCCTCCTCCTGAGTTACCAGCTCGATGTAAGAGGAGATGTCCATTCTTTTTGATAAAATAACCACCTGCAGCGGAAAGGATAAGGAATTTAGAAGCGAAGCGTAAGCATAAATCAACGCTTCCTGCTCCTCTTCTGCTAAAAGACCAAAATTTACCGCTGAGGTGATAATAAGTAAGGCGGCTGATCCGTCACGAAGCAGTACAAGATCATCTAGAATGTCCTCAATTTCTAAAAACTCCTGAGTAGTGGCTCTTATCGGCGTTGATGTTGGTTGTACCATATTTTTTATATATTTGGATTTCCAAAAATTTCTTTACTGAGTTTTTCCCTGAGAATCTCTCTTTCTCCTTTGGCGATTATTTCTATCGGTAAAAAGATCTTACCAGAGAGTGTGATTTGTGCAATGTCGAATATATAACGTTTTAATGGGTCTTCAATTTCTAAATTGAATGTACCATTCGATAGAGGCGTGGCAGAGGCAAATTGTCCCAGTTTATTTGTTTTAAATGCTCGAAGAGGCATCCCTTTATTATCTTTCACGGTGATAATGATATTGGGAAGGAATTTTTTTTGTGAATCCTTGATAACGCCGATGATTAAGTTAGGGGTTTGTGGCAGATTAGGCAGGCCTAGTTCATTAATGATTTCGGCTTTTCCGGTAATGGTTTTTATAGTGGGTTCTCTTCTGGTTTCAGTTGAATTTGATGGTCTGATAATGTTTGGTTTCTCAGCTGTCTCCAGTTCCCTTTTTAAATTATCCAACTGCTTTAGCAACGCGTCTTTTTCTGATGTCATTTCCGACAGTTTTTTTTGCATCGCTTCCTGTTCTTTGTAAGAATCGTTTATCTGTTGATTTGGTACAATTTCTGGCGTTCTGCCGAAGTTGTTGATTATAGTCGGAATTTCCCGTGCAGGTTTTACTTCCGAAGGTATTGAATGCGGTGGTGGCGGAGCTGGATAGCTTATTATTCTGTCTT
>PFMK01000070.1 GCA_002785215.1 Candidatus Gottesmanbacteria bacterium CG_4_10_14_0_8_um_filter_37_24 | reverse complement strand
TCCGCTTTGCTTTGGGAGTGGAACCAATGAACGGCAGGAATCTTGCTCTCATCCGGGAAGCTCTGAAAAAACAGGAAAATTGATCCTTCAAATTCAAAGAATATTCACTACGAGATAAAATCACAGTCGTATAAATTCTTCATGTCTTTTCGATACACGGCCGTGTGTCAAAAAAACTTATTATCTTTTTTCAATAATGCACCATATAAAATATTTGCCTCCTTAGCTTTATAACCGGGAGGTTCCAGTTCAAAAGGCAGTTGCGGATCGTCTTTAAGGATATTAAGATACTCAAAACATACAACCAGTCCTTTTTTATCTTTCTCTTTATCTATAAAACTTTTATATCTTTTATTTAGATCTGCTAATTTGTATGTTTTTTCAAGAAGTAGCGGTAATTCTTCTTCAAAATAAGGAAATATCGAATATTGATCCACAGGACTTATTATTATCCAATCTTGTTGGGAAAAATAATTAACACTTTCCTTTAAATAGTTGGTCGGATTATATGGAGATATCCATAAACTGCTTTGAAATAAACCTGCTCCAATTTTTTTTAGGTGCTTACGTAATGAGTCCCGAAAAGTCCTTTTTTTCTCAGGTATATCAAAACTTATCAGATAAAATTTCTTATCCCATTTTCTCTCGGTTCTATAAGTTGGAATCACTTCAGCCAGTCTCTTATAACCGTAAGAGGATATAGAAATTTGCCTGTCACCCTTGTTTTTCTGATATACAAGATATCTTTTCTTATTTCTGACTCTGGAAAAAGATTCTATCAGGGTTTTTGTATTATATTTCCTAAAAAGATTATCCGCTTCCTTAAAAGATTCGCATACTCCCCTGCTACTTGCGGATTTACCGACTGAAGCACCAAACAAAAATACAGAATACAATAGGATATCTGAAGTAGAGGTAAGCAAACCTTTGGAGATTTGCCATGCGAGCTTATTTACATGACCTTTTCCCATATCATGTTTTTATTATACACGGCCGTGGGTCAAAAAAACATGATAGAATATAAGGGCATCAGACTTGATCTTTTCTGTTCCACTTTAAAAGAATATCTCATAGATTACCTGCCTACTGATTACCAATTTCCCGGAATTGATTTATGGAGAGTGTATTTTGAAAGAGGAAAACTATATATAGAAGGTATTCTTTTTGATGTGAAGAAATGAGGTTATATCTTTTTCCCGACGATGTCTTCAATTTTGATTGTTTCTCTTGCCTTTTCAGCCTTTTTCTCTTCTGTCTTTTTTGTCTTGTCCAAAGTTTTAACCTGGACCGGCTTTAGTATTTTCTTAACCGGCTTTTTGAGACTTAAACTACCTACTTTATCATCTTTCCTCAGTCTCTTAATGCAACTGGTACAAAGTTTCACTCCCACCAAGATTCCATTTCTGTATGCTTTCATCTTCTGCAGGTTAGGTTTAAAAAGCCTTTTTAACCGGTTTTTTGCATGGGAAACCATATTCCCCCGACCTGTTCCTTTCCCGCAATTTTCACATCTTTTGGCCATATATAAAAAATAGGAAACTCCTAATTTTATGTTTTGAGATTTCCTAAATAACTGTTATACTATACCAGAAACCGGATAATTAAACAAGCTTATTTTAAGGCAAAAAATTATAACCCCGGATTTATATCATTGTTTTCCATAAGCTGAAAAAAGATAAATATATGGGAATAATAATCGGTTGGTTCATCTTAATAATTTGCATTACTATCCACGAATTTGCCCATGCTTATATGGCGGACAGATTGGGAGACCCTACGGCAAAAATCTACGGTCGGATGACCCTAAACCCAATTGCCCATATCGATCCTATCGGTACTGTTCTTCTGCCCCTTCTCATGCTTATATCAGGATCAGGTTTTTTTATCGGCTGGGCCAAACCTACCCCTTTTGACCCTTTTAACCTCAAAAATCCCAAAAGGGATGCTGCTCTTATCTCAGTCGCAGGACCTGCCAGCAATCTGCTTTTTGCCGTCATCCTGTCCGTTATCCTAAGATTCCCGCTTCCCGGAATCTTGGGTCTATTCCTCTACGGGTTACTACCAGTTATTATCCAGATTAACGTTCTCCTGGCAATCTTCAATCTAATTCCTATCCATCCTCTCGACGGTTTTAAAGTGGTTGCCGGCCTTCTTCCTAAAAAGTATTACTACGAATGGATGGAGTTGGAAAAGTACGGTATGATTTTTCTTCTTCTTCTAATATTCCCTTTTTTTGGCTCGTCTCCAGTATTTCGCCTCATCACGCCTGTTGTAAACTTGATATTATCCATCCTTCTTCCCCATGGAAGCGGAGGGGTAATATGATATTAATTTAATAATCCCGACCAAAATCCGGTCAGCACAGGAGCTGGAAAAGTTAAAATTTATTTAATAAAGGATATTGAATTTACCTAAAACATAAGTAAATGTATCACCTGCAAACAATCGAGGAAACGCTCAAAGCGTTTAATACAGACAAAACTCGCGGTCTGTCCCAAAAGGAAGTTTCGCTTCGCCTGAAAAAATACGGATCAAATGTACTTCCTGTAAAGAAAAAACCACCCATATTTTTCAAATTTATAAATCAGTTTAAAGACCTGCTTGTTATCATTCTGCTCGCAGCTACTCTTGTGTCCCTTCTTCTCGGGGAGACAATCGACGCCATTGCCATTGCTACAATCGTCCTTATCAATGCAACCATCGGTTTCATCCAGGAAATACAAGCTGAAAAAACGCTCGAATCTCTCAAACAGAAAGAGATTTTATATGCTTTGGTCCAAAGACAGGGAGAGGTTGAAAAAATCCCCTTTTCCGATATAGTGCCCGGAGACATCCTCATACTGGAAGAAGGCGCGAAAATTCCTGCGGACGGAAGAATCGTAGAATCTTTTTCTCTGAGAATTGATGAAAGCATTTTAACCGGCGAGTCCCTACCTGTTTCTAAAAACTCTAAACCCTTAATTAGCAAAGAAAATATTCCGCTTGCAGATCGTCTGAATATGGTCTACAAAGAGACAGAAGTTATAGCCGGAAGAGGAAAAGCGGTAGTCACCGGGACCGCCCAAAGTACAGAAATCGGTAAAATTGCTCTTTTCCTGGGGGAAGAAGCTAAAACTAAAACTCCACTCTCCATAGAACTGGAAAAGGTCGGCCGTATGCTTACCATAGTTATAGGAATTATTGCTCTGGTAATTTTTGTTTTCAACTTCCTGGCAAAAACTCCTTTTATAGACAGCTTGCTTATTTCCATCTCTCTGGCGGTTGCCGCCATTCCGGAAGGACTGCCTGCTATTGTCACAATTGTATTATCATTGGGTGTAAAAAGACTGGCTCTTAAGAAATCTGTCGTCAAAAAGCTCTCTGCCTGCGAAACATTAGGTTCCATAAAAATAATTGCCACGGATAAAACCGGCACCCTCACCCAAAACAAGATAAATGTAGTCAAAATCATCCTGTCGACCGGAGACACATATTTGGTGAAAGGTGAAGGGTACAATGCTCAAGGTACTTTTTTCTCGGAAAAAGGCAAGATTGTCAATCCCCTTTCAAATCATAAATTAGAATCGCTCCTTCGGGCCGGTGCTTTGGGAAGTGATGCTTCTGTCAAAGGTACACAAGTGATCGGTGACACAACCGAAGCATCACTGATTGTAGCAGCCATAAGAGCAAAACTGGATGTGAACCTGATAAAAGAAACTGAGCCTACTGTTTTTGAAGTTCCCTTCACTTCCGAAAGAAAAATGATGAGTAAAATTGTCCAGGTAAATGAGACTTCCGCCCATATGCTTTATACCAAAGGCGCACCTGAGGTGATCCTGGAAAAATGCAACCTTACTGACAAAGAAAAAGATTTATTCCTTAATTTAACCAAAAAATTAGCCCTTGACGGCCTGAGGAGCCTGGCAGTAGCCTGCAAACCCCTCACCAAGAAAGAAGTTGAGTTTGCTCTGGAAAAAGACTCCTTATCCGAAGAGAATTTAGAATTTATGGGAATTGTCGGCATGCAGGATCCTCTAAGACCGGAAATCATCGAGGCTTTGGATAAGGCAAGAATGGCCGGAATAAGGACAATCATGATCACCGGAGACCATAAACTGACCGCCGGAGCCATAGCCAAAGAAGCGGGAATCATAAAAGAAGGAGATAAAGTGCTGACCGAAGACGATATTCATGATATGAGTATCAAGGAATTGGCCCGGGAAATTACCAAAGGCGCTAATGTCTTTGCCAGAATTTCCCCGATGATGAAGCTTAATATCGTCAAAGCCATAAAAAGCATACCCAACACCCTGGTAGCCGTAACAGGTGATGGGGTAAACGATGCTCCTGCCCTTAAGGAAAGCCACATAGGAATTGCCATGGGAAAAACAGGTACGGATATCACTAGGGAGGTGGCTGATATTGTGATCACCGATGATAATTATGCTACTATTATCGATGCTGTCAGAGAAGGACGGGTAATTTTCGCCAATCTGGTCAAATTTATCCGCTATCTTATTTCCTGCAATCTGTCAGAAGTATTGGTAGTAGCATCTGCTGTAGCAATCGGAGTTCCCAATCCCCTGCTTCCTATACAGCTTCTCTGGATTAACCTCATTACCGACGGTATGCCGGCACTTGCTCTGGGCGTAGACCCTCCTGAATTTGACGTAATGAGAAGACCGCCCCGGGACATCACAAACGGACTTCTGCATAAGAAAAGATGGTTTTACATGGTCATTGAGGGAGGTATTATCGCCGCAAGCACATTTTTCCTGTTTATTTATGCTTTAAATAAGTATTCATACCCTACAGCCCAAACCATCGCCTTCTCGATACTGACTTTGTCCCAACTAGTACACGCTTTCAACAACAGGAGCACGAGAAAATCGCTTTTCTCTCTGGGAATTTTTTCCAATAAATATCTGGTCGGGGCAACCGTTATATCACTAATTTTACAGTTTCTTGTCGTACAGACTTCTTTCGGAAACGTGGTTTTCAAAACAAGCACCCTTACCTTCAACCAATGGGCTTTGATAATTCTGGCTTCGTTGACCCCCTTGTGGGTGGTGGAATTGAAAAAGCTCTTGAGGTTTAGACTGATTCCTT
>PFMK01000106.1 GCA_002785215.1 Candidatus Gottesmanbacteria bacterium CG_4_10_14_0_8_um_filter_37_24 | reverse complement strand
AAACGGTTGGGGTATTTATCGCCCAACGAATATTATCAACATTTAATCAAAGGAGATTCAAAAGTTGCACTTGACTTTAGAATGTAGGGACACCCTTTTTATACTGTCTAATTTGTCTTGGTTCGACCGCACTCACCACAAGCACTTCCCATTGCCAGAATATTACCTCAAGGTGGATATACAATGAAGATAGAAATTATAACGATCAGAAGGGTCCAGACCGGGCACGCTCAGCCAGGCACCATTCGGAGCCTGGCTTCGCCAAAGACAGATAAGAATGTGACTGAGGCGGGTGCAGACTTGTACCCGCCAAGGTTATGAAATTCTACTACATCTACGTTTTACACAATCTGTTAAAGAAATTCATTTATATCGGTTACTCCGAAGATTTAAAACAACGAATTATTACCTACAATAAAGGAGAAAATATTTCCACAAAACCGTATATTCCGTTATTACCGACAATTATTATTTTTTTATACATAAAGATTTATAAAATTGCATTAAATAAATAACCCATAATCATTATGCCCACAATTGTTATTCCAAAAAACATTGTTAAAAGTTGCCAACGCATTACTTTACCCAAAATCATTACCTGTGGGACTGATACGGTAACAATAGCAGTCATAAAGGAAAGTGCTGTGCCTAAAGGAACGCCTTTTAAAACCAAAGCTTCCATAACAGGTATGACGCTTACTGAGTTAGCATAAAGGGGAGAACCAATAAGTGTTGCCAAAGGTACTGCCCACCAAGCCCTGACTGACAGATATTTTTCAACAAGGCTTGCAGGAACAAATCCATGAATCAATGCTCCAATACCCACTCCCAGAAGCACATACGGAAATACTTCTTTGGTTATATTCATTCCATCTTTCCAGAAATAGATAACCAGTTGTTTAAATGACAATGATGCACCTCCGTACTCCTTTTCAACCTCGGCTCTGGATTTAAACTGTAACAGTTCCTGTTTAATATACTTTTCAACCCTTAGTTTTTGAATTAGTATTCCACCAAGTATAGCAATCGCTATTCCTACGATATTGTAAATAACCGTCACTTTCATTCCAAACATTGCAGGAAATAGATAAAGCGAGGATTCATTCACCAAAGGTGAACTAATTAGAAAGGCAAAGGTGACTCCAAGCGGTATTCCTGCTCCAACAAACCCGATAAAAAGAGGAATTGATGAACAGGAGCAAAAAGGTGTTATTACTCCTAAAGCTGCTGCAAATAAGTAATCCAAACCAAACCAGCGACGTTTGGTCAGGATATCTCGAACTTTTTCCATCGGAAAATAGTAGCGGGTGATGGCCATGATGTAATTAATCACTATAAGAAGAAATCCTATTTTTATTGCATCATAAATGAAAAAATTAACCGCATCTCCCAGATATGTTTTGGGTGTTATACCAAACCATGAGTAAGTGACTAAATCTGCAAACAGTTGTATCGGTCTAAAAATATCCATTATTAAATCTTTGCCTCCTGAAGCAATTTCTTAATCTTTTCAATATCAGGAACATGACCAGTTAAGATAGGCTTTCCGTTAACGGCTAAGACCGGACTACTCATTACTCCCATTTCCACAATTTTGGCAATATCAGTGATGTATTCAACTTCATTATCTATACCTAACTCAGATACTGCCTTTTTAGTCAGTTCATACAAATTCTTACATGTGCTGCAACCTGATCCTAAAACCTGAATTTTCATAATTAATCCTCCCTTTGTCCGCCATAGCTTTCTTTGATCACCATAGCGTAAGCGTTGGTGATAGCGAAGGCGGATTAAATAATTCTGAATAATAAATTTACGATATGCTTGCCTTTATCAGTTAGGGAGTAATAGACTCTTAAGCCACGCTTTTCATCGTAAATAACATCTATTTCTTTAAGATCATGCAGGTGATGGGATATAAGACTTTGGGATAGATCAACATGTTCCATTATTTCACAGACACAATGCTCTCCCTGACGAAGGATACACAATATTTTTAGCCTGCTTTCTTCGGAAACTATTTTCAGAAGTAAGGATAATAAGGCAACCTGTTTCAATTCGCCACTTGATGATGAGCAACAACTATATGAACTCATATTCATATAGTAGAGAGTAAACTCTTTTTTGTCAATAGCTTATTTACATCCACCACAAAGCCGGAATATGAATTTCAATTCTTTAAAAAACTCATGAATTATGTATTCAAACACATTGTTTATGTTCACCCGTTTACCCATAATATCATCCTTAATTACAAGTATATTTGTTTCTCAAAGACGCTTTTACTTATAAGCCGAATAAGAAATACTTAATGCATAATCCTTAAGGAACATGGGTTCTTCCTTTGATATGGTAATTCCCTTAAATCCGGCTTTTTCGAGTAGTTTCAGATAATCCTGTTTGAGCATTGCTCCACTGACACAACCGGTAAGCAAATCCTCATTTTTCCGGAGTTCCTCCGGCAGGCTTTTTACCAAAACCACATCGGATACCATCAACCGGCCTCCCGGTTTAAGCACCCGATATGCTTCAGAAAACACTTTATCCTTATTCGGGGCAAGATTGATAACACAGTTAGAGATAATTACATCAATCGATTGATCTTCTACGGGCAAATCTTCAATATCGCCCTTCTTAAATTCAATATTTGTATAATTACCTTTTACAGCATTTTCCCTGGCCTTTTGAATCATTTCATCGGTCATATCAACCCCTATTACTTTGCCTTCCGCACCCACTTTCGGGGAAGCCAGAAAAGCATCAAACCCCGCACCTGAACCTAAGTCCAATACTGTTTCCCCGGGTTTTATTGATGAAATCGCTGTCGGATTACCACAGCCAAGACTAAGGTTAGAGCCTGTTGGAACAGAGCTGATATCCTGATCACCATACCCGAGTTGTTTTGCATAAGCAGCAGAAGAATCCGACCCGCAGTTGCAATTACCACAACACCCCGAATCTTTTTTTGCTATCTCTCCATATTTATTTTTAACGACATTTTTTATCTGATTATTATCCATAAATATTCTTTCTTAAAGCTTTATAATCATTTCTTAGCTGATTATTGATTCTAAAGCCTGAACGACTTTTTCACCTTTGTCCGTCAGGTAATAATCTATAAATTTTCCTTCTCTTTTGCCTTCTATAAGGTTAAGCTTCATAAGATCGGCCAGATGATGAGATATCAGGCTTTGGGACATTTTCGTATGGGTTGTAATATCGCACACGCAATGAGATTTACTTTTAAGAAGAAAAAGAATTTCCAACCGGGATTTGACAGAAACCACAGTGAATATTTGGTTAAGTTTACTTATATCTTTATTTGATCGACAGCAATTATCAGTCTTAGGATTACAATTGCATCTTTTAGAAATGAACATATGTTCATGTATAATAGCATATCTTTCTGACTTCTATCAACATCATTGTTTTTTCTAGATAGTAATCAAACGCATGATAAAGGGGATTATTCAAGGTTAGACTATATCAAAATATATCATTGAATTTTGAGACGTTCCTTTTTTATACTGTCTCATTTGTCTTACTTCGACTTCGCTTAGTGTAAACATTTAGCCTCAGTCGTGATACTATAAGGATAGAAGTTAACGATTGAAAGGGTCTTGATCGGCACGCTCAGTCAAATTGGACGCAAAGTGACCATAAAGCCTTAAATATCTTTTCATTATCCTCTAAACCTGAAATATATTCATTTATTTTTTCCTCATCTCAACCACATTGGTCCTTTACCATCCTTCATTCCTCCCATTCCATTTCCTCCTCCATATCCTCCATAATCATCACTGTTAAAAACCCTGATTCCATAAGCGTTAAAGTTATCCCCATCCCATTCTCCGACACAACGAACTTCATCTCCTAAAGAAGGTTTTCCATACGGGAAATGAGTATCGTTATTGATGGTAACAGCTATTTCCTTATTATCTTCCGATAAAATAATCATCCGGTTATTTTCTTGTCCGACTACTTTTCCGAAGAAGAAATTATTTCCCTTCATCATCTGTCCCATACGGAAATATTTTCCGCTTCCCTGATAAAACCTTTTTCCGTAAGGGGTATTTACGGAATATAATCCGAACAACATAGCCAATCCTAAAATTACTGACAGAATTATAATAAAAGGTTTTTTATATGAAATATCAAATTTTTTCAGGAGGATACTTAAAAGGATAAAGAAGACTATAAAAATCATTACAAATAAATAAGGGAATGCCTCAATAAAAGACCGCAGACCATACTTTCCGTATTCCCCAAATATCAGATCGCTGTTTGTCTTAAACCATAAAGATACCAAGCCTGAAAAGAAAATCAGTCCTAAAAACAGAAGAATCATACTGCTTTCTATTCCCAGTCTTTCAGTAAATACTGACAATTTGGAACGCATTTTTACTTCTCCTTTTTGGATTTTATTCAAGATGTTATTTTTTATTGTTTTTTTCATAGTTCGATTTTACTCACTATGGCCTGAGCTTGTCGAATGGCCATGGCATATCTCCTTAACTTTTATTTTAGCCCGGTGGATTAATACTCCAACATTTCTTACTGGTATCCTTAAAATGTCACTAATCTCTTCATATGACTTTTCTTCGTACAAATTTAATATTAAAGGTTCCCTGTATTTTATCTCCAGTCTGTCAATACATTTTTTAAGCTGGGTCTTCAGCATTTCTGAATCTATTTTTTCCTCAATTTCCTCATGTATTCCTACGGTCAACCAATCCTGCAAAGCAATTACTTTTTGTAAGAAACTGCTGTTTACTAAGTTCAAGCTTTCATTATGGGCAATCCTGTATATCCAACTGGAAAACTTGAGTTTCCTATCATAAGTCATAAGATTCTTATACACTTTGATAAATACATTCTGCAATACATCATCCGCATCTTCTTCCTTTTTGGTAAAAGTCATGATGTATCTTTTCAGTTTCTTCTCATACCTTTCCACAATCTGTCCGTATACTTCCTTTTCACCATTCACCACAAGACTAACTATTTCTTCATCCGGTAATTTAACGTATCTGTCCATATATATAATAGGGTAATTGTCAATATTTAGCACCAAAATTGGTGTAGAGATTAACCAACAAACGATTAATCTGTTCTTTCAAACTGTAACTTTTGT
>PFMK01000112.1 GCA_002785215.1 Candidatus Gottesmanbacteria bacterium CG_4_10_14_0_8_um_filter_37_24 | reverse complement strand
GTTTCGAAAAACAGTAACAACAGGAAAATGAGGATAGTAAAAATTCCTATAAACCTAACACCTAAAAATATTTTTCTGTGGATTATTATAATCTCCATCTTACTTTTGATGTTTGTAAGTGCGAGTGATGTTTCAAGGTTATATCCCCAGAAGCCTCTATCAAACCTGATTGGTGATGTAAAAAACAGTGACGTAAAGAAAATTGAAGTTATCGACAGTAAACTGATAGCTACGTATAAAGACGAAAAAATCTACACTTCTTATAAAGAAACTCAATCTTCAATATATGAAGTACTAAAGGACTCTGGTGTTGATCCTAACCAGGTGGAAATTGAAATAAAAGATACTACAGGCGGGGCAATTTGGTTTAATATACTTTCAAACGTATTGCCTTTGCTGCTTATGGTAGGATTTTTCCTTTTCCTGATAAGACAAGCCAGAGGCGCACAAGATACTCTCTTTTCTTTCGGACAATCCAAAGCAAAACTTTTTGCCAAAGACAGTCCTAAAGTGACTTTCAAAGACGTAGCAGGTGTGGATGAGGCAAAGGAAGAAATGTCAGAAGTGGTAGATTTTCTAAAAAACTCCATGAAATATCGTGCTTTGGGAGCCAGAACTCCCAAAGGAGTACTTCTTATCGGTCCCAGCGGAACCGGAAAGACACTTCTTGCTCGAGCTTTGGCAGGGGAAGCAAATGTACCGTTCTTCTCCATGGCAGGCAGTGAGTTTATGGAAATGTTGGTAGGGGTTGGGGCAAGTCGTGTACGTGATCTTTTCAATACCGCCAAGAAAAATTCTCCGGCGATAATATTCATCGATGAGATTGATGCCATAGGTAGAGTAAGATCTGTGGGTGTTATGGGTGGGCATGATGAGAGAGAACAGACGCTAAATCAGATATTAGTAGAGATGGATGGTTTTACTCCGAATGAAAATGTGGTGGTTGTTGCTGCTACCAACAGGGGTGATCTTTTAGACCCGGCTCTTCTTCGTCCGGGTAGATTTGACAGAAGGACAGTTTTGGATTTGCCTGATATGGTGGGCAGGGAGGCGATATTAAAAATCCATATTCAAGGAAAACCGATTGAAAACAACGTAAAGTGGGATCAAGTGGCAAAAAGAACAGTAGGCTTTTCGGGTGCAGATCTCGAAAATATGCTTAATGAAGCGGCTATACAGGCAGCTAAAAAAAATAAAAAGGCTATAGATGCGGATGATATAGAAGAAGCAGCTACAAAAGTGAAACTGGGACCTGAAAAGAAAAGACTCCAAAGCGATTTGGATAGGAAGATGACTGCTTACCATGAAGCAGGTCACGGTATTGTTACACACGAGCTTCCCAATATGGATATTGTGCATAGGATTTCGATCGTGTCCAGGGGTATGACTCTTGGTTATACTCTTATTCCTCCTCAGAAAGACAGGATACATGAAACACGCACTCATCTGGTTGAGCAGATTACTTCAATGTTAGGTGGAAGAGCAGCAGAAGAGCTTATTTTCAATGAAATGACGACAGGTGCGGCAAGCGATATCGATAAAGCCACTTCTCTTGCCAAGGACATGGTTATTGAATTTGGTATGTCATCGTTAGGACCGATTAATTTTGGGTCTTCCATGGACGTTACGGAGTGGGGTGGACGTTATATGAATGAAGCCAAGATATCTCAGGAAATGCAAAATAAAATAGACAATGAAATTAAGAAAATCATTGATGAAGCTTATCGGAGGGCTGAGGATATCCTTAAGAGAAACAAGAAAAAATTGGATATTGTGGCCGCTGAACTTATAAATAGAGAAACCCTTGAAGCAGAGGATTTTGAAAAGTTGGTTGGTTGTAAAAAAACAGTGAAACCAAGTATAAAAAGGTGAGAACAAGATTGGAAAATAGATAAAATTATTAAGAAATAGTAAGATTATTGATCCTCAGGAAACCCATTCTTCAGCGATATATGTTAAAATAATCCCATGCAGAGGCTTATTCTTATTGACGGTCATGCTATTCTACATCGGGCTTATCATGCTATACCGCCTTTAACTAATTCAGAAGGGAAACTGGTAAACGCAGTATTTGGTTTTACTTCCATGCTTTTGAAAGTAATAAACGATTTGCAGCCGAAATTTATTGCTGTGACATTTGACCGTCCCAAACCGACATTTCGTAAGAAAATGTATAAACATTATCAGGCTAAACGTCCGGAAATGGACAAAGAGCTGTCAGGACAGATTGAGATGGTTCATGAGGTGGTAAAAAAGATGGGTTTAGCTATTTACGAGATGGATGGATACGAGGCAGATGATGTGATTGGAACATTAGTAAGTAAAGTAAAAAATCTTAAATCCACAACTCAAAACCAAATCTCCGATGAGGATATTGAAACAGTGATTGTCACAGGTGATAGAGATATTTTACAGTTGGTTGAAGAAAAGACAAAAGTCTATATGCCTGTGAAAGGATTGTCTGAGTCTATGTTGTATGGTGAGGAGCAGGTTGAAAAGAAATTCGGCGTTAAAGCTTCCCAGATAATCGACTACAAAGCGTTGGTTGGAGATCAGTCGGATAATTATCCGGGTGTGCCGGGTATAGGCCCGAAAAGCGCCAGTAGTCTGCTTTGCAAATTCCACACTTTAGAGAACATATATGATCATTTATATGATATCGAGAATATGAAATTAAGAAACAAACTTGAACAAAATAAGAACTTGGCCATATTGTCTAAACAGCTTGCAACTATTATTCATGATGTCCCGATCGTAGTGGATTTTGACAAGCTCAAGCTTGGTGCTTTACTTAAGCCCAACATCGTTTCTTTTCTGGAGAAATTGGGGTTACGCAGCCTAATACCCAGACTAGGCGGGAACAACAATAAGCAAATAGCGCGAGATAAAGAACAAAAAAAAGACAGCATAAAACAAAAAACCAACAAAAACGAGCAGATAAGTTTATTATAAATATTGTTATATATTTTTGTTATCTGATCTATGAAAGTCGCAATTATTCATGACTATATAAAGGAATACGGGGGGGCAGAAAGGGTGTTGGAGGTTCTGCATGAAATCTGGCCGGACGCACCTATTTTTACGACGGTGTATCTGCCGGAGTTTTTAGGACCTCATAAGACCAGGTTTAAGGATTGGGAAATCAGGACATCCTGGTTTCAAAATATTCCCTTTGTACACAAGCTCATCAGTCCTTTAAGAATCCTCACTCCTTGGGTTTTCGAGAATTGGGATTTTTCGGATTTCGATTTGATTGTCGTATCCGCTACGGGAGCTTTTTTCCCCAATCTGATTGTATGCAAACCTGAGACTCTTCAGATTTGTTACTGTCATACACCGCCGAGATATCTGTATGGTTATCCGACTGCCAGAAATTGGAAAAAAAATGCATTAGGAAGAATAGTTGGAGAATATGTCAATCACGATCTTAGGCAGGTAGATTTCATGGCAGCTCAAAGGCCGGATTTTTTTATAGCCAATTCTTTGGAGATAAAAAGACGGATTTGGAAATTTTATCGAAAGGAAGCGACTGTTATTTACCCACCCGTTTTAATAAACTCGAAACTCGAAACTCGAAACTCGAAACAAAATACCAAAGGTAGAAAATATTATTTAACCGGAGGAAGGTTAGCTAGGGCAAAACACATAAATATAGCAATCGAAGCGTGTAACAGATTGAATTTACCTCTGAAAGTTTTTGGGAAATCTTTCGCAGACTATATGGATGAATTAAGAGGTATTGCCGGACCGACAATCAAATTTATCGGAGAAGTAAGTGAAATAGAGTTAGTAAATTTATATAAAGGTGCTGAAGCATTATTATTTCCTTCAGAATATGAGGATTTCGGGATAATTCCGATTGAGGCAATGGCTCAAGGTATACCTGTAGTTGCTTACAGAAGCGGAGGAGTGAAGGAGACAGTAATTGATGGTAAAACAGGTGTATTTTTTGACGAACTTAGTGCTGATAGCTTAAGCAAAGCTATCAGCAAATTATCTAAATTGAAAATAAAAAGGGAAGAATGCATAAAACAGGCAAGGAAATTTTCTAAAGAAAGATTTAAGAAGGAAATTAAGGAGTTTATTAGAGAACATTTAACAGATAACATTTAACAAACCATAAACAAATTACTGAAATTATTCTAATGATTAATACTTGTTAAATGTTTAATGTTCAATGTTATATGATATATGCCGGAACTTCCAGAAGTTGAAACATTGAGAATACAATTAAACCAGTATCTTCTCGGATTAACCATAAGAAAAGTAGAGATATTGAAGGTGAAATCCTTCAAAGGAGAGGGAAAACAAGTTATTGGAGCCAAAATTGTAAGAGTACAGCGATTCGGGAAAATGCTGGTTCTTGTTTTGGATAGCAATTTTTCTTTAGTCATTCATCTTAAATTAACAGGACAACTCATCTACAGGGGAGAAAGACAGCCGGCAAAAATAGAAGTAGTTGACCCGATGCTTTTTACACTTCCTAACAAACATACCAGAGTGATTGTTTATTTTACAAGCGGAGACAAGCTTTTCTTCAATGATATGAGGATTTTCGGGTGGATGAAAATTGTAAAATCTCAAATCTCAAATCTCAAATCTCAAAACCTCAGCTTAAAACTTAAAATCTCTGACGTTAATGATCTAGTAGAAAATCTTGGGCCGGAACCATTTGCAATTGACGGAAAAGAATTTTACCGGATTATTCATGAAAGTAGCAGACCCATTAAAATCGTTCTCATGGATCAGGAAAAGATATCGGGAGTAGGGAATATATATGCCAATGATGCATTGTTTCTTTCTGGTATCCATCCCAAGACGCCGGCAAGCAATTTATCAAGCGATGAAGCTATTAAGTTACATAAGAACCTTGTTAAAATCCTAAAAGACGCTATCCGCTGGCGGGGAGCTTCAGAGCAACATTTCCGGGATGCTTTAGGCCAGATGGGGGAAGTACAGAAGCATTTCTATGTATACCAAAAGGACGGAGAAAATTGCCCGAATGGTTGTGGAGAAAAAATAGAAAGGATGAAACTGGGAGGAAGAGGTACCTTCTTCTGCCCCAAAT
>PFMK01000058.1 GCA_002785215.1 Candidatus Gottesmanbacteria bacterium CG_4_10_14_0_8_um_filter_37_24 | reverse complement strand
GAATTATGGCTTTCTGAAGCTGTGGATCAGCTCATTAAGATAGAGAAAGTGTTGGCTTGCGAAATCCGAAACGGGAAATACTATGATACGGGGAATAAGTTTGAATATCTGAAAACGGTGATAGAATTTGCCCTCAAGCATCCGGATATCAACGGCGACCTCCGTCGCTACCTCAAGGGGTTGAAGCTATAAGACGATAATTAAAAAGTTATAATTATTCATTCCCTCCTTGCTTCATGACGGCTTAATAGCAATTAACTGTTGATATTTCCAGCTTTTTAGTTTTTCCTCTAGGATAGTATTTTCCGGTTGTAAAAGTAAATAAACCAGGAAATAAAAGTCTTAACCCTTTCTCTTTTTAATCCCTTATGGATGTTATGTTTCCTGGACAACACAGAGATTGATCCTTCCAACTTGTTAGTGGTTTTCGGTATTAAAGGATGATTCAGAAATTTGAAGCTGGTATCAGGAAGGGAAATCAGTATTCGTACTGCCTTTCTGACCCCCTTATGGATATACCACCAGCCTCCGGTATCAAGGTGCTTTGTTTCAGTTAAAAACTCTCTGTTTTTATCTATCCATTTCTGCAGTTTATCCCTCCACCAGTTTAAGGCCTCTTTGGATTCAATCAACCATATATGATCAGCTATTCTTTTAAGATCTCTCACTCTTTTGTCCTTAGGATACCTGCCAATTGTATTAATGATGTCTCTATGAAGATGAGCCATGCATATCTTGTGCGGGATATTACCAAACTTTGTATATACAGCATTCCCTATTCCTGTTCCTCCATCAGAAACAATACCTGAGAATCTGTATTTCTCTTTAAGTATTTTCAGGTCTTTTGCAATCAGCGATCCACGCTCTCTTGAAACAAATGAAGCGTGGATAAGGGTTTTCCTTTTATGGTGCCTATAGAGCATTAAACAATATCTTTTTCCAAACCATAACCCATCAATAAGGAGGTAGGATACTTCTGTGGTTAATTCGGGAATATCGATTATGGGTGGTATTTGATTGAGAAAATGGTGGAATATATTCTCCAGCTGTCTGACTGAATAGCCACTCCAGGAGTGTAACTGATCATAAATCAATCCTCCTAGAACATATCTCTCAAACCAGAAAAGATCAGATTTCTTTTTTCCTGATGTCTTTTGATAGGAGGAATATGTTTTTCTACAGTGGGAACAGTAGTATCTTAGGGTTCCTGTATTGCTTTTTTCCCCACCGTAGTAATTTACTATTACAGGTCTTACAGGTAACCCTGTTTTTAGAGAAATTGATCATATAGGGGACAATATCAAAGAGATTAGAAGATTACAATAGGACAAAACTCCGATTTTACCAACACTTATTTACCATTAGGCCTAGACACTTCTATATCAAACAACATCCGCATCTAAGACGGACTTCGAACCTAATAGGATATTATCTGTGCTTAAACAAAGTAAACCTTTACGAAAAGTACTTAAGTTGTGTTGTTAAAGCTAAGGACCCATCTTTTTCTTTATTATCCATCCGCCATCGGATAATTCATACACAAACTCGTAATATTGATTTAGGTAAGGAATAAACCCTTTTGGAATTTCACTTTTTGTTAATACGATATATGTGATATTAGCTTTATTCAACTGATCTAACATTTTCAATTCTAAATTGTCTACATTCATTAACCATGGAAAATGTTGTGTCCAGGGGACAACTTCAGGTTTCCGATTCATTAAGTAATAGAAGTATTCATAATTACCTAAAAGATAGAATGAACCATTTCCAATATAGTGGTTAATTTCTTGAGCAATAATTTTATTTTTTTCAGTAAGGAATTGATGCATCTTGGGATTCTCTATTCTATAGAACCTATACACATACCGCAGAGAGAAAATGAGTATAGGAAAAATAAGAATAAAAAGGAGATATTTTATATTCTTTCTTTCTTGAAGAGAATAAAAGTTGTTAATAATAAATCCCAATGACAACATTGCAAAAGGTAATGATGGTTGCATCCGGAACTCTTCCCATCGGGGCAACCCAGCCATAATAAGACTGAAACAAAATAAGATAAGGAATACGATTTTATATCGTTCTTGTTTATTAATACCTTTAAGAAAGACTAATATAAAGGAAATTGGTATACCGGCAAATATAGCAGCAATCTTAAATGAAAGCATGAGTGATGGTAATATTACGTAAGAACGCTCCTTTCCAATAAGTAAAAAGGGGTATTGAATTACCCAGAGAACAAATTCATGCTGTAAGCCTGTAGAAGAGTAAAAAAACCATAGAAGTACAACTAGCGATGCAGGAATAAAAATAAGCAGAATAATTCTTCTAAATGCTTCAAGTGGATGTTTAAAGTGTAAAAATAAAAGAAAGATTGCTGTTCCTGTTAATGGATATAAAGCATTTTGTTTGATAAGAAGAGATAAACCGAAAATTAAACTCACTATAAAGAGATATTTTAATTTCTGGATCTGAATATATTTACCTAAAACCCAGTAGGTAAGAAGCATGAATGGAGTAAATATTAATTCCTGCCAAATGGAATTCCCCTGAAGCGGTACCTGGAAAAAGATATATACTGCTGTTATTAGAACTGCAATAGCACGTTTTTTCCATAAATGTAAGGTTAAAAGGTATAAAAGAATGTCGATTGTAATAATAACTGTATAAGCAAAGACTCTATACCAAAACACTGTATACCCCGTCAAATTAAAAAATAAATAAGATAGATATACAGACCCAGGGGAATGAACAACGATCATATCCTTATAAAGCAACAAGCCCTGTTTCATCAACCAGGGGAAAAGGATGATCTCCGGCCAATCAATAAATGTTGTATTTAAAAGAAGAGAAACGTGAATTACGATAAATAAGAGAAGAAATAGTATCGATGATACTTGTGGACTTTTAAATATTATTCTGATCCTTTTTTTCATGCAAAGATATTTATTTTTATCCTCCACTTGAATTGAATTTTAATATCTTTCAGTATCTTTATGCAAGAATTCTGTGTATACTGAAAAAACTCAGGTTTGAAATAAGTTTTTCCAGCACAGCCCCATCTAACCCGCTTCGCCGTAGCTTCAGCGAGGCGAGTCAGCTATTGCAACTAATTAAGTTGCAAACCTGAGTAAGATGGGTATAAAGCCATAAAAATACCAATAACAACGAACAGCATTAGAACTTTTACTTAAATATTTAGTTCTATAATGTGTGATATTACGGATTATAGAAGAAAATAATAGATTGATTTTATATCTTGTACGAGCATTATTTTAGAATTTAGTGTATAATACATATAAATTATGAATAATTTTGGAAAAAGAAGCAGTGGACGCAGATTTGACAACAGAAACCAGGGAAGATCAGAAATGTTTCCGGCTACATGTACGAAGTGCGGAAAGAACTGTGAAGTACCTTTCAGGCCTAGTTCCGGTAAGCCTATTTACTGCAGTAATTGCTTCGAAGATAAAGGGGGAAGAGGCAATGAGAGGTTTGAGAAGCGGGATTTTGGAAGAAGAGATTTTGGCGACAGGCATGAAGGCAGATCCGAAATGCATCAGGCAACATGTGATGAATGCGGAAAGAACTGTGAAGTACCTTTCAGGCCTACGCCCGGTAAACCGATTTATTGCCATGAATGCTTTGGCAATAAGGGAAAACCAAGAGGTAATTTTACCAAATCAGGGATAGGTGAAACAGACGAAAAACTGAAAAAACAGTTAGATATGATGAATGCCAAACTGGACCAGATCTTAAATTACTTTAAGCAAGATAAAATTAAAAGCTCTGCTCCAAAAGATAATATTTCTCCGGAGGTATTGGAAATAAAAGAAATTAAATCCATAAAAGCAGTTAAAAAAACAGTTGCTAAAAAAAAGAAAAAGAAAGACACCTCTGAAGTAAAAGCTCAATCGGAACCTTCTGTATCGGAAAAATAAAGATTTATCTTTATAATACTTCCGAGTTTATATTCAAGAGATAAATTTATTTATGCAGGAACTCAGAGAACAACTGCGGTTCATGATGGTCGGTTTGGTACCTAAAGGTACGAACAGCGAAACAATTCTTCATGACATGGAAGAACTGGAATCCTTAATAAAAACATTAAAAGGAGGAGTTTTTTCAGCAATAATCCAAAAAGCAGACTATCCACAAAAAGCGACATACATAGGATCTGGAAAATCACAGGAAGTAGCAGATTCTATTGCAGAAGAAAAAATTGATATTGTAGTTATCAATAATATTCTGAAACCAGGCCAACTATATACACTTGAGAAAATATTCTTCCGATCAAATCCAAAGGTCAAAGTTTGGGACAGGGTAGATCTTATTTTGCAGATCTTTCAATTACATGCCCATACGAAGGAAGCAAAACTGCAAATAGATCTTGCCAATCTTCGCCATATGGGTCCCAGAACTTATGGCATGGGATATATCCTTTCAAGGCAAGGTGGCGGTA
This sequence comes from Candidatus Gottesmanbacteria bacterium CG_4_10_14_0_8_um_filter_37_24, assembly GCA_002785215.1. Taxonomy (GTDB): domain Bacteria; phylum Patescibacteriota; class Microgenomatia; order 2-02-FULL-39-11; family 2-02-FULL-39-11; genus CG1-02-37-22. Next base: position 693 of record PFMK01000058.1, on the reverse strand, counting down.
TAGGAACAATTGGGGTTGGTGAAACCAATACGGAGCTTATGAAGCGGCACTGGAGAAACGAGATGAAACAGATATCTATAGAACTTCTTAAGTTGTCAAAAGAGAGAGTAAAACAAATCGCAAAACGGAGAAGTATAGGATTCCTTACGACCGCAATAGTAGGATACACCAATGCTGGGAAAACGATGTTATATAACCGGTTAACAAATAAAATCAACCTAGTGGATGATGCCCTTTTTGCAACTTTGGATAGTAGCGTGGGAAAGGTCTACATCCCTTCTAAAAAGAAAGATATAATTTTAACTGATACAATCGGATTTATTAAAAATCTTCCGCCGAGTCTCATCGACGCTTTCAAATCTACCCTTTTGGAATCTGTAAATGCTGATTTACTTCTGGTGGTTGTTGATATATCTGATCCTGAATTTGTAGATAAATTAAGGGTAGTTGAAGAAATATTATATGATCTGATGATGGAGAAAAAAAATTGTCTATACGTATTTACTAAAATAGATAAGGCAAAATCCGTAGATAAAATAAGTTTATCGAAAAGATATATCGGGTCTAATCTGCAGTTTATATCTGCAAAAACCGGTGAGGGAATAGATAATCTTCTTAACGCAATCGGAGAATTAATTTTCAAGGAAAATATTACTTCCTAGTTCTATAAAGCACAAGTTTTTATTCATAACT
>PFMK01000044.1 GCA_002785215.1 Candidatus Gottesmanbacteria bacterium CG_4_10_14_0_8_um_filter_37_24 | reverse complement strand
CGAACCAGTTAAATCAGTCTTTTTTGACCATAATTCCAGTACTGATGAAGGAGTGGCAAGATTTGCGGTCTGGGAAGCTTCTTCATAAAAAGCCAACTGTGCGGTTTTTCCTATAAGGTCGATAGCACTGCTGACATCCGAAATTCCCGGAATTTCTACAATTATTCTGAATGAATTACCTACTTTGGTCTTTTGGACAATCGGTTCTGTTAAACCAAATAAATTAATTCTTCTTTCTACAATATTTTTTGCGGAATCAAATGCTTTTTCCTTATCCGAGGAAGAAATATTTTTCATATCTGCCTCAAGTACCAGATGTGTTCCCCCAGAAAGATCCAAACCTAAATGAGTTTTTAAATCATTTTTTATTTTTATTCTGCCTAAGTCAATGTTAATTGAAGGTGCATTTATCACCCTGTCTATTTTCATCGATCCTATATCAAACTTAATTCTATAATTTTGGGGTAAATCTACTATTGTTGAAAACAATACTAAAAAGATGATAAACCAAAGCAGTTTACGTTTACTTTTCATTTTTATTTCTTTTTCCTTAAAGGGGTTGGTAAAGATAGTTGCAGAATACCTGAAAAATAAATTGTAATTTTCCCTTTTGTTTTATCCAAAATCATTTTGACTTTATCTCCGGTTTTTATCCCCAACGCATGAATAAAATCTGCAGGGATAATTACCGCATGACTGTGAGATCCTATCTTAATTACCTTATGCATTAGATCAAACTAAATTAATTCTTATTAAGTGAGTAAAATTTTCAATTCTTGAAACTCCCTCAACCTTATCCACCCTCCGTAGCTTCATTACTGCGAAGGACGGGCGGTCGTGAATTCTTCATCTGCGCTTCGTCCAGAGCTTAAATCCGGCAGAAGTGGAAAATGTCTCTGAATCGCTCGATCTAACCAATCGGCGAGATTTCCGCGGAGGCGGATTAAAATATGAATCAATTATTTTACTAATTCTTCCTCATCTCCAATTACCATAATTCTTGCACCGTTTAATATGCTTATTACAAATGGATCTCTTCTCCTTTTGCGAAATTCAAATTCATCTTCACTCATCACCGTATAATTTATTTCTCTTTCCCTCTTTTGCTCTTCCTGACGTATAATTTGGCTTATTTCCGGCAATACTACTTTACCGACGATAAGCATGTCTACGTCATTTGCGTCTCGTACGCTATTTCTTGCATATTTTCCTGATATCATGGCAAATTTTATTCTACCCAGTTTTGCCCGTTTCTTAATAATCTCCCCTCCTAAACCATAACATTTTACAATAAGTTCTAAAAGATCATAATACAGCGGATAATCACGACGCAATACATAGAACAGACGATTAGCCCGCTTCTCCTTAGTCATTATCCCTGCTTTTTCCAGATTGGATAATTCCCTTCTCACGGCATTTATCTCTTCATCAGTCCTTCTTACTATTTCACGCACATGATATATCATTCCGGGTGCTAAAAAAAATAAACTCAGAATTTTCACCCGGACGCGTGAGATAATCAAATCTTTTAGCATAATAAGACTCCTTTCTTATATTTGCGATTCAGGAATCTTATGAATCAAATTAATTGATTTACAAGATCATCCCTTACCAAAAATTAGCTAGGGGCAGATTATATTGTTATTTAATATGTGACTTGCTGTTCACTAGGTAATACTTCTATCCAAATAGAGCCTCTGGTAAATTCAATCTCTTTACCGGATGAGTTATAAAATACAGTTCTACCAATTCTGCTCTTTTTTGACCAGGTACCCACAATTGCCTGCCCGTCCTGAAAAATAATTGCTTTTCCGCTACCGATAGTTGCATATAATAGATGAGCATGCTCATCTACAGGTCCTGTAATTTTTGAAAATTGAACAACCACGTTTTTGGCTGTTAGTTGCACGTTTGCTTCAAGATCAAAATGTGGTTTTCCTCCATTAGACCGCAAATACGAATTTGAAGATGTATTGTAATCCCAATCCACATCATACTTGTCATAACCTTGTGCAAACACCAGGTGTATCTTATTTATTTTCCCTCTTTCTGATTCTTTTGAGTCGTCTTTAAATTTCCATTCTTTAAAATTTTTATCCCAAGGAATTCCTCTATCATCTACATTATTCCAATCTCTTTTATCGGCAATTTTATACAGGTTTTCAGAAAAACAAACCATTGTGTGTTCTGTAGCTACAGGATGATCCAATCTGTCAGGATTTCTATAACAATCAGGATAACCTATACCGAACTGGTCTAAATCTTTAATACCATATCTGTCTATTTGACATAGAGCCTTTGCTTTTGGATCGACTGTATCATCTGGACACCTTCCTGCTCCTCCAACATGGTTATAAAGCGCATCGTATTCCGATACCCAATCAACATAATATGTTCTAGCAGAACGTACCGGAGCAAATGTAATATTTTCCATCGGTGTATTGCAATAAAAAATACCCATAAATCTGGTAATCCATCCTTCTGCCAAAGCCTCATAAACAATATCAGCCCTGGAAAGTCCGGACTGAGGTCGTGCTTCTTCACTGTTTTCTATCATAACTGCCAAGGGTCTTCTTTTATCCCAAATGTCTTTTTCCTGATTAGTAAATTTAACTCCATTAAGCGGACACACTTGATCTTTAGGAATAGAAGGATCTACTTTATTTTTTACTTTTTCTTTTGGAGAGATTTTCGGTACAGGAGAAGTTATTGTACTAGAATCGCCTACACCGCTTACCTTGTTAAATACAGCATAGGAAATACCTGTACTTAATAAATACAATCCTGCAACTGCTAAAATTGACGCTATTTTTGGTTTCATAAATTGTAATTATAAATTTTTATAAAGTCTTCTTGATTAAACAGATTTATTTTTAATTTCTCCTGTTTTTCTTTTTCAGTGTTGTTGCGTTTTTGATCGCCTCTAATTCTTCTTTCGATAAATCATAATTTAAACCTTTTCCGCTTTCAATATTTTTTGCATACCACCTGGTTATTCCTCTTGTATGTAAAGATGAAATTACTACACCGTTATCCATCTCGTCTAAAATTGCCAAAATAAAACTTTGATCCCCTCCCGTATCAGAGAAAGGATTAAATCTCATAATACCAACTTTTTGTATGTAAAAAACAGATCTTTTCTCTAGATCATCAACTTTGGAAATAATTGTTTCAATGTCTTTTCTGTCTAAATCGATATCTTTTAATACTTTTTCCAAAACCGAAGTAAGACTATCCTTATCAATACCTTTAAGTAAATTCTTATAACGGGATATCAATTTATATAAATAAAATGATAGAATACACAACCATAATAATATTATCCCAAATAACGAATTAATTACTATAATCTGCTGCATTTGTAATATTAGAAATATATCCTTAAATGAGTAAACTATGTATTCGAGATTGTACTCACTTTACAAGATACTGTCAATATGTTAAGCTCTGAAATTGTTAATTACTTAGATAAAATTTGCTACTTTCTCAATTTTATCATTATTGATGTTAAATCAAAATAGTGTCAGTCATATTATAATAATATATGCCTAAAAAAACAAAAAAAGAAAAATTATTAGCTGACCTTCGCAGACTAAATAAATCACAAATTCAAAAAGAACAACTCCTTGTCAAGAACCAAATTATAGTCAACCCTATACCTACTTCTTCATCCTTAACTCCAAGTTTAATGTTTAAAATAAAGAGCGATACAAAGCCCAAAAAAATATCAATCGAAAATGATTACTCCCATATTAAACACGACCTAATAAAGATTACTATCTTCTCGTTTTTTGCATTAGGTATTCAAGGTGTGTTATATTTCCTACTGCATAGGATTTGAAGCTAAAACTTCTATGAAGGGAGGTGAGGTATAAATGGCAGAAATGTATTGCGTAAAATGCCGAGCCAAAAGAGATGACCCGAATGCGCAAAAAGTAACAATGAAAAACGGTAAACCTGCGCTTAAAGGTAAATGTCCAGTTTGTGGAACCGGTATGTACAAAATCGGTGGTTGATTATTGATTTTGATTTCTTAAACAAAACCCCTATGATAAGGGGTTTTGTTTGTATATTATTTACCTAATTCATCTTTAATCCAGGAAGACAACCAATTCACATCTTTGGAAGTTTCCCAATGTATCAAGTCTGGAGTTCCATAACTATGTAGTTCTTTTATTCTGGTAATTGCTGCATCAAGTTTAGATTTTACTGTTTTTACTAATAATAGAACTTCCCTCCCTTCTTCCACTCGTCCTTTCCATCGATAAATAGAAATAATTGAAGGAATAATATTTGTACAAACTGCCAGTTTGTGACTTGTGAGGAATCTAGCTATTTTCTTGGCTTCTTTAAGATCTTTACAGGGAACAACTATTATGTTCATTTTTTGACTGCCACAATTTTATTTACCATGTTAAAAGGTCCAAAATCAGTTCTAGTTACTTCAAATCCGTGCTGTTTAAGATATAACACATTATCCCGTTCTAATTTAAGTAAAGTTTGTTGTTCTAACATCCTAAATAGTATTCTGGCAAATATATTTTTATCCTGAGGCATTCCCCCAGCAATAATAATGATTCTGCCGTTTTCCATAAGTACTCTCTTCATTTCGGAAATCGCCTTATCCAGATTGGAGATTTCCGCCATTGTGAAAGTCAGGACGATACAATGAAAAACATCATTCTGGAATGGTAAATGATAGATTGATTGTTGAAGAATATCTATATCATAACCTTTTGCTTTGATTCTTTTCCTAGCTTCATCTGCCATACCTTTTCTAAATTCCAGACCTGTCACCGAATATCCTTTTTTAGCCATTTTCAAAAGAAGTTTACCAGGACCAACGCCGATTTCTAGAATTTTCTTTCCGGTAAGATCATCAAAAGTTCTATCCTGCCATTTTTCCCACTGTCCAACAGAAAAAAGCTGTATTATTCCATCATAAAAAATAGGCCACGATTTATAGACACGGTAAAACAGATCAATTATTTTTATTTGTGGAAGTCGCATAATGCGGCAATAAATAGTATAGCATAGAAATTCAAAAATGATATATTTAGTTATTGTATGTCAAATATTACTCTTCCAAACTCATTACAACTCCTTTTCGGGAGTATTTTGTAATGGTTTGAGGGAGACAAAAAGATAATAAAAAAATAAA
>PFMK01000105.1 GCA_002785215.1 Candidatus Gottesmanbacteria bacterium CG_4_10_14_0_8_um_filter_37_24 | reverse complement strand
AAAAATTCGAGAAAGAATTTGCCAAATATATAGGTGTGAAATATGCGGTTGGAGTGGCTTCAGGTACGGACGCGATTTCGCTGGCCCTATTATCCATAGGAGTAGGGCAGGATGACGAGGTAATACTGCCGGCCAATGCTTATCCGTCAGTTTTTGCCTTAAGCGCTATAGGAGCAGTACCAAGATTAGTAGATATCGATCCGCATACTTACAATATCGACCACACTAAGATTGAGAAAGTTATCTCAAAAAAAACCAAAGCCATTTTACCGGTACATCTTTACGGACAGCCGGCCCAAATTGACGAAATTATTAGAATCGGTTCAAAACATGGATTGACAGTGGTGGAAGATTGTGCCCAGGCTCATGGAGCGTTATGCAGGGTCAGGGAAGGTGTTTACAGGAAGGCTGGCAGTTTCGGACGACTTTCCTGTTTCTCATTTTATCCCACAAAAAATCTAGGTTGTTTTGGGGATGGAGGTATGCTTGTAACTGATGATCCGGATATCTATGCAAAACTAAAGCTTTTAAGGATGTACGGAGAGGAAGAAAGATACAAAAGCGTAATTTTAGGCAGGAATAGCAGGCTGGATGAACTGCAGGCGGCAATACTTAGAATGAAGTTAAAGTATTTGGATGCCTGGAATAAAAGAAGAAGGGAAATTGCCGAAATTTACTTCCATAATTTAGATAATTTAGAGGGACTGGTAATCAATAAAGAAAAAGATGACGTGAAGCACATATATCATCTTTTCACCATAATGACTGAGAAAAGGGATGAGTTGAAAAACTTCCTGTTGAAGCGAGGTATCCAGACAGCTATCCATTACCCATCATCAATACATCTGGAATCCTCATATAAATTCTTAGGATACGGGAAGGGCGTATTTCCGGAAAGTGAGAAAGTAAGCAGAGAAATCCTTTCCTTGCCCATGTATCCTGAATTAACGGATAAGGAAGTAATTAAAATATGTAAAGAAATAAAAGCATTTTTCAGAATTCATTGAATTTTACATGGTTACAAAGTTAACTTCCCAAGATTTAAAAGCGGTTTCCGCAATTCATCAGGCAGAATTACCGGGCATTCTTTCGGAATTCGGTACGGAGTTTTTAGAAAAATTCTACAGGGAAAGCCTTCATATCCCAGAACTATTTACTTTTATCGAGAAAGAAGATGAACAAGTAATAGGACTGATTACCGGAACCACCAGCCTGGACGGATTATATTTCAAAGTGGTAAAAAGAGATATATTGGGATTCTTCTCCTTAATAATGAAACATTTAATTACTCACCCGGCTTCAATATTTAAAATCATTAGGATTTTGACTTATCCTGGCTTTTCAAATAAGGACTCAGAACTACTTACTATAGCTGTGTCCAGAAGGTATCAAAAACGGGGTATAGGCAGGAAATTATTTGCCTCAGCAGTGAAAGAATTCAAGAAAAGAAAAATAATCCATTTTAAGATTGGTGTATATGAGAGGCTTAAGGCAAACGGTTTTTACCGGAAGATCGGTTGCCGGAAACTTCATACTTTCAATTTTTTGGGAGAACAGATGAATTATTATGTCTATAGACAACCCTGATTAGTCCTTTTTGGAAAGGACTGTCCTTTACCAGGAAAAGAGAAATATTATGCCCAAAAATGTTAAATTAGTTAACCTCATTTACTTCATAACCCTTTCCGTATTGGCTTGTATTTTTTTATACTGGCATTTTGTAATTGGACTGACCAGATACTTTGACGTGGATGAGTTCGCCTATCTTTTTTGGGGGTATAATTTCAGTATAGGACTAAAGCCCTATACTGACTTCTTTTTTTTACTCCCACCCCTCTTTCTATTTCCGATTTCCTGGATTTTCCAGATGTTTGGAAGAAATGTAACAGCGCTGATTATGGCCAGGGCACTGGTTTTTCTTTTTTTCCTTCTTTCTGCGCTCTTATTATATTTAATAGCAAAAAGGACAAGAAATCATAAAACTGCCTTATTATCAGTCGTCCTTTTTGCGTTTTTGCCTATTCCATTTGACAAGATGATTGAAATAAGACCGGATCTGTTGGCAAATGCCTTGTCACTCCTCGGGATGTACTTGTTTCTTTTGGGAGAAGGGAGAAAGAAAAAATTCTTTTTCCTGTCCGGTTTATCTTATGCTTTGAGCCTTGGTATCATGCCGAAAACTTTCATGTATCTGATACCGGTTATGGTACTGGCAATCTATAATCTATTTAATTCCAAGAATATAAAGGAGCTGTTTACTTACTTCCGATTTTTTTTGGCCCCATTTTTCCTGGGAGCTCTTATTCCTGTTCTTATTATTCTTACCTCCGCAATTCAGTCTTCCGACTTGGGACTGGCTATATATAGCATGACCAAAATGTCATCAAACGTCAGTAAAGTGCTGGGGGCTAAGTTTTATATGTTCCCAACCCATTTTTTCTATCCGAATGATACTTATTACGGAGAGCCGGGATATAGCATGAGCTATGTGGGGAATTTGATAATCTATGTTTTTGCTTCAATATGGGCAGTTTTTTCCTTTATATCTTTTTTATCACACAAGAGCAGAGACAAGTGTCTGGGGGAATTCATAATTGGTTCTTCCTTCTTCTTAAATTTATTGGCGTTTGTGAAAATCTTTCCCCTTAAGCATGCGCAGTATCTCATACCTCTTGCTCCTTTCATCGCTTATTATTTTGCTGACTTTATTTTTGCATTATGGAGAAATATAGAAAAAATTCTATTCAATATAGTAAGAAATGAAGGAAGGGGGCATTTGAGGATTTCAATTAAAAGCGCCTACTTTCTTTTGCTGTTTATCTTTTTGGGTACAGCCGGGTACAGGATGAATACACGGAAGATGGCTTGGAATAATACATATACACTGGAAAAAGTGAAAATGATATTGCGCGCGGTTCCCAAGAATGCCTCGATTTTTGACTTGACAGGTGAAAGCACTTTCTTCAAGTGCGGGTATTATTTATGCGCCCTTCCCTATGGTCAGTTTGATGAAGCCCTCGGCATTCATATACCTGATATCGCCAATGAGTTTAAGAAAAGGGACACTAAATTTGTCCATGTAGGATCTGCTTCACGCTTATATACCATACCTCCGATGCAAGCTTCATATATCCAGGATAATTTCCGGACTTTTATGGAGGACAGCAGTTTGCTTATTGCCAAATAGGGGATAGATACTGATCCCGATTAAATCGGGATTGCAAACCTGAGTAAGATGGGTAGAATAAGAATATGTACAGGAATTATTTTTTAATTTTGCTGACGATATGTATCTCGGTTATTGCCCAAACTTTACTTAAGACGGGGATGAAGGGTATCGGAAGAATTGACGGGCTTAACTTAGAAGTGATAATCCCATTACTTCTAAAAATTGCCACAAATTTTTATATTATTGCCGGACTTTCGCTTTATGTGGTGGGGACATTCTTCTGGCTGGTGCTTCTTTCCAGGCTGGATTTGTCATTTTTATATCCTTTCGGAGCCCTGCAGTACCTTCTGATTTTCGTAATTTCTTATTTTCTTCTAGGAGAGCAGATAAAATTAGCCAGAATAATCGGTGTTTTGGTTATCCTGGCGGGAATTTTTATCATAAGTAAGTTCGGGTAATCTTGTTATTTCACGACTTTCGCGTTGTTATTTAAGTCAATCCCAGAGGGTCCTGCCGCTCCCTTCGATTCACTTCGTTCACTCAGGACAAGCGCAAAGTCCTCGTTTACCCTGAGCGAAGCCGAAGGGCTCGCGTCACCCAGTTGCTTTACTGTGAACGCAGAAACTCATATATATTAAAAAAGTACCAACCCAACAACTTACTACCGGTCAAGAGCGATTTTGAAGGAAGAGATTAAAGGAGATACGGAAAAAGAGTGATTTCCGGCAGATAAAGTTATTACTTCCTTTGCCAGTTTTCCGTCAATAAATATTTTTTCTTGAGGTGGCGAGGTGGAGATCCGATATTTTTCCGGGATGATGATGTTGAATGTATTGATGTTCAAAGTGCTAACTGGTTTGTTTTCCGCATCATGTTGCATACATTGGCTATTTTCACAAGTATATTGGATACCTGAGAGATATATCTTCGGATACGAAGAGAGGACATAATTTTCCTTTAAAAACGTCAGATCAGGTTCCGGAGTTTGCCAGAACAATAGGGCAGTCCGGTCCATGACGAGAAATTTGGTATGGTTACGGATAAGCGATTCTTCCAGAGAAGGAACTTTAAATTTCAACCGGTCGGTAAATTCACCGTAATGATGGCAACAGATGAAAAAACCGTCAGGCCTGAAGACATATGAACCTACCATGTCGAAAAAGGTCTCATCCGGTTTAGAGATTTTAAGGACATCGGAAATCACCTGCAGTTGTTCGTGATTGTTATCATTTTTTCGCGGGGCAAATTGTATAGCGAAAGAAACTAATAAGGAAGCAGAAATAATAATAAGCAGGATATCTTTGAGTTTGGTGATATTTCCCAACCACAGGATAAAGTATGCAGCCAGAATCGAGACAAAAACTGATAACGGTACGAAATATTGGAGGTATGGTACGGGAAATAGGTAAATAAAAATCAGGCCTCCCAGAAGAAAAAACATACAGAGAAAAAAAAGTTTTTTATTCTTAAAAAACGTTATCAAAAGGCCAAGAACGGAGAAAATCCAGATGAGGGTATTGGTAATCCAGGGAAAGCTTACTCCTCCTTGACTGATGTAAACAAGCGGCCAGGGAGTAAGAGCCAGAATGAGTGAGAAAGGTGCTATGCCTTTGGTGATGGTCTGGGAGTTATACCAGATGGAGATGAAAGCATCAAAAGCAAGATTATTTAAAATCAGGTAAATGACAAAAAGAAAAACAGGGATGACAATCCCTAAAAAAAAGATACAGAAGTTTTTGACAACCTGCGACAGTCTAGATTTTATTCCTCCTTCGCAGAAAACCACGGTTTTTAAGCCGTGAATTAATGCTGAGTTTTTCTGCTTCGGACGGATTGAAGCTATTGACCGTAAAGATTCTCCGGTCTTTAGACCGGAGAGCTTCAAAGCAGTTAAAAGCAAGAATATGAGGCAAGGTAAAGCGTAAATAATTTTTGGGAAAGTCAGGAGGCTTAGTCCGTATAATAAACCGGTCAGAAGTAATCTTTTATTAGACCAATTTCCGGTTTTCAGGATAAGAAGAAGAGAAGACAGGAAAAACACGACCATCAGCATGTCAGGCCGGATATCTATGGTTTTGTCGAGGGTCATAGGAAAAGCGGCAAATATCAAAGTACTTAATATTGCGACATAAACGCTTTTTGTGAGTATTCGGGTCAGTGAAAATATAAGGTAGGAAAGTACAAGTAAGGTGATAAAGATGGATAAGCGTGAAAGATAAACAGTCATGATGGATTGGGACAAAAAGAAGATTGGGGCCATTATCCATTGAAACAGCGGAACATGATAGATAAATATATCTTTATATGGCAATTTTCCAACGGAGATAAGATAGGCCCAGTGCATATGGGCGAACTCATCGGGATCGATAAAGCGGTTTAGGGAAAGAAAAATCCTTCCGGCAAGTATTATAATAAATATGAAAATTGGAAAAAGAAAAGTTACCCGGTGAGGGAATTTCATCGGTTTTTATAATAACAAATATACTGCAGGAATACTATACTTCTTTACGGGGAGCAGATAACAGTTAACAGTAAACATTTAACATTTAACAAACAGTAACAGGTAGGAAATCCGTAGATACAATTTTGACGACCGACCTTTTGGGAAGGAAAGTAGGAATAATTTAAGATATGCTAATTGGGGCCAGAACTATAAAAGTATTTAGCCAAAGCTAAGGGAGGAAAAATTCGTATTAAGGATTTTATGTCAGTCACTAATAGTTAATAATCAACAGATAGAAATGAAAAAAACTTTCGAATATCCAATAGTTTTTTCAATTATTCTTCTGGGAATAGTCATGGGTATCTCGCAAACAATATATTACCTGGTGAGTACCCCTTCTGGGACGGTATTTTCTTTTGCCCATAACCACCTGGAGGATTATTACTATTACCTTCATGTTATGCGCCAGGGTTTTGCAGGGAATTGGTTGGCGACATCTTGGATGACGCCTGAAATAAATCCCCCGAAACTGGTGGTGACATTTTTTGTGCTTCTGGGTCATCTATCACGTTCAGTCGGAATTTCCCCGCCGATTATGTATACATTGGCCCGTATCACGGGTGGTTTGTCCCTATTTATTTTAACTTACATACTGATTTTTCTCGTTTACCCGAACTCACCGGCAAAGCGAATCACGGCTTTAGTGTTAGTCATTTTCGGTACATATTTCTGGGAATATACCAACAACCATGTATTAGTGCCCTCACTGGTACATGATTGGACAGAACTTGACCCGATTTTCCGCGTAAGTTACATCCCTCATCATCTCTGGTCAAAAGTGTTTATGGTTTTGGCTTTCATATTACTTTTACAGTTCAGTAAAAAAAATAACATCTGGTTAAACATAGTCATTCTCTGTACGGTTGTCTTCTTCATGGGGTTTACCAGCCCGGTCACGCTGGTTACGTTTGTACCTGTTGTTATCATCTGGTTTTTGCGGGAGATAGGGTTATCAAGTAAAAACAAATCGGGAATGGCGATAAATCCGATTTTATTCTTGATTGTTTTGTCGGTTGCTGCTTTTACCGTTCTTTATCACCGGTTTATCCAACTTGGGGTTTTCCCATGGAATAGTTACATAGCTTGGGAAAAAGTCCAGTACCAAATTCCTTTACTTTCATATATCCAAAGCCAGGGACCCAATCTGATTTTTTTCATACCTGCTATCTGGTGGCTTTTAAGAAGAGGAAGTGTGGGCAGGCTTATGGTCATCTGGGTAGGAGCAGGATACTTCATGTTGTTTATCGCGGGCAGAATCCTTCCTCTTAGCAATATCAGATTTTTGGAGGGTTACCAGTTTATTCCTTTGGGGATAGGCGCAACTCAGGGTATATGGATCATGGCAAAATATATTTCTTCCGGAAACCGGAAAATGGAGAAGTTCACAATTTCCGCAATAGTTTTTACACTGCTTGTTTATTATTCCATAGGGCTTTTTGCCAGTTGGCAGGAACACTTGGGGTATGTCAGGCAAAATATGAATGATAAAAGGGTATATATACCGGTTTCCCTAATCCGGACTTTTAAAAAAATTGAAGAAACCACTCCAAAGGACAGCGTTGTCCTTGCTCCTTATTCCATAAGCACTATGATTCCCGCCATGACGGGAAGAAGAGTGGTAGCCGGCCATCCGATGATGACTTATGAGGCGGAAAATAAAAGGAAAGACATGGATCTGTTTTTCAGCTTCGGGAGTGGGGGCAAGATAAGGGAGATGATAGCTGAATATCGTATCGCTTATGTGTTATCAGATGTGGAAATTCCTTCTGATTTCACCAGACAAAATGGATTAGTCAAAATATATCAGAGTAATAATTATTATTTCTATAAACTGCTGTAGATTTAAAACAATCTTCTCTATAACCATAGTATTTATCTCTCTATCTTACAGGAACAAATTTCTTCAACGCTGCCAGGCTGTTTGGAAATGCCGATTGTCACTGGCATAGTATCTGGAAGATTCCCTGGTAATTGTCTTTGCCATAAGTCCGGTTTCAGAAATTGTTCCTTCCAGATTAATTCAATTTATTGAAGACTTGGCTTTTTTTATCCGCCTTCGCAGAAAACCACGAGTGTAAACTCGTGGATGAATGCGATATTGCGGATACCCTGAGCGAATCCTGAGCTTGTCGAA
>PFMK01000009.1:7849-10339 GCA_002785215.1 Candidatus Gottesmanbacteria bacterium CG_4_10_14_0_8_um_filter_37_24 | reverse complement strand
CACAAATAATGAAGGGATAAATCCCTGAATTGATGAAAAAAAATTGATAACAAAAAAAAGGACAATGTTTATCTTGTTTGTTTTACCAACAAGCCTGATGATGATCCAGAACAACCACGGTAGTGCAGTGAAATGGACAATAAAAGCCTCAAGAGGGAGATAAAACATTTGAACTGTAGCAAGACTTGTAATATAAAGGAGTGCAGTAAGCAAACATATATATTCTGTAGTGATCAGGAATTTCCTCTGATATTCCTCGAAAGTAATCTTATAAAGAAGAAGCCTTGTGAAAAAATACATCCCCAAGCCCCCTAGATACAAGCAAAGAAAGATGAAAACAGGCCTTATTGACCAAAGGGGCAACAAAAAAGACAAAAGACTAATTATCATTGTGTGCGGAAGCTGGGTAGCAAATCCATGTCCGGTTAGAGCTCCTAAACCGTAATTTTCCTGCCATGAGGCAAAAATAGACCTTTGGAAATTAAGAGAGAGATTAAATTCTGGACTAAGGGCATCCCATCCTATAAAAAATTTCCCTGCTGGGAAGTTAACAAAAGCTATATAGGAAAATATGGCATGGAACAATAATAGAGGTAAATTCTTAGCATTTACTATCTTCTTAAAAATCCACATAAACACCTTCAAATGAATAATGATTGACGATATATCCTGCCGGGATACTAATTAAAACTGGCACACCTCTCCTCATCCTCCATATCCCGGGATATAAGTAGTTTTCAACCAATCCGATTCTTCCTCTGTCTATAATACCAGTATATTTTATCACCTCATCTATTGTCTTCAAGCAAATATATGGCTTATTGACAGACTGGGTGAACCTTTCTTCACAGCTTTCAGAGTCCGGCCAAAAAGTCGCTTCAATCGTCCAAACCTGCCTTGAAGTACTGGTTTTTTTTAGATATGGATTATACAATTTAGCCAGATACTTTTCTGGAATCCATCCGCATTCTTTGCTGACGTTTTCAACATCATGCACTAGTACATACGCTTTTATGCATTTATTTCCAATTTTATACATAGCAGTTGAAGGAATCTTCAAATCCGTATGGTTTGTCCTGTCGACAAATATTTCGGGAGTCGGATTATATAAAGACGGAAATTTTTCAAGTACAAATTTGGCATATGGAGTATTTTTTAGGCTATTTTCAAAATCAGGATAGATAAACCCGTTTACCCCCAATACAAAAATTTGAGAGATGATAATTGCGCCTAAAATTATATTCTGCTTTTTTCCCTTTTGAAAGTACTCGAGTAAAAAATATATCAAAAAAGGCATAACAAAAAGTATATGTCTGGTGGGTCCGTAGCCAGCAGTCCCAAAATGCCATGAAGGATTAGTCTGGTACATAAAAGCAGTGGCAATAAGGACAACAAGCAGAAGGTATATCTTTTTATCGAATATTACCGACTTAAACATAAAATATATTCCAGCTAAAAGAATAAGCGGTGCATAGAAAAACAGTCCCATATTCAGGTCAAAAAACTGTTCAAACAACTTTTTTAATGAAAGATTATGCAGTCCAAACCCATAGACAGTAGTCCAACCCTCATGAAATATTGTCCATGGAGTAAGTACTCCAATTACAGCAAGGTTATAGATATAAGGAACGGAGAGCATAATCAAGATTAATAAACATTGAAAGAATACCTTCTGCATAAATTTAAAATATTTTTTTTCAGTGTCTGAAGTGATGAAATTTACTGCTATGTGATATAAAAGATAAAACAGTGATATAACAATTAATGGTTGGCTGTGCCACGAAGCGATTGCGGATAGAAATGAAGCAGAAAAATACGACTTTTTAAAAAAAAGAAAAACAGAAAGCATCAGAAAGCAGACATAAAATAGATCAGGTCCCGGCCAGATGATAAATGAAATTAAAGGTGATAAATATATTAGACTTAGAAAAACAATCCTTTTGAATCCTGATTTTAAGAAGTTTTTCAGGATATAAAAAACAGTAAAAGTGAGAATAATAAGATTGGTAAAAACCAAAGTTTTCAGCTGGTCCAAATTAAGAGTTTTCAATACTACCCTGACAGGTGTAGCTAATATGGAATATAAAATAAAATGCCCCGGATATTTTTTCCCGTCTATTCCTTCTATATAATAATTGGGATCATTAAACTGTCCAGGATTAAGTTGTCTTTCAAGGCTTTTTTTATCAACATCAGTCAAATCGAGTCCCAAGTGGTTTATCAAGGTTTCAGTTATTCCGTAATATTCCACCATATCCCCTGCGGGCTTGATCCGAACAAAAAACTGCAGGAAGATAAAAAGAAATACAGTTATTGCTCCAAAAATAATCCATGATATTTTGTTTGTCATTTTTATTTAGGCCGTAAACTAATAACATATTCAATATTTCCTTTATATTGAGCGTACGGCATAAAGGGCTGTAATCGTCCCGCTACACGTGACGAACTAGCCCTTAGCATAACTTAATGCCACTTTTTTTGATATGGTGA
>PFMK01000009.1:7065-7811 GCA_002785215.1 Candidatus Gottesmanbacteria bacterium CG_4_10_14_0_8_um_filter_37_24 | reverse complement strand
ATCCCTCACGATTTCAGCCATTTTCACCATCTTGGGTTTGAGACCATCGGCAAGGACATTTTCTGTCACAGAAAGACATGATTTCCTGTCGAGCTTAAAAACCAGATCAGATGTTTTAAGACCTGCGTATTTCATCGCCTCGGAAAGGTCGGGAGACTGGAACATTTCGCCCAGATTTTCAGATACGATAAAAGGTTTCCTGTAGGAAAAAACCAAAGACAATACCCCTGATGCTGTCATAAGATGGCGGTATGGCAAGACCACCAGATCACAGGCGCTGAAATAGGAAGCGATTTTATTCTGCGGTACATATCCCGTCATTTCTATCCTTTTTGAAGTTTTGATATTATCTGTCACTTCTTTATAAAACTTCTGGTAGAAAGGCTTATCCTTCATCGTCGGGCTTTTCCCTCCGGCAAGAATAAACCTTGCTTTCCTGCCTAAGAATTTACCAGTTGTTTTATATGAGTCCACAAAGCAGTCAGCACCCTTAAACCAGTTTATAAATCCAAAAAACAAGACTGCATATTCCCTTTTACCTATACCAAGGCGTTTTCTGGCTATATCTTTTGATATTGATTGCAATTTATCATCAACACCGTGAGATATGGTAATGATTTTGTTTTCAGAAGTTAACCTGCTTAGTTTATTTTTCAGCACTTCTTCAAGGACAATAATCTGCTTTGCCAAAAGTCCTAGAAAGAAATAAAACAGATGAAAAATAACGTTATAGACAAATCCTTTTA
>PFMK01000009.1:6194-7054 GCA_002785215.1 Candidatus Gottesmanbacteria bacterium CG_4_10_14_0_8_um_filter_37_24 | reverse complement strand
CCAATCCTACATGGCCTTTCAGCTTGAATACATCCAAAACCACATGGTGCATGGTGACGGAAGTCTTGTATCCCAGAATTTTGAGTACCGCCAGAAAAGGAAGCACGCAAGCGGTAGTACGTATTCCTCCATAGACTGCAAAATCGAGCTGAATAAGGATATTTTTGATGCTTGGAAACTGCAAAAGAGTTTTCACAAGAGTAATCCACATAAAAGGAGTATTTCCTTTGAAACAACGGTAAACCAATACATTTTCTTCTTCATATAATTCCTTCTTACCCAGTATATCAGCCAATACCACCACTTTCCTATTCATGTTTTTCGCCACATTTTTCGCATAAGAAGCTACTCCGCTTATTCCTGCAGAGTAAATCTCTCCCCTTTTCGGATAAAGAGAGATAACAATCAGATTGTCCTGATGATTGTATTGTTGTATTAGTTTTTTCATTGTTTATATTTTTGTAATAAACTGATATTCCTCTGACCTCAAAAATCTTTGAGATCAAGGGAATAACGATAACCTAAGCAGAAACTGCGAGAAAAGTGGCAAGAGCCACAAAATAATGCGCGAACGCACTATAGTTTCTCAAACTACTTTTTTCGCCATTCCGGTAGCTTTCGCCTTTTGGGCAAATTTAAGTGGGCTACCACTACTTTCTGGCATACTTTTGTATGCGTCGTGCACTGGGACGAGATTAACCTTCGACTCACACAAGGGATGTTTTGAAATCCAGCTTACGCTGAATCAGGTAACCCTCAGGGTATGGGAAGGAGGCTCCCGCCCGGTGCCTGACGCACCTAGGGAATTTGTATATTCCCCAAGCTGCCAGACTTCACCCTCCGGGGGTCGTAAACCGCTG
>PFMK01000009.1:5279-6161 GCA_002785215.1 Candidatus Gottesmanbacteria bacterium CG_4_10_14_0_8_um_filter_37_24 | reverse complement strand
GGAAAAGATTGGGTGAGTAGTGCGATGCACTCTCCAGTAAATCCACCAACTCTTGGCGGTCCACGACCCCCTTCGGGTCTAGGGCACGTTATTTCGTGCAGTTGAACGTGCCGTCCTTCGCACCGGTGATGTTGGCCTTGTAGCCATTGCCCATCTTCCAGTGGTCGAAGGAACCCCACCCGGGGTACGTCAGCGTCGTAAAATCCAGGGAGCTGAAGCTCCACTTCCGAAAGTCACGACCGACGTCCAGTCCCAAGTCCTTCCAGTTCTCAGCCTTGCCGCCGAGCAAGTTAGCCGTCTCGGTGGCGTTCTTGGGGCACTTGGGATTGCTGTTGTCCGTGCTTGACGAGACTGCAACTGGGGCCAGTGAAGGCATCGTGAAACCAGCGCAGGAGATGTTGCCAGGTACGGTTGGATAGGTCAGGGTACCCCTCTCCTCGCTTTGACCGAAGTTGTACTCCCGCACGAGCAGGCCATCTGGACCGCAAGGGTTGTTCACCCACAAGGTCTCATCAGTCTGGTATGCAGGTCTGTAGCGGATAGTCGCGCCAAGCACATCCTTCATGAGCCCGTCGTCGCCGTAGAAGACAGCCACCGTCTGACCAGCGTCATTCATCGTAACGGTGAACTGCCATCCCTTTGGCATCGTCAGGTTGTAATGTGCGTTGAAAACGCCTACCATCTGCAACGTCCACTTGCACGTATCCCACGGAATGTCCTTGTTGCCCGTCTTGACCGGCTTGACCTTGTTGCGATCGAGTTGCAACATTGCTTGCATCTGGTCGTCCGTCGGGCACATTGTGTTCATGTTGCCGAACGACAGGTCGAGTGTGCGAGTAATAACGCTCTGCGCAGGCGCGAGCGCCGCGGGCTTGGGGGCCG
>PFMK01000009.1:0-5232 GCA_002785215.1 Candidatus Gottesmanbacteria bacterium CG_4_10_14_0_8_um_filter_37_24 | reverse complement strand
ACCCTGACATAGGTCATCTTCACCCACTGGTTGTCGCCGACCATCGCCCACAGGTCTCCATCCTTAGAGACGATCCCGTAGATGGTGACTTGATCGTTGTTGCTCCTCTGTTCCTCTTTCCCAGCGACAACAATCTTGACACCATTGGGCGCGTCCCTCACAGCCAAGCCGTATCCGGTGGGGATGTTGTAGACAATCCCCTCCATGAGGGCCGGGCCGGCTGGGGTCGCCATGACGGTCACCGCAGTCAGCGCAAGCGCTGCCAAGACCGTCATCAATACGAGAATCCACTTTCGCGTTTCCATGGTGTATTACCTCCTCAGGTATTTTCCCTTTTTCAGTCCTCTGAGAGACTGAGCCTTTGACCCGCGATTGGTCTTAAAGGCGGGGATATCTGGATTGACCTTGTCATCCTTCTGCTTACTTCATGAAGTTAGCACCCATACTTGGGGTACTTAACTCTTCAGCAAAGAACAAGGTTGCCTCGATCGTGTTTTTTCATAGAGAAGCTCAGATTTCTCAACACGACCTTTTTTGCCGTTTGTTTTTCCGTGTTTTTTATATTACGGCCGAGGTGGACAAACCCCGTATTTTATAGCAGAGCGAGTACTGAAAACATCCATCGCTTACCGAAGGATATTCCCAATATTCGCCCTACTATCACGGAGCGTCACCTTTCCTTAACCCAAAGAAGGTATATGTATTTATTTACTTTTACTTAGGTTATCGTTTGTTAAAGTGCTCCTCCTTTGCATAAAGCTTCGGAGGATAAATCTTCGGCAAGCTCAGGGGAAACTCCAACTAATTCAAGAGTGTCCTGAACTCGCGAAGAAAATTTCAGTCAAATTCCGACTTATAAACCGCTAAATTGGTTTTCAGTCTGAGATCAACTGATCCGAGTATTTATACCCGGAAACAAATTCCGACTACTATCGAAACTTGGTTCTGAATACAAACTACATAAATTTTCAATAAACAAGTTTTTTAAAACACTAATTGACACATGAATTTTCACAAAGTATCATTTGTATCATTATGCTATCTAAATCTGACATCAAACTCATTAAAGAGCTTTTTGATGACTCCTTCCAGATAGGATTCTCTCAGGTAAGGAACCACTTCGAAAATGAAGTAATCAAGTTCAAAGACGAAATTATTACCCGTCTTGATAAGGTTCTCAAAGAACTCAAAACGGTCCGCGAAGAACAAACTGCGCAATCAGGAAACAAGAGTCAAATCGAAGATTGTGAAAATAGAATTCACAAACTGGAACAGATTCTTACTCCATAATTGCATCATCCTGGAACGTATTATTCCTTTGTTATTTTTCAAAGTGCAATTTTTAGATATTAATTCCGTTATTCCTGACATCATCCGCCTTCGCATAAAGCTTCGGCGGATTTGAGAGAGTAAACTCCCGCTAAACGCGTATCGTCAACTTTCTCATAAAAAATCCTCCCATCTTATCTGGCAGATAATAAGTCAAGAGGATCTATTTTCTCCTGGCTTATCGTCTGCCAGGTTATACTTTTTCAGCTGGATTTGCTTTTCCTCAGCTTCAACCCAATTCCAAGTGATGTAATCAAACCTGTAATTGAAATCAACCAATTTTCCGGTCCTGCTTCAGGTACCTTGGGAACAATTACTTCTTTTTCTATACAGTATCTGGCCTCGTCCCTGTCTGTTTGGCCGTTTGATGCTGATACGTCTACTATATTTATAGGCTGAGCAAGTTCATTCGTCGGACATATGACGTTCCTATCCACCGGCAGCTTTGCTTGATGTGATATTCTTCCCTTAACTTCAAAGACTTGGGTATCTCCTCCTGCCAGATTACTCACTTCCCAGTTGAGTTTACCGTTGGCGCCGTCATATGTACCCGGCCCGGACATATAATCAAGGAATTTGGGTAAAGTATCTGTCACGGTAATTTTATCTATTGCAGTTTCTCCGGGATTTTTTACCGAGATTTGGAATGAAACAATTTGCTGTGGTCTGTATTTGGGGTCACTGGGTCCCAAATTGTCTACATAAAATCCTGTAGCCGGATTTCGTACCTTTTTATCGACAAGAACTTCTCCTTGTTTGGGGCATGATACTCCTCCGCCGTATACCGGCACACATCCCCCGCTTGCTTGAGCTGATTGAACTGATATTAAGAAAGTATAAGTTATAACGGCTATAAAAAAAGCCTGGACCAATTTATTTTTTATCATATAATTTTTAGGTTCGGGCAGAAAAGATTTATAAAGTTTCCGGATTATAAACTAATATTAACTCTTTGTCAAGTACTATAGGTTCACATTAATAATAGTTCCATATTTATTTATCCAACAGTCGGCCTGTTGGCAAAAATTCCCAGTATGTAACCTGCTTTATCACCAATCCATTTGTAAACTCCGCTGGACTTAACCGAATTCCAAAAAGCATCAATTTTTGCAGCCAGAAAATCCCGATGATTTACTAAGTTGCCTTGGACTGCCGGATCTTGCCACCAGGAACTGATATCAGCAACTCTCTGGCCAATCCAGCCTCTTACTCCGTTAATTATTCCGGGAATTATTGTTAACCCGAAGGCTGTAATCCCTGTACCAACTGCATTACGGACTATATATCCGGCATGAGCCAGTTGATCCATTAATTTTACTCTCTGTCTGCTTTCCTCTTTCAATCTCAACATCCTGAAAGCAAAATCCCTATTCCCTTCTTCAGTTAAAGGATATTCATAACGATATCTTCTGTCCAATTCTTGGTAAATAGCACTAGCCGCGCGGGCTCCTTCACTGTGTCTGACCAATGCTTCATTTATCTTATTACCCCAATATCTCCTATCAGGAAGTGTCGAACCAACCATAGAATCTGCAAGAGCTGAGGCGTGTGTACTTCTGGCGTATAATTTTTCCAATTCTCCACTGGATATTCTATCCATTGATTCCGGATGAGTAGCAAATTCTCTTGCCCTATCTAAACTGGGATTACTAGAAATTTTACCTGAATTCAGCCATCTGGAAGGCGCGTTTAATGTCCACCTGATTCTGTCTATAATTCCCATCCTTGCCGGTCTTTGAAAAATACCGGACAGATAACTTCCGGCACTTTTCGTCCTGCCAATTGCCCAGTTAAATCCATCAACAACCGGAGTTATAACCGCAGCACCTACTCCTGCGGAAAAGGCAGATCCGATATTGGAACTATATTTACCAAGAGTGGTTAAAGAGGTATAAATTGAAGAAAGTGGTCCGGAGATGTTTTTACTGCTTCTACCCATATCTTCTCGGGTAAAATCACTAATATGTCTATCTACTTCCGGATGGATATGTACATCAACAGGTCTAAGCGTATGTTGAATTCTAACTTTGGTTTCATTTTTTTGATCTCCTCCATTTCCCTTTTGTCTTTCATGATCAGGCGCTTCTTTTTTAGCGGTATTTTCATCTGTTATTGACACATCTACTTGTGTTTTACCTGCCGGTTGCCCTTCTATGGGAACACTTTGAGGCCTCGCTGCTGATCCCGTATTTACGTTATGAACTTTATCATCTTCATGAAGATATAATGACCTGGCTGGTAGCATCCGGGAAGGACTTGATTCCGCCACAAAACTGGATCTTCCCGGAAGAAGTCTTGAAGGCTCTTCGCCCAAATAAACTGCGGCATTATCGAAATCAGGTTGATCTGTAACACTAAAAAATTGTGGTTTTAATAGAGTCTCTACAAGTCTTGTCATAATTTTCGTGCATTATATTATAGGATATGAAATATGTCAAGGGTTATATATGATAAAGCCTTATTCAGTTGTCAGAAGTCTATGACAGATTAATACAACAGCAATAATTATCGGATAGAAAGGTTGTTGGTTGTTAGTTATCAGTGATCAGTTTTCAGTTATAATATGAAGATGGAAAGATTGAGAATTTACCAAAAAGCGTTCTCTATGAAAAAATCGATTACTGAAGACTAACAACTATGGCCCATAAAATTTCACATCCTTTTTCGTCTTTGAAACATAAAAACTACCGCCTATTTACCGGTGGATATCTTATCTCCAGAATCGGATCGGAAATGCAGGCTGTAGCTGTGGCCTGGCAGATATACACGCTTACCGGTTCTGCATTTTCTTTAGGGATCATAGGACTCTCCAGATTTTTACCCGTTATAACTCTTGCCCCTGTAGCAGGTATTGCGGCTGACAAAATAGACCGGAAAAAAATAATCATGGTAACCCAAATCCTGATGATGGTATTTTCTCTCGCCCTGGCATTCACCACCTTTACCAAAACCAAAAATGTTTCTCCCCTCCTTATCTATCTTCTCATCGGTCTGAATTCTCTTGCCGGGGTTTTTGACACCCCAACCAGGCAATCATATATAACATCCCTTGTGCCAGCCAAAGACTTTTTAAATGCCGTAAGCTTAAATGTTCTTGTCTTCCAAACCGCGATTGTATTAGGTCCGAGTATCTCCGGGTTTGTTATAGCATACTTAGGAATCGGCAGTGTTTACCTTATTAATGCCGTTTCTTTCCTGGGAGTTATTTTTGCCCTTATGGCAATCAGAGACACGAAAGCCTTGGTTAACAATAAAGTTTCATGGAGCCTCTCCTCACTTAAAACCGGACTTTCTTTTGTTTTCAAAACTCCTATCATTTATTCCACCATGCTTTTAGATTTTTTTGCCACTTTCTTTGCAAGCGCCACCGTCCTTTTGCCTGTCTTTGCCAAAGATATCCTTAACGTCGGGCCAAAGGGCTTGGGTCTACTTTATGCTGCCTCATCAGTGGGCGCTGTCACGGCAGGAATTGGCATATCTTCGGTAAAAAACATAAAACACCAGGGCAGAATTCTGATTGCAGCAATTTTATGTTATGGCCTGGCTACCATACTTTTTGGTCTTTCCAGATCATTCTACCTCTCTCTTATTTTTCTGTTTATTGCAGGAGCCGGAGATGCGGTAAGCACTATTATTCGAAATACGATGAGACAGCTCATCACGCCCGACCATTTGAGAGGAAGGATGGTGGCGGTAAACATGGTTTTCTTCATGGGAGGACCGCAACTTGGTGAAGCAGAAGCCGGATTTTTAGCAGCGCTTACCGGGGCACCTTTGTCTGTGGTTATTGGGGGAGTCGGTACACTTCTCGCCACTTCCCTCATCTCTATTCTCATTCCTTCCTTAAGAAAATATCAGGGGGAGAGGTGAAACTTGCCTCTTAGAAAATATCATCCCACCAAT
>PFMK01000034.1 GCA_002785215.1 Candidatus Gottesmanbacteria bacterium CG_4_10_14_0_8_um_filter_37_24 | reverse complement strand
TTCTCTGCCTACAATTAGAGTTTAGGGGGTGATATTCGTCTATTGCAAGTTGTTAAGGTACTGGTGGGAATTATGTCCCACCTTCAATTAATTTAGTAAAAAAATATATGAAAATGCTTGTTTTAAATCTCCAGAAATACCTTGCCTTAAGATTGAATCTGGTTATTTATATTCTGGGATATGCAATTCCTTTTATAATTGCCCGACCTCAATTTCTTACAGGAACGATAGTAAACGCCCTGATCTTTACAGCTTCGGAAAAACTGGACAGAAAATCTTTATATCCCATTCTTTTTCTTCCAAGCTTAGGAGCAATTACCCATGGAGTGTTGTTTGATCCGCAGACAATTTTTCTGGTATATTTTCTTCCTTTCATCTGGTTAGGAAACTATTTGCAAGCCGGCGTCTTCTCTCTTGCTAGACAGCAGAAATATACATTGAGAGTATTTGCCTCTGCGCTATCAAAATACTTTCTTCTTTTTATCGCTGCAAATATATACTACCAATTACATATCGTTCCAAAAATGTTTGTCACCTCAATGGGTATGATACAACTGGTTACTACCTGCACGGGAGGTTTTTTATCCTACTTCATTATCAAGACTCTTAGGAAAGAAGTCAGATGAACGAAGTAAATACACTAATCGAACTTATCAATAAAAAGGAAAAACTGGCAGCTATGATGGCTCCTTCTTTTCCTATTGTTTTTTCCTATCCAACAATAATCACAATGCTTAAAAAACTGGGCTTTTCTTATACTGTTGAGGTAGCAGTAGGAGCCAAAAAGACAAATGAACAGCTACTGCGACTTTTAAAAGAAAATCCTGACGCCCGTTATATCACTAGTCCTTGTCCTACGGTCGTTCGTATGATACGGAAACAAATGCCTCAATACGAAAAATATCTCTCGCACGGCGTTGATTCTCCAATGATGGCTACAGCCAAGATTGTCATCGAAAAATACCCCGGATACAAGCCTGTTTTTATCGGACCCTGTATCGTCAAGAAACTTGAGGCAATAGAAGATGTGCCTGATCTGAATATACTTGTAATTACTTATACCGAGTTAAAACAGATTTTAGGGCATTTTAATATTTCGGAGGAGACTAACCCTGATGATAAATTTGATATTTCAGAAACAGGATTGACTAGGATGTATGCGCTTGATGGAGGACTATCCCACAGCAGCGGATTGACAGACCAAATGCAGGAAGGTGAGATAAAAATCGTTTCAGGGACTCAGAATAATATACAAGCAATAAAAGAATTTGATACAAATCCAAAAATCAGACTGCTCGATATCTTAAATTGTCCCGGAGGATGTATTGGAGGACCTGGAATTATAAGCAGTTTAACTCCCGAGGGAAGAAAGACAAAGATATTGGAATTTTTTCAAAGAAAATCCTCTTAATATCTAAAGAAATACAGGCAAAATTCTTGAAACAGTACCTGCAAGACTAATGGCAAAGAATATTTCAAAAATACAAATGCCCAGTGTCTTTTTCCAGCCAAATTCTCTCAAAAGGACAGCGATTGTGGCAACGCAAGGAATGTAGAACATAGAAAGTATACTCAAGGTCAACATCTGAACCGGAGTTAAAATGGAAACAAAATTCGTTGTTCCCAAAAGGGTTGCCAGCATCACTAAAATCAATTCTTTTCTCAAAATGCCAAAGATAAGTAAAACTCCTGTTATAGCCGGCAAATCCAGCCATTTTACGGTAATCGGGCTTAAAAAACTGGCAGTCGCTTCCAACCATCCAGCCAGATGAATTCCTTTAATAACTACCCCTGAAATTACCACCAACGGCCCGGCAAGAAAGATAAATTCTTTTAATCTAAACCAAGTTTGAAGAATTATGGTCCGAAGGTTAGGCAGTCTATAATCAGGCATTTCCATAATAAGTTCTGTGGGTTCTCCCGGTAGAATTTTTGAGGCTAATTTTCCTACTATTAAGATAATTAAAATATTAAACAAATAAAGACCAAACGCCCAACCGACACCTAAAAACTTTCCCACCAATCCCATAATAATAACGGTTACAGCAGAACAAGGAATTAAAGTAGTTAAAAAGGCAGTCAGAAATCTTTCTCTTTCTGTTTCCATAATCCGGCAGGAAAGACAACCAGGAATATTGCAGCCAAAACCAAGCATCAAGGGGATGCAAGCTTTTCCATGAACTCCAAGCTTGTGCATCAAATTATCCGTCAGGTATGCAACCCGAGCCAGGTATCCCCAGTCTTCCAATAAAAACAAAAGGAAATAAAAAGGGATAATATAAGGCAGGGCAATCTGAATTAAGGCAAGGGCTGATTCGATAGTTGACCAGCCTAAAGAAGTAAAAAATGAATTACCGAAAATATTTTCCCAAAGGATTTGCCAGCCGGAAGTCAATTCTTCCAGGAAAGACGAAAACCAACTGCCAAACGTAAAAATAGTTAAATACATTAAAGCTAAAATGCCAATCATTACCGGATAACCCAAAATTCTATCTGAAGTTAAACTATCTAACCTTACGTTAAGGCCTATTTTTGCTGGTTTAGTGATTTTCACTGTTTGTTTTATGATTAGAGAGGCTAAATAACATCTCTCATTGGCAATTACTACTGAAGAATCATGACCATGAATTTCTTCCAGTTCGGAAGTTAATTTTTCAACATTCGTGAGTATTTCTTTGTCTTTAACTAATTTTTCTATCTCTTTATCTTTTTCTAAAAGTTTAATGGCTAACCACCTTTTGGGATAAGATAAATCAACATCTTTTAAAACCCTAATCAATTGTTCAATCCGCTCCTCAACCTCTTTTCCAAATTTTAGCTTACATTCACAAGTTGTCTCTTTTGTGTTGCTTTTAATCAGTTCTATTCCACGATCTACAACTTCTGTGATACCCTTGCCGTAAATTGCCGCCACCGGTATGACAGGAATCTGTAATAACTCCTGGAGTTTTTGGGTATTAATCTCTATGCCCTTTTCTTTCAGTAAATTGACCATATTTAAGGCCAAAATTACTGGTCTTTCCAGTTCTAAAAGCTGCAGGGTGAAAAGCAGATTTCTTTCAAGATTAGTGCTATCTACTACATTCACTACAAAATCAGGCTTTTGTAAGGCGATGTAGTCTCTGGAAACTATTTCCTCCAAAGAATAAGTGGTTAAAGCGTAAATTCCCGGCAAGTCAAAAACATCGATTGTATAGCCTTTGTAAAAAAGAGTCCCTTCTGCCTTCTCTACGGTTTTTCCCGGCCAGTTGCCTATATGCTGGTGAAGACCGGTAAGATAATTAAAAATAACAGATTTCCCGACATTGGCTTGGCCAGCTAAAACAATCTTTAATTTTTTTCCATTTTTCATTTTAATCTCACGAAAACTTTTGCTGCCAGTCCTTTGCCTAAAATCAAATTAGAACCGCGAACCTTAATCAGCAAAGGACCGGAAAATGGCGCTTTTTTCAAAACTTCAACTACAGTATCCGGAGTCAGTCCCAAGTCAGCTAGCCTTTTTGTTGCTCTAAAACCTCCGGCTATTGAGATAATAACCCCTTTTTGACCATTTTCTAAATTAATTAATGGAAAGTTATCCATCTTATTATTTTTTATATTGAAATATTCTATTCATGACCAATAAACTTGACTAAAAACATAATGGCAATACCAACAAGAAATACGCCAAAAGATAGCATGGATTTTCTAAGACTTGTCTCTTTTCTTATCTCAGGCATTAGATCTGAAGCGGCAATGTAGATAAATCCTCCTGCAGTAAAAGGAAGCAAGTATGAGGTCATATTTTCAATTTGAAAAGAAAGAAAATATCCGATAATACCTCCAAAAACTGCGGTTAATGCCACTAAAAAGTTTGCAAAAAGAGCTTTTTTTCGACTAAATCCTGAATATAGAAGTACACCAAAATCACCAATTTCCTGTGGAATTTCATGTAAGGCAATGGCAAAGCTTGTTATAATACCCAACCTTATATCCGTTAAAAATGTAGCTGCGATAACCAAACCATCTATGAAATTGTGAACAGCATCGCCAAATAAATTCATATATCCAAACGTATGAACATCGCAGTTCTTTTTATGACAATGACGCCAATGAAGTAGTTTCTCTATTAAAAAAAACAGAATAAAGGAAAATAAAACTATTTGATACATATTCCCGCTATTAAGTTTTTCAGAAGCCTCAGGTAAAAGATGAAGAAAAGCACCCCCCATCAAAGCACCAGCAGAAAGGGAAATAAGAGATAGAAGAAATTTTGATAATATTTTTTCTTTGATTGAAATAGTAAAAACACCTATCAAAGAAGCAAGACTAATCAAAAAATTGGCAGTAATAATAAAAATAAGTCTTTCCATAAAGATGTTTAACTCTCCTTTTCAAAGTAAATTTTTCGATAAGATTATTGCTTGAATAGTATCCTAAACAGCAATCATATCAACCTGATTGGGATTGATAATTTGTGTTTTATTTATGTTTTTTTATCTTTTTTTCTATTTCCTGCTTTCCCAGCTTCTTGGTACAGAAAAACCAGTCGTAGCATTTCATTTCTTTCTTATTCTCCATCCTTTGTTTCGCTACTCCACATGATCCGGCTGTCGGAACAATGATATCATCACCGGGCTGCCAATCTGCCGGTAGGGCTACGGGAAAAGCATCAGCTGTCTGTAAACCAATTATTACTCTATATAATTCGTCAAAATTCCTGCCCATGCTCAGAGGGTAATAAATAATAGCTCTTATTATTCCTTTGGGATCAATGAAAAATACAGCCCTTACCGCCTTGGTATTGCTTTCTCCCGGCTGGATCATACCGTATTTTTTGGCCACTTCCATAGTGATATCCTCAATTAAGGGGAATTTCACTTCCACATTTTTCATTCCCTTGTATTCAATTTTTTCCTTGATTGTTCGAAGCCAAGCGATATGGCTGTACAAACCATCAACTGAGAGGCCAACCAGTTTACAATTGGCATCTGAGAATAATTTTTCCCGGCTGGCAAAAGTCATAAACTCTGACGTACAGACCGGTGTAAAATCAGCCGGATGCGAAAAAAGAATTACCCAGCTTCCTTTATACTGGTCGGGAAAGTTTATCTCCCCCTGTGTGGTAACTGCTTTAAATGACGGAGCTTTATCTCCAATTCTTGGCATGGATACTGCTTCTGGCTGACTGGTTTGATTTACTGGTTCCATAAAATTGTTCTTTCTTTAATAAATACTATTAATAATAAATCTACAGATAAAAATATCTCATTTGTTTATTTCTTCAAGTTTCTTAACCCAAGAAGGGATTTTATATTTAATATTTTTGTGATCAGGAATATATGGTTTTATGTCAATAATCGGAGTGTTGTTCAATACATCCAACCCTTTGACGGTAATAACATTTCCTTTGATATTAATCACTTCCGCTATTGAAACTCCAATAGGACTTGGTCTGTATTGAGTACGGGTGGCAAATACACCAACCTCGGGTAATATTCCAATCTTGCCCTGTGGAACAAGTTTTATGCTGTAATTCTTAACCTTATGTAAATAGAAGATCACCTGGATATGGGAGAATTCTTCAAGCTTATAAAGTCCATCCTGATATTTTTCATCGATATATATTTTTGTGACAGTATCTTCCCAATCTCTATATTTTTCTCTATATTTATTTTTTGCAATTCCTATGGTTGTTAGATTTATTTCCATATTAGTTTTTATCCAAACATCAAAAGTTCAGGTTTAAAAAGCATCAATAATCCTATGACAAACATCATAATCCCTCCGATAAGATGTGAAACCCTTGCATATTTACTTTGGATTCCAACTGCATGAAGCGTAACCATGGCTGTAAAAAATATGAACATATCATCCAACATGAAAATCAGGATATAGAAAAGGAGATATATATAATACTGCCATGTTGGAAGATTGGACATTGTCAGTACCTTGGTATAAATTGCAGGTAATCCTGCAGAACAAACAAGTTCCACCAGATTGACTGCAAAAGCCAAAAGAACTATTCCAAATAACGCAACGATAAATTGTTTATTCTGGGTTATGTCTTTGATTCTGTCAAATATCTTTCTTCGCTTTTCATCACCGGTTACCTTGCACCCTCCAGTTTTATTGGTAAGGTATTCCTTTAAGTTCAACCCTCCGGCACCCAAGGCAACCATACCTATTACTATCCTTATCCAAGCGATGAAACCCAAAAAAAGAAAAATATTAAGCCATGCGGATAAAAAGAGGAAATACACCATAGCTGATGCAAATATGAAAGAAAAACCCAAGACGAACATCTTCAATCGATTATGCATGCCAAGAAGCAGGGAAATAAGGAATAGAAGAACCCACATGGCACAGGGGTTAAACCCATCTAAAAAGGCAATCACAAAGGTAAAAGCTGGCAGTGACAGGTTCTTTGTTGAAATGCTGCCAAATATGGGAATATTCAGACTTTGGGGAATTATTGATTCTTTATCATTTGAAATATCAGTCTCCAAGTTAATGTCTTGAATGATATCAATGCAACCTTCTCTTATAGCGCATTCCACTTTTTCTTCGATCTCACTACCTGTTGTTTCATCATTATAATATCCTGCTATGTAATCTTTTCCTATCACAGTAAAAGGAACACCTGAAACATCAGCGTTTAATTCCTTGCCTACTTTTTGAAGAAGTGATACATTTTCGCGGTTCGATGTTACTTCATAATCCTGCACTACTATTTGAGGATATTTTATTGTTAGATTTTGCAGAAATACTTTCTCTTTAGCACAATGGGAACAGCCATTTGCCCAGAAGAAATGAATCGTTACATTATTCTCTTGGGCTATTATTGGTTTAATAAGTACAAACAATAATACAAGAGTAACTAATACTCCTACAAATAATTTAATCAGTTTCATTATTTTTCCTTATTTTCCAATATTGTTTTGACAAGAGTAGCTTTCTCTACCTCTCCGTTTAAGCGAAGAAATTCTTTACCATTTTTATCAAGAAAGATAAAAACTGGCAACACTCCGCTGTCTATTTTATATTTCTCAACTGTTTCCTTATCATTATCAAAGTCAAAGTAATGTGTTTCAAGCCATGGATTTTCTTTTTCTATCTCCTGCCAGCGGGGACGCATGATAAGACAGCCGTTACACCAGACTGCACCGATTTTAAGAACTTTCATTTTTTTCACCTCCCTGAGCAATAAATGATGCAATAAAAGTAGTAATTGGTACGGCTAAAATAAGACCTATACTACCTACGAGAGTTCTTACTATTTCCTCTGCAACTGGTTCGAAATTGATAGTCTGGTGGAAGGGTTTGGGATTATTGATAAACAAAAGAAAAAGCGGTAGGGCTGCACCTGTGTAAACCAATACCAGAGTATTAACCATGGAAGCGATATGATCTTGTCCTACATTCATGGCTGCTTTATATAGTTCTCCCTGTTTTATCGAAGGGTTGGTTTTCTTTAATTGAAATACTACGGCAGATTGGGAAATGGTGATATCATCTAGCACTCCTAAAACACCGATGATGATACCCGCTAGAAGCAGTCCCTTCATATTCATGACTCCCTGTTTGGCAACCTGTAAGAAAGCTGCTTCCTCAGATGCAAAACCTGTCAGTCTGGCCACTTCAATATAAGTTTTCGCCAGCAAGCCTGTGATTACCAGGGCAATCAGGGTACCGACTACGGCAACTGTTGTCTTTTTATTGAATCCGTGAGAAAGATAAAAGCTTATGGGGATAATAAACAGAGAACCGATAATTGACGTATTTATCGGATCAGCACCTTGCGAGATGGAGGGAAGAATATATTTGAATATGACCAGAAAGGAAAGCCCCATTCCAAAAATAGAACTTATACCTCGCCATTTGCCAATAACAACTGTAAGAATAACAAAAATAACAAATAACCAAACAAGTGATTTATGCCTGACATAATCAGTAATATAAAAAACATCTTCATTATCGAATCCTTTTGTATAAGTGATGACTACTTCTTCATCCGGCTGGTATTTCTGCTGATTGACAGTTGCAATATCACCAACCTCAATATTAATTGTTTTATCTTTCAAAGAACCCTCTGTTATCAGAACTTCCAACTTTTGGTATTGAGTTGGTTCCTGTCCCTCAACTTCAATTTTTTTCTCTTCAAGCACTTTAACTACTTTTCCCACAAGAGTCTCTTCAAAAGAAGAATTAGTCTGTGAATTATCCATTTCCTGTGCAAAAACAGGAAAATAAAAATAGGATAAAAAAGTCAGAATGATAAAACCCCAGATTATAATTTGTTTAATTTTCATTAAATATAATTTTTTTACTAACATACACTTTCTCTGTTTTCAGGTGCTTCGCTAAAAAACATTTTGCTCCAAAATCAGTACAATGAGCAGGATAAATAAGACCCATAACTTCCTTTTTTAGTACTTTCATTGTTTCTTCTAATCTTTCCATGCTAGATTTTCTCAAATGAAAACCGCCGATAATCGAATAGATTTTTTCTCCCTTAAAAATCTCTTTTACGGAAGCAACAATATTACAGATCCCCGAATGAGAACAACCAGTAATGATAACTACTCCTTTTTTCGTTTTAATAGCCAAAGCAGAATCATCAAACAATAAGTCATTTTCTTTTTTATTATTTCTAATAATAAAACCAATCGGTTCTCTTTCTTCAAAATCATATTTTTCTTTTATCCTGCCTAAAAAAGCAATATTTGGAGTTATAAAATATGGTTTTTCTGATTGAATATAAGAAAATTTGTCAGATACTATTTCCTTATTTAATGGTGATCCAATATATTGATCACCACTTACATATTTCGGTAAAAGACAATCAGGATGGGATATTAGTTGTATTTTTTTAGAAGCAAACGGAAAAAATTTTAACCCTTCCGTATGATCGTTATGACCATGACTTAAAATTATGTAATTAGTCTTTGATAAGCTGATCTTTAATTTTTTGGCATTTCTAATGTAGGTATCTGAAAATCCCAAATCAAATAGTATTTTCTTACCTTCCGCTTCTATCCAATAACATAATCCAGGTTCCCCCAGAAAATGTTCATCTGTAAAGGTAATGTTATCTACTAGAATACTAATAATATTTAACATCGACTAATCATATAAATCCTTATTAATAAACGGCAGTAGTGCACAAATTACTCCCTGTTCCAAAAGACCCGATCTGTCAAGATATCCTTTTGACAGGGAACCGATTGCCCCTTTTCCTATCTTGCTTTTTTTAGTTTTAAAAACAATATCATTTGCCTCACCGAGTTCTTTGCCTTTTTTTATTATATCTATCATCCGAAAGGAAAGCGGATAGCTTGCTGTTCTTCCCATGCTTTCTTTCCTATCTTTTGATCTTATACATATCCAGGCATAAGCATAGTATTTCTTCCTAATATGTTCGAGTCCACCCTCAATTCCTAAGGCAAAATCCGGATTGTCAGTAGTATGAATTCCTTTAGCTCGATTTCTTGCCCCTTTTATTGTCTCTTCTTCCGATTCCGGCTGACGGCCTACTTTTGACTCAACTTTTTTTCCCTCTACTGATATCTTTTCAAAATACTTTGCGAATATTTTACGCACACATTTAATCTTCACCGGATTTGACGAACCGACAATTATTTTCATCGTCTTATCATTTAGTTGCTTCTTAATCATGCTCGGAAAACATTTTGTCAAAAGTCTGGTCATTCTTTCTTAACCAGTCTGTAAGCATGGCTGCGTGTTCTTTCTCTTCATCCCTATTGTGATCAAGCAGTTTCTTAAGTGACTCATCGCTGGTTGCTTGAACTCTTTCTTCATAAAGAGATATTGCTTCCAGCTCTTCAATTAGAGATTGTCTTGCCCGCGCTAAATCTTTACCTTTTTCATCAAGACTGTCTATGTCATGACTATGATGATGACTACCCATTCTTATCACCTCCTTTTTTTTATTATGAAATTTCAATAATTTTTCCTGCTCTCCCGCACCAAAGCAGAGCTTGATGCGGGATTTCGCTTCACATTTTCTATTCTATGTTAATTACTTTTCCAACACCATTCTCTATATAATTGTCTCCATATTCCTTTTTAAATAATTCTCTGGTTCTTTCTCCCGAACAATGGCATAGAGCCGCTTTTTGGACATTTAACTTTCTGAAGTCGCTGATAATACTTTTCAATTCAGGATACAATTCATCTTCCAGATGAAATCCTCCTAAAACTAGATAAATATTCTCGGAAGGAAACATTTCTTTTGCTTTTTCCAATATATTTACAATTCCCGGATGCGCGCAACCGGTGATTATTATTAGTCCTTTTTCAGATTTGATTATTAAGGACTGCTCTTTTATATCATTTCCCAATGATCCTGTCGTATAAACATCTTCTATAATCTCTTTTTCCTTAGGAAATAATTCCGGCTTATATACAGTTAAGTCTGGTCTTATTTTCAGAATTCCATTAAGACCGCCAATATGGTCGTCGTGAAGATGGGAAATGAAAATAAAGTCAATTGTCTCCGGAATGATATTTAATTTTTTCATATTGGAGAGCAAAATGTCGCTATCTGCTCCTGTATCTAATAAAATGTTTTCTTCTTTCAAAGATCCGCTTTTTTCGCCAATTGGGCGGATTCGGCGAATGAGACAGGAAAAACCCCAACCGGTTTTTAAAAGGGGGTCAGCCCTGTAATTATCAAAAACAGTAATTATTGATAATTTTTCGTTTTCAGTTTTTGATGTTGTTGTCATAGTATCTGAATTTATCTGTCTTATTGTTTTTATTCTTTTATCTCGATCTAATCTTAAATACAAAAATATACCAGCTAATAAAATCAAAATAAATATTAAGACATTTCGCCACATTTAATTCTTCTCTTTTATTTCATACAGATAATCGGAAAAATCCCTTATAAATAAATATTTATTTCCATTTCTTTCCGTAGATATCATTTTAATGCCGTATTTCCTGCATCTTTTTATCAACTCCTCTTTATTGCTTATTTGAATACATAAATGCTCGAATATATTTTTGGCTTTCTTCGGAGCGATAAATATTTCAAATGTTGTATTTTTTTGTGAATACACTATAACTTTAATATCCTTTTTTATACCGAAAACAAAATCTGAGAAATTCGATGACAGTGTAAATTCATTTTGCTTTTTTAAATCAAGAACTTTACCAAAAAATATTTCTGCTTTTTTTTCATCTTTATACTGCAAGGCAGTATGTAATACTTTCATTTTCATAAAACTATTTCTTTTAGTACATTCTTTCCATTAATAGTTGCGGAATGGAAAAATTTACCTTTTTGCTCTACCACACGCTCCGAGAAAAGAATACCGTTGATATGATCTGTTTCATGTTGGACTATTTGGGCTAAAAATCCGGTAATAGTTTCTTCGTATTTTTTCCCGTTTATATCCTGATATTGCAGCGTTATTTCTTTTGCACGGTGAACATGACCCCAAATATCCGGGATTGATAGGCAACCTTCGAGTTTCCCATCATCTTTTATTTCCTCGTCTTTTTTTGGAGATTCATCTACCTGTTTAATTATTTTTGGATTTGTAAATGTACAAATTTCTGAGTTAGTAGTAGGTTTGGTAATAAACACACTATATGGCTCACCAATCTGATTTGCTGAAAGTCCTACTCCTTTCGGTTTTTGCGCTACCAGTAGTATCTTTTTCATTTCCGAAACAAGATGTTCCAACTTCTTATCAAAGTGTATAACCGTTCGTGTTAGGCTGGTTAATATATCATTAGGAACATGGATTATAGAGTTCATATATATTCAAATATTTAACGATGCGTCGAATTTTTTGTACAGTCCGCACAGGTACCATAAAATTCAAGCATGTGTCTTTTTATTTTAAAACCCTTTTTCTTATAAACATCCTCATCCAATTCCTCAATCAGACAATTCGTAATGTTGTCTATATTACCGCAACTGTCACAAATCAAATGATGGTGATGTTTTAATTCTGAAGATTCATAGGATATTTTATCCGGATAGAGAAATACTTCTATGATGAAATTGTTATGAAGGAAGAACTGTAATTCCCGATAGATGGTTGCTTTATTTACAGTTAATTTGGCTTTAAGCAGCAATTTTTCTAATTCATTCGCTGACAAGGGTTTTTGTGTCCTGGAAAAAATTTTGACAACCTCTTTTCTTATTTTTGTTATCCTGCATCCTTTATCTTGCAGGCTTGAAAGTGTCAAATCGAAGTTCATATGTATTTAACGCAATTTAATTGTATTATATTATAGCTAAAAAGAGGCAAATATCAATAGATTAATGCAAATGTATTGCAGATATTAAGAGGTCCGTTCTATTCTGATAGCTTTTCCGGAAATGATCCCTTCGGCAATTTTTTTATGTACACTGCCTAAAATTCTGGCAAAAGTAGGCTGGGATATTTCCATTCTCTTTGCAGCTACTATTTGTTCAAGTCCATCTATTTCGTGCAACTTCAAAGCTTCCAGCTCATCCGGCAGTAAAACTATTTCCTCAAGTTCCCGAAGAGGAATTCCTTGAGGCTTAAAGTAATAGACATTTGGCTTAAAACGCAAGCATCTTGGAATTCTTGGTCTTGGCATATTATTTATAGTGAGTTTATCGAACTATTTTCTCTCTAGATTAATTTTACAATTAGAACATGATACAGATGAACAGGGAATACCTTTTTTATGTTCAATTTTATAGCCACATTTCGGACAAACACAATATCCGCCCGGACCCCGGCCTTCTGCTTCTTCAATTTCTTTTTTAAACCTGCCTTTTTTTTGCCAGCTGACTCCCTGTCCTAAGCCTGGTTTGTAAAATCCGGTTTCTACTTCATGACTTTTTATTTGAATAGCAACATAGCAAAGATTACCAATTGCTCTCATAAGACTTTCTCTTAATTTATTGGAAATATCGGCAGCTTTCTCTACACTTAAACTACTAGGTAATTCTATCTCCAAATTAGCAGTAATTACTGACCCTTTTTTCTGCGTTTTTAGAGAAGAAATTTCAATGTCTTGAGAGTTTGCAATTGATTTAATTTTTTCATCCGTTTCACTTCCTGCAGAAATATCAAGCAGAGAATCAACCGCTTCTTTCCCCAAAGAAAAAGATCCTTTGATAATATATAAACCGATTAATAAAGCCAATAGCGAATCGGCGTAAATCCAATAATTTGTCAGAAAAAGACCGGCAAAAACCGCCAGAGAAGCAAAAACGTCAACTCGGCAGTGGAAGCCATCCGAAAGAAGACTGATTGAATTTTCTTTTTTGCCTGTATAAATTTTTAAACGCGCCATCACTTCATTAATCATTGCAGAAACAAGCATCACACCCAAAGCAAAATAACCTATACTTACAGGAGAAGGATTTCTTAAGTTATTTATAGATTCGCTGATAATAAAAAAGCCTGTTAAAAGCAAAATAATTGTAATTATCAGACCGGCTAAAACCTCGAATTTATAATGTCCGTAAGGATGCTCATCGTCAACCGGTTTTTTGGATATCTTAATCCCTATATAACTTATGGCTGAGGACAAAATATCCATTCCCGAATGCAAACCTTCGGCAAATACGGAAGCGGAACCTGACATAAATCCTGCTGTTAGCTTGCCTCCGGCCAAAACCGTATTGACCAGTATTGAAATTAACGCAATTTTTTCCTTCATGCTTGTTCTTTGCTCATTTTATTGGCAATTTCTTTGAATAATTTTTTATATTGCGGATAAATTACAACCGCCGGTTTCATTTTAATCATCGCATCGACAAAGTCTTTTCTGTAAGGAATTCTGCCAAGAATCGGGATTTTAGCTTTTTTTGCATATTCTTCGATTTTTAAACAAAAGTTTCTTTCAAGGTCAAATTTATTTATTACAATTCCGTGTTTAATACCGAAATGATTGGCAAGATACAATACTCTTTTCAGATCATGAAGAGCCGAGGGTGTAGGTTCTGTTACGGCCACAATATAATCAGTTCCGACAAGCGAAGCAATCACTGGACAGCCGATTCCGGCAGCGGAATCTATGAGCATAACCTCCGCCTTAATTTTTTCATTGATTTCTTCAGCTTTTTTCCTTACCTCGGCAACCACCTCGCCTGAAGCAAGCTCGCCAAGTTTCAGCTCACCGGTAACTAAATTCACATTGTAATTTTTTCCGGTATATATTATCCCGATCTCTTTTGTGGTTTCGGCGATAGCCCCGTAAGGACAGACAACTATACAGGCTTTGCAACCAATACATAGATCTTTAACAAAAACCGGATATTTATCTTTTACAAATACTATGGCATTCTGTTTGCAGATTTGAGCGCATCTGCCGCATTTGGCGCACTTGTCTAAATCCCATTTAGGGATGGGTTGATAAACGGTAATATATTTTTTTCTTTTTGCCGAAAGCATCAGATGGTCATTGGGACATTCAACGTCAGCATCAACCAGCATGGTGAAATTATTCCGGGCAAACTCAACCACCAGAGATACGGCAACCATTGATTTTCCTGTCCCGCCTTTGCCTCCTGTAACTGCAATTCTCATAGTTTTTTTACTCTCAATTTTTAATATAAGTTAATCATATGACTTACGAATAGCTTCAGTTGATAAAGTTGGTTTTATTAACTTTTTCCACTCATTAGATTTCCATGTTTTTAATATGTTATGCATAAGATAGTATTTTTGCGGGATTGGATGTGTTCCTATAACTACTTTTATTTTGAATCGCTTCTCAATATAGCTTTTAAATTCTTTAATATAAGGACATGGAGGATAACCAACGACAAGTCCTGTGACGAAATGAATTGTTTCTGCGCCGTTTTTTATCATTTCTTCCGGTGCATATTCAATATTGCCTCCCGGACAACCACCGCACGATGTATATCCGACAATATCAATAGGTTTTCTTTTATCATATATATCAAAAGCACCCTCACGGTTTTGCATTGCCCGGAAACATTTACCTCCTGCACATTTTCTGTAACGATCACAAATAATAATTCCGATTTTCATACCTTATGTTCCTCACAAATATCTTCAAAACCTGCTTTTTTTATTTTGTTATTTTTCCATAAATCAAATATTTCTTTTACTGTATTTGCCTGACATGCATATACATCTATTCCCAACTCTTTGCATAAATTCAGCGCCCTTGGACCAAGATCTCTGCACAATAGAATATCTGCCCCGTGCTCCTTCATCAGCTCGGGCGGAAGGCCTTTACCTCCCATATGTTCGCTGGTATTGTCGATTATTTCAATTA
Organism: Candidatus Gottesmanbacteria bacterium CG_4_10_14_0_8_um_filter_37_24; assembly: GCA_002785215.1. Lineage (GTDB taxonomy): Bacteria > Patescibacteriota > Microgenomatia > 2-02-FULL-39-11 > 2-02-FULL-39-11 > CG1-02-37-22. The sequence continues at coordinate 5,836 of PFMK01000034.1, read as the reverse complement.
CTTTACCTTTATCATCAAGAAAAGTATAGGTATTGCATCTGCCAAAATGCTCTGCCACCGTATCCTTTAAGCCCCTTTTATCATTGGTTGGAATGACTAATTTCATTTTGATTCTATTTTGAAATAAAATTTTTCATTATTATGAATTCTTACTTCCAATAAGTTTTTTCCAATTAATGATTCTAATACACCAGATATATCCGCATTGCTGAATCTGCTTGAAATATCCTTATAAGTACATGGTCTTCTTCTTAATAACTCCAGAATCTCCTTTCTTAATTCTTTATCATTAAACTTTCTAGATATTATTTCAAGCTCTTTTTCCTGGTAATGGTCAACTTCAATCCCAAGTTGAGTTGAGATTTTTTTTGCTATAGCTTTAAGTTGTACTTCACCTAGGGCTCTGACTCCAATAAAATCCGTTGGTCTATAAGCAGTTCCCAAATAAATAGTAATTGGCTTTGTATTATTTATCTCTCTATAAATACTTATTAAGCTGGTTATTGAATTTTTATCAGAATTTGTTAGATTATTATAAGAAAACAGCAGGGTCTGAATAGCCAGTTTTGTTTTTATCAATTTCAAATTTTGGACGATGTCTGCAAGAGATATGCCTTCATAAGGTTGATTAATCTTTTTAAATAAATTCTGGTGAGGAGCGTCTATTTTAGCAATAACCAAATCGCAAGCATTCAACCCATCCCTAACTTCAGGAAGATTTATAAAAGATGCATTTGTCAAAACTGCGATAGGCACTTTAGTCATTTCCCTAATTCTTTTTGCAGCATATCCTAAGTTAAGATTTAAAGTGGGTTCATCTTCTCCTGAAAAAGTAATATAGTCAGGATTGGTTTTTCTAATTTTTATTCTTAATCTTTTAAAATCCTCTTCTGTAATAGTAATTTTTTTCGGGGAATTCGTTTTTAATACTTTATGACCTAATTGACAATAAACACAATTAAAAGAACAAACCTTGTCATAGCCTTCTGGAACTTCAATCAAATCTACACCTAAGGAATTACCTAATCTCCACGACGGTACTGGACCATATATTTTCATATCGTCAGAGTTATTGAATTTTTGTGAGTTTACTATCTATAAAATCTTGTATTACTTCTTTTACCAATCCTGTACCTTTGTAAACCTGGATATTAAATTGCCTAAAAACATCCAGAGCTCTTGGCCCGATGTTTCCTGTGATTACTGCTTTTATCCCTTTTTCTGCTACCATTTGGGCAGCAGAAATCCCTGCTCCTCCCAGCTGATTTATACTTGTATTCTCTATCGCCTCAATTCCATTTACTTTTTTATCTTCAATTTCCATAATAAGAAAATTGGCGCATCGTCCAAACACTTCACTTATATTGCTCTCCGTATCTTTTCCTGAAGAGCTTAAAGCTATTTTCATTTTTAGATCTCCTTAATAAAATTTTATTCTGCCTTGTTTAGGTCTTCCTCTTCTTTCTTAACGACCTCGAGTTCATCCTCAAGAGCTTTTTTATAGTTGGCAAGCGATTGTTTTTGGTTAACTTTGGACTGAGGCAAATTCCATCCGAAAAATTTACCCATACCTCTGCTAAAACCCTGTCTCCAACCTCCGCCAAAACCGGATTTTCCTCTCCAACCCATTCCTTGTCCACAAGGACCAAGTCCGCGTCCGCTCATAGGACCTTGTCCTTGCGGTCCTGTTCCGTTCATTGCTGGCATAACATCTCACCTCCTTTCTGAATTGAATACATATTCATAATAGTATATTAAAAGGGTGTTGTCAAACAGGGTATAAAAGATTGTTAGAGGAACAATAAAATTATGATTTCACTATGGCTTCCGCATCTAAATCAACTCAGTAAAACTTTCGGTTAAACCTACGATTTTTTTATCGGACAGGTTGATATACCCAAAAGTGTATAAAATCCACAAAAACCTAATATTCCCGTTATTAAAGCGATGGCTCCGATAACTATGGTAATAGTCTGCCCCAGACCTGTAAGAGAGAAAAATCCGGCTACGAGTATCATGATACCGATTATGATACGTATTGTTCGGTCTAGTGAACCTTCATTTTGTTTTAACATAAGACATGTTCCTTTCATAAATTTTTTATACTCCTAACATATACGACAGTTGCGGTTGATTAAATCCGACAATATATTCCGGTTTCCTGTCAGCATATTCAATTTCTGTAACAGGTACTCCCATCTGTCCGGTTTTTTTGACCATGTCCTCGGCTGCCTGCTAGTTCTGATCAACAAGTATCTTTTCAAATGCCACTTTCTTACTGATTAACCAATCAGCAACCATTATGCAATAAGAACATGTAGTAGTTGCATATACTTTAACTTTTTTATAATTCATAGAACCTCCTGCTCAAGTGATATTAATAATGAACTTATGTCAGCGGCTTTCTTATACTTTAGTGAATACCATACTTCTTTCCCTTCTTTCTTCGTCTCAACGAGTCCAGATTGTTTCAATTTATTCAGGTGTTGTGAAACTGCAGATTGTGATAAACTACAGGTAGCAATAAGCTCCGTGACGTTTTTAGGTTTTTTTGCCAAACAAAGAATAAGCTTTGCCCTTACCTGATTTCCGAAGGCGGAATAAATATCATATATCATACATACATATTAGCATATGCTAATATAATGTCAAAAGTAGTAATATAAAGGAAGTTAAGATTTGTAACAGATACTTGAGGGTAAAATATCTTACATAATTGTATTATGATAAAATACAGTAAAGCGATGAAGCTCGCATAATCTCAAAAAGTCGTTGAGTGATAGCTTCTACTATTATAAGGTAGAAGCTTTTTTATTACTTTCTATGCAAAATATTGAATTAATAAACCTACTAAATTCAGTAATTGATTTGCCGATTATCAGGCAAAATCCACTACTCCTGAAAAGAGTAAATAATCTGAGAGAAAGACTGGAAAAAAACGAATTTCAGCTTGTAATACTAGGCCAGTTTAAAAGAGGAAAAAGCACGCTGATAAATGCTCTACTTGGAGAACAACTTCTACCCACGGCAATTGTACCGTTGACTTCAATTATTACAGTTCTCAAATACAGCCAAAAAAAGAATATTAATGTTATCTTTCTTGACGGGAAACATAAGAATATCTCTCTTTCCGAATTACATAAGTATGTTACTGAAGCAGAAAATCCCAAGAATGTAAAAAATGTGGATCAAGTTATCATTGAGTATCCCTCTGATTATCTTAAAAATGGCATCCAAATAATTGATACTCCCGGGGTAGGTTCTGTTTACAAACATAACACGGATGTATCCTATGAATTTGTACCTAAAGCTGACGCTGGGATTTTTGTCGTAACCGCAGATCCGCCTATTAGTGAATCAGAACTGATATTTTTAACCTCAATAAAGGATTATCTGGGTAAGATTATTTTTGTCCAAAACAAGATAGACCAGATTTCAGAGAAAGACAGGGAGGAATCATTGGAATTTACCAAGAAGGTTATTAAAGAAACAGTCGGAGTAAAGGATATAACTTTTTATCAGATGTCTGCAAAGCTTGCTATTGAAGGGAATACTCAAAAAGATAACAAAAAACTGAAAGACGGCAAGTTTTCCAAGTTTAAGGATGAATTGAACCATATTTTCACCAGCCAAAAATCTCAAATACTTATAAATTCCATAACTACAAAAATGCTATCAATTGTTAAGGAAATAAACCTTATCCTGCAGATTGAGAAAAAATCTGTTTCCATGCCTGTAGCCACTTTAAAGGAGAAAATTACTGCATTTAATAATGAACTTGAGGCGATCAAACAGGAAAAAGAAAATAATGATTATATCCTTGCCGGGCAACTGGAAAAATTAGTCAGCCAAACACTGATTGATGATATAGAATCTCTGAATGAGAAAGAACTTCCGGTAATGTTATCCGAATTTGACCAGTTTTATAAATCCCATCAGGATAAAAACGGTACTGAATTGTCTAAATTTCTTGACCAATTTTTGGAAAAATCCATCAAAAAAGTATTCAGCAGTTGGAGAAAAGAGGAAGAAGGCAAACTTCAAAAATCCCTTGAATCTATATTAAACAGATTTTCATCTCAAACCAATGATTTCATTAAAAAAGCTGTTGACCTGTCCGCAAGTTTGTTTAATTTAAAAGTAGAAGAACTGAAAACTGAAGCCAGTCTAGTAGAAGAATACGAATTCAGATTTTCATTTGATGAATACCAGGTTGACTTGGATTTATATACTCCTGTTATCTCAAGACTCCCTAAATTCCTGTCCCATAAACTTCTTTATAAAAACATGAGGGAAAAAGTCATTCAGGTATTTGACCAACATTGCGGAAGAAGCAGGTATAACTTCCACCAGCGTGTTTTACAAAGCATAAATGAATTCAGGTGTAACCTAGACGAAAGATTGGATGAAATTATTACTGGTATCAAAACAGCCATGCAGAAAGGATTATCACAAAGCGAAAAAGCGGAAAATACAGAGAAAGATGTTGCCAAGTCCATACTAACTCAGGAAAGCATGCTTACCCAGCTTGATATAGATTTAAATAAAATTAGAAATAACGTACAAAATATATAGTAGAATAAAAAAATACCCCGATTGGAATAAAGACCTAATTAAAACCCCAATTTAAAAACAAACCTATCAAGGCTGAAATTATCATAAATACAACAAACGCAAATAAACCAGCTTCTAAAGAGTATTTAAAGATAATTTTTTTATCCGTAAAATGGTGTGAATATTCATCATAAGTTATAAGAAATACCAAAAGTCCTGCCATTGGGCTGAATAATAATCCGATAATAATAGATATGTTTACTCCATTCATTCCGTATGCTCCTTATAATCATCCATGAATACTTTATGAATTTTGCTGAGTCTTTTTAAAATGGAAACCGCATAGTATGTATATTCAATAGTCGGGATACCTAAATTCCTTGAACGGGAAAATCCTCCATTATCCCTAAAACAGTCATAAAGAAACAAAATGATCTGTTCAGATGATGGAAAAGGAAGCTTAAGTAGAGAAAGGCTTTCTATATGCCAAAATAAATCCTCCAAATAGTTTACTTTTGACCATTCTCTCTTTACATGCTCCTTTGTCTTAATTAGGGATTTAACAGGATAGGACAATAGATTTAATATTTTCAGAGCATAATATGTTGTTGCAGATTGCGAATCTCTTATTTTTCCAAAACCCCCATCCTTATTTTGTAGTGAAAAAATAAATTGAATTATCCTTTTTTCTTCAATTTCAAGTTGGAACTGGGAAATTAAACTCGTGAAATAATACAGTTCTTTCAATTCTCCTTCAAGAATATCCGTAAAAAGAGTATTGACTGAAGCGTCATATAAACCGAAATCACCAGAAACAGTTTTAAATGCCCGTTTTCTTAATAACTGGTTATCCTGATATATTTCATTCAGCAATTTTTTATGCCTTTCTAGAGCTTGTGTGCATATACTTAATTCTTTAAGCGTTTCTGCATATAAATACAACCCTTCCAAATCATCTATATTTCCACTTCTGTCTTCATTTTTCCAAAATGAGATGACTGACTGAATATTTCCTGGTTTTGTACCCAGAAGTTTTAATGTTTTTACTGCAAAATAGGTATCCAGTCCGCTTGATGGTTCTACCTTAGCAAAGAAATACCCGCCATCAGGAAGATGCTTATCTTCTAAATATTCAATGATTCTTTGCCTATCAAACATAAAAAAGCTCCTACCTGTTAAGTAGAAGCTAATGACTCTCCTCGCAGCAAGCTGACGAGGTATCATAATAGTTTTAGCTGGTCTTTATGAATAATATAGTAATTACCTGGTTTAACACCTTGGT
>PFMK01000053.1 GCA_002785215.1 Candidatus Gottesmanbacteria bacterium CG_4_10_14_0_8_um_filter_37_24 | reverse complement strand
TACCACCCCTGTCCTTTTCCAAATAAATAAAATTTTCCCTTACACGCTTGGCTTGCCTATTTTTATCACCGGTTCATTAGGTCTTCTACTCTTAAACCTGCAACTTATTATGTCTTTTGCGCGATTTATCCAGCAGATAGTCCGAAAGTTAATAAAAAGTAGAAGGAATAAAAAGATAAAAATTGTAATGCTTAAATCAGAATTAATATCTCTTGTTATTATTCTCTCAATATTGATCTATTTTATTCCAAATGCTTTTCTTTACGCCAAATGGACAAGGTTTATGACGCCGATATTGCCTTTTTTCAGCATCTTTGCTGCTTTTGCCTTCTATAAGATTTATCTACTTTTTAAATCAAATGAGAATGATAGCCAGGAGTACTATACCAAATCAGAAATATTTTCTTCAAAATTCAGATTTTATGTTCTGGCTTTTGCATTTTGCATTCCGGCAATCCTGCCCGGCATTGCTTATATGTCTATTTATGTAAACAAAGACAGTAGAGTTCAATCTTCATACGCTATCTATAAGAAAATCCCGAATAATTCATATATACTTTCTGAAACCGCAAACGTAATTGATATTCCTCTTGGAATCCCGAATATGACTATTCCGCCAAAAAACTATACTGTGATCTCATTTGATTTTTACAATCTTGATGAAGTGCACTCTCTTTTTAATGATCTTATCATGCACCTTGAAAAAGCAGATTACATTTTAATCCCATCAAGGAGAATATTTACTAACTATATGTTATTTCCCAAAAGATTCCCGTTAGTTACAAAATACTATCAATTGTTGTTTTCCGGACAGTTAGGATTTGCCAAAATAGATGAAATATCTTCATTTCCCCGGATAAATCTAGGAAATATAAAATTGGAATTCCCTGACGAAAACGCCGAGGAAACATGGACTGTTTTTGATCATCCGGTCATAAGAATTTATAAAAAAGTGAAATCTTATTCCAGAGATGAATATCAAAAACTGTTAAAGCCTGATAAAGACCCTATAATTTTGAAGTCAAACAGATGAATATTATTTGTTATTTAATTATTATAAGGAAAGACTCATAATAAGTATTGTGAAAAGAAAATATATTTCGATATCGATATTCGCAGTAATCTTCTCTTTAGCTACTTTTTTCCGCCTATATGGGGTCAATTGGGATCAGGGACAACACCTCCATCCTGACGAAAGATTCCTAACTATGGTTACAACAGGCATCTCCTGGCCTGAAAATATATTTGAATATTTGGACTCCTCTACTTCGCCTTTAAACCCTCATAACCGGGGGTTTGGATTTTTTGTATATGGCACCTTTCCGATTTTCTTCACCAAATATATTGCTGACCTACTGAAGATGGACGATTATGGAAATCTAACTTTTATAGGCAGACAACTTTCTGCCTTCATTGATTTAGGAACAGTATTACTGGTTTATCTAATAGCTAAACAAATAAATCCGAATCTCGGAACTCGAAACTCGGAACAATCCCAAAATTCAAATGACCTAAATTCCAAACGTTTCGAACTTTTGAATTTGTTTAGGATTTCGGATTTCGGATTTCGGATTTTCCCTTATATTGCTATGTTTCTTTATTCCTGTATGGTCCTGCCTATTCAGCTCTCTCATTTTTATGCTGTTGATACTTATCTTACCTTTTTCATAACTTTGTCTTTTTACCTGTTGATAAGAATAATCAATTATAAATTTATTCTTAATTCCAAATTCATAATTCTAAATTCTATCCTTGGTATTTCCTTTGGACTTGCTATAGCCAGTAAGATTTCTGCCATAATTTTTACCCCGATATTGCTTCTTGGCTTTGGTTATATCCTGTATAAATATAAAAATCTAAAGTTTGCCTTCTCTCTTGGTATTATCTTTATCCTAAGCGTATACTTTACTTTGCGATTATTCCTACCTTATCTTTTCGCCCAGGCCGACTTACTTAATCCATCATTAAATCCAAAAGTATTAGATAACTGGAAACAGCTTAAGTCTTTTGACGGTCCGGATACTTCTTTTCCTCCGGCACTTCAATGGATACCAACCAAACCTTATATTTATCCTTTTACTCATCTGATTTTCTGGGGGCTGGGTTTACCTTTGGGAATCTTATCCGTAACTGCCTTAATTTACTGTATTGTTTATATTGCAAAAACAATCCATAAAAAAACAAAAAACATCCTGAGAAATGACGTTTTTACACTTATTCTCATTATTCTGTTCATTATAATGCTTTTTGTCTATCAGGCAGGACAATTTGCCAAAGCCTCAAGATATCTGTATCCTTTTTATCCTTTTTTGGCTTTGCTTTCTGGATTGTTTGTAAATAATTTTATTATCTTTTTTCACAAAAGAGTTACTAAGCATATATATTTGTATTTTATTTTTGCCTTAATACTCTTTCTTGCTTATCCATTTTCTTTTTTCAGTACTTACTCCAGACTGCACTCCAGACAACAAGCCTCACTATGGATTTATAAAAATATACTGCCGAACGCAACTATAGCAACAGAGCACTGGGACGATGGTTTACCTCTATTTCTGCCAAATGGAGATCCTAGAATATACAAAGGAGTACAATTGGCTTTATACGACCCTGATTCTCCTCAAAAATGGGAAAAAGTGGGACAGGAACTTGAAAAAACAGACTATATTATTCTCACCAGTAACAGGCTTTGGAGATCTCTTTCCGCTTTGCCCCAAAAATACCCCCAAACCAGTAAATATTACCGGGCGTTATTCGACGGTTCCCTTGGATTTCAACAAATTGCAGTATTTTCCTCGTATCCTTGCCTTATACCGAAACTTTCAGAAAACCAGTATATTCCTCCTGAAACTACTGCTCTGGAACCCCCTCCTATCTCTTTTACCACCACCCCCTACTGTACTCTTGCGTTAAACGATGATGGGGCTGAAGAAAGTTTTACAGTCTATGACCATCCTAAGGTAATTATTTTTGAGAAAACCGGTCAATATTCTTTTAAAAAATTAAAATCCCTTATTGGCCTTAGTTACTAAATCATGTCCCAAATAATCGATCAGCAGCAAAAAGAGCATTTTGATAAGGAAAACAATCAATACGACTGGCGTAAAATCGCAAATCCGGCGCATGCGCAACTTCTTGAAATCAAGCATTTACTGAAATTTTTAGCTCTTTCTCCACCGAAAAAAATTCTTGATTTTGGTTGTGGTTCCGGTAGAATGACTATTCCTCTTATTCAGATGGGGTTTGATGTCTGCGGTTATGATATTTCCGAAAATTCCCTTGTAAACTTGAAATCTTATTATCTGAAAAATAGAAAGAGGAATTGGGGTAAACTTATAACCACAAATAAGTTGCCTAACGTTAAATTTGACGCAGTAATAGGAAGCGATATTCTACACCATGTTTCCATCCCTCATACCCTTCCCCGTCTTGCTGCTCTTCTTAGAAAAAAGGGGGTATTAGTATTTTCAGAACCAAATCCTTTTCATCTTCCCTGGTATTTATTTATCCTGATTAACCTTTCCTGGAGCGTGGAAAAAGGGATTCTTCTATGCAGCATTCCTAATTTAAAAAAACAATTTACCAAAGCAGGGCTAACTAACTTCTCTTTTTCCGGACACGGACTATTTCCTACCAGATTATTTAATTTTTCCTCCATGCTATCTGACTGGAATGCTTTTTCACTCTCCGAATTGCCTATTTTGAAATATCTTGCCTTTAGATATATTATCAAAGCATATAAACAATAGATATATATGAAATTGTCCATAATCATTCCCGCCTATAACGAAGAAAATACAATTTCAGAGGTCTTAGCAAGAGTTAACCAGGTAAAACTACCCTGCAAAAAGGAAGTCATCATTGTCAATGACGGTTCCTGCGACAGCACCAAAAACAAGATAGACAAACTTAAAAAATCAGGCAACAACATAAAGATTATTCCCCATCTTAAAAATAAAGGCAAGGGTGCGGCAATAATAACCGGCATCAAACATGCCACGGGTGACTATATCCTCATCCAGGATGCTGATTTGGAATACAACCCTGAAGAAATTCCTCTTCTTTTAAAACCAATTCTATCCAAGCCTACAACCAATATTGCTGTCTACGGATCCAGGTTTATGAATAATAAAGTGAATATTCCTACCCTGTATCTTTGGGGAAATAAGATCTTAACCACAGTTACAAATTTATTATATGCTACGAAACTCACCGATATGGAAACCTGCTATAAACTCATCCCGGCATCGGTAATGAGAAAGATGAAATTAACCTGCCGCAGCTTCGATATAGAACCTGAAATCACCATAAATCTCATTAAGAATAATATTCCGATTGTCGAAGTGCCAATTTCCTATAAAAGCCGGACTCATAAAGCCGGCAAGAAGATTACATTTAAGGATGCGTTTGGTGCGATCAAAACGCTTCTCTCTAACCGATTTTTCTAGTAATTTAATTGTTGTTTATCGGATTGGCTTATTTCTATTGAAAGATGAATCGAATAGCTTTTGCCTTCTCAATTATTTTAGGTGTTTATATTGACTGGAATATCTTCCGAAATCATTATTCTCCTCTTCTAATATATTGGTGGCTGGCAGTAATCTTTTTCCTTATCGTCTCTATTTGGAAAGAAATTAAGTTTAAAAGCATCTTAAGGAGATTTACTAAGAAAAAAATATTATTAATTCTTCTATTGATCCTTCCAATAATAGTCAGAGTGGCGAACTATAATCCTGACAGAATGCATCCGGATGAAATAATCACTGCATATTTTTCTGCCAAGGATGATCTTTTTTTCAGCAATTTTTTTGCCGGTATCCCCAGGGATAAAACCCAATGGGTCTCCCAATTCCCTACGCCATTTTTTGCTCTTCAGAAAATCTTTTTTTCTGTCTTTGGAGAAAGTTTCCTCACTGTCCGTTTATCAATCTTACCCTATGTTTTTATTACTATATTAATGTTATATTTGACCGTCAGGAAAATATTTGATGAAAAAACTGCCTATATCTCTGTCATCTTCTACTCTTTTCTTTCTATAAGCCTTTTTCTGGAAACTTTGGGGCTTATGTTTGTCAGCAGCACCGCAATTTTCATGATTTTTTTATATTTTGCTTTCTGTTACTTAAGAAATTTCTCATCTTGTTTTGCTGTGCTTATCGGGATAACCGCCGGCTTTTGTTATTTATTTTATATAACCTCGTATATTGCACTGCCTATTCTGGTCTTAATATTTATAATCGCCTTCATAAAAAAGAGAAAACTGCATGTATTACAAAATTTTATTATATCCATCCTGTCCATGTTTATTGTACTTAGTCCTTTCTTAATCAATGCACTTAAGTTTGAAAATTATTTCGTCTCCAGGATAAACCAGGTATCACTTCTTACAGGATCATGGTCAGGCTCACCGGAAAGAATCCAAAAAGGGGAAAAACCGATAAATATTATAAAGGAAAATCTAATTACATCCTATCGGTCGCTTTATTTTAAGGATATCGGAGGTCATGGAGGTTATAACTTTGGACATCTTGCTTTCTTCGAAAAATATTCTTTCTATCTATTCACCAGCGGTTTTGTACTTAGTCTATTTTTCTTATTTACTAAAATAGAAATATTTTTCATTTATATCCTGCTACTGCTATCTTTTCTGACAATGGCATTATCCACTCCACCACCTGCTTTTCATCGTCTTACCCTTGCTTTTCCGTTTATTGCCATCGTATCTTCAGTTCCTTTTTTCTTAATGATGAAATTAAGAATACCATCATATGTTAAATATACTTTGGTAATTTTATTATTAAGTATTTATATTTATAACAATCAAAAATATTTTATCAGATCGATAAAAGACGACCAGAATTTTGAGGATTTCAAAATAGCGGAATATATCCTTAAAAACTACCCCAAAAGAAATATTTATGTTGCTTCTTTCCCGGGATTTGGTTTTGAAAAATTATATTATTTCTATTCGGGAGGAAAAGTGAAAAACAGGATAAGTACAGCCTATCATGATTATTACCTGGCAAATTTCAATCCGAATGAGAAATACGTTTATGTCATTATTTTCCCGAACGACTTCAACAGCAAGTTCGCTGCCTTAGACAACCAGGGCAGGATTATTGAATTTGGCAGTGTTTTCAGTTTATTTGTAAATTAGAGTTTTCCAAATATGAAAATATTTCTTTATTTCCTCTCTTTCGTATCAACTATCACTGTTAGTGTTTTTATTTATATAGATAAATATTCTCCTCTTTTAATTTATTGGTGGGGAGCTTCAATAATATTTCTAATCCTTTCGGCTTTGCTTGATAAAAAAATAAAAATAAAACATCTATCCCATTTTCTATCAAAAAAAAAGGCTTAATAGTACTTTTGTGTTGGTAATTCCAACTTTCTAGTATTTCCTCTGGGATAGTATTTTCCGGTTGTAAAAATAGATAAACCACTTAAT
>PFMK01000052.1 GCA_002785215.1 Candidatus Gottesmanbacteria bacterium CG_4_10_14_0_8_um_filter_37_24 | reverse complement strand
TTAACATCCTGAAATCTTTAACAGTTAGCGCATAAGGAGGATAAAAATGACAATGACACATAAAAATAAATCTCGTATTCTCCCCATTATTTTGTTCTTAGCCGTGGTTACCATTCTTGCTGTTGTCTTTACCCCTCGTTTAATCAACCAGTCGAAGATTGTTCAGTCCTTGCAAGGTAATGCCAAAGATAAACAGGTGGCTGAACTCTTGGAAGCAATGAATGCCAAACCGAATAAAGAGTCGGAGGAGTATAAAGCATTACGCCAAAAGTTTTGCCTTTTAACCGCCAGACCAGAAGCGGAGAGAGCAAAAGCGATAACAAATATCAAAGAGTTTCTGCACGGCATCTATCCACTTGAGAGTGGGGACTTTCAGGTAGAGTTTCTGTGTAGTAGATTCAACGGCAAGCCTGATGATAGTGGGACAGACTACAACAACCCCGCCAGCGAATACTACGAAGCTAAAAATCACAGTTTTGAAATCGATCCTAAGACTAACTACATTCTGGGCGTTGGTGATGCTGAACGCACTAAAAGGACTGATCCGTTGCCTGATTATGACTACTCAGGACGCTACAGCAAACCAGAGGAGCTGAGGCAGGTTGCCGAGAAGTTTCTGACAGAGTATAAAGACATTCTGGGTATTGATCTCACAAAGATGACCTACGAGTTTGAGGGAACGAAGCCTGGCAACTTCTTTATGCACTGGGAAGACAAAAGTATCTCGGTAACCAAAGAGCATGAAGTTTGTGGGGATGTTGACCAGAAGCGGGAAGGAGCCTACAAAAACGCTCAAGGCGTGTGGTGTATCAAGATGAAGTCAACGAATTATCAAAGGATCGATATCACCATCACCAATGGCGGGCAGATTATAATCTATCGCAACAATATCAATGATCTGGACAAGCTCTAAAAGTCAGTTGAGTTGAATTCGCCTTTTTATTGAGTTAAATTGCAACTGGTTCTGACGCTCGAAATACACCTTTGAATGGGAAACTCTCCAGGCGAGTCCACATAAGTATGGAAGTTAAGGAGTCCTCCCAGAACTACTGCAGATTCCTGCAACAAATCCCCAACGGGGCTGGTGAAGCTAAACAGAGGTAAAACTATGCCATCCCAGGCACAAAAGCCCCACACGGGTCAACACAGAGGGACACGGACGGATTCAAACAAGAACTTCTTGATTGCAGACAATCTCAATTTTTCTTTGCCAATTCATTTACGATCAGTGATAGAAAATTTGAGGCATTAGTAATTACTGGATAGGCTTGTCCTGAACCTCTATCAACAAGTTTTGTCGACGCAAACTCAGAAGTGTCGACACTAATTATCGGAATTGGTTGAATATCGTCATTAACAACCCTATATGAGGGAGTCATATTTCCAGCAGCGACTGAGTGTAACACAGTAGCTATCATAACAGCAGCCGAGGCATCGATGGTATGAACACGCATTGCATTTTGAGCCTCGACATTGTCTGTGATCGTATCAGGCAAAGGGCCGTCATCTCTGATTGACCCCGCTAAAACAAAGGGAACATTATTACGAATACACTCAAACATTATTCCGTGAGTAATCAATCCTGCCTCTACTGCTTTTTTAATAGAACCACACTCTCTGACCAGATTAATTGCTTCAAGATGATTTCTATGACCATTTTTGGCAGGAACAAGATTATCTTGTAAGCCTAAGCTCGTTCCAAACATGGCATGTTCAATGTCATGAACTCCTATCGCATTTCCACCAAATAATGCTCCAACATAACCGTTTTGGATGAGCCATTCTACCGACTCAATACCGCCAGAATGCACAACCGCAGGACCAAGCACCCAAACAATTTTTCCATTATCCTTTTTTGAATTTCTTAGCACGCTGGCAAGGTGGGGATAATCAACTCTTCGTTCTCTACTAATTTCGCTTTGCATAAAACCAAACTGTCCGCCATTGTCACCAACTTTTTTTAAGTTGATCACATAAATTCCTTCACTTCCATCCTCGGTGCTTCCTTCTATAACATTTTCGCCTTCTTTGAGTTTGTTCATCTCAACGACTTTTAAGCGCTCTCCTTGCTCTGTGCGCACTAAACCATCCATCCGAGGTTGCAAAGGTAGCTGCCATTCTCCGTCTCTATAAAAAAACTCCACCTGATTAGTGGTTAAATATGATTTAGGAGGGAAACAACCATTTCTTACTACTGTTGCTAAATGGACTTCAGCAGGGTGGTTGATTCTCGGTTCTAATTCCGCAATTCTCATACTAATTTTATAGTATAAATCTTATTTTTTAATTAAAGAGGTCAAAGTTTTTCTGTCAATTTTCCCAGCAGTTGTCAGCGGCATCGAATCTAATATGTGGATTTGTGAAGGGCACATATATTTGGGCAATTTATCACTTAGAAACTCTCTTAATTCTTCGTCTGTCATACTTTGCCCTGGATTTATCACCATAAAGCAGACAACTTCTTTATTGTGATCTTCATCTTCAATAACAATAACTGAGTTCTCCTGAACTGCTGGGTGTTTCTGGATAACTCCTTCGATCTCCCCTAACTCCACTCTGATTGCACCCAGTTCCACTTGATTGTCCATTCTCCCAAAAAATTCTAAGTTGCCATCATCCCTAAAACGAGCCAAATCTCCTGATCGATAAATTCTCTTGGCAGATCCGTCTGGAAATACTACTTCATCAAATCTTTCCGCATTTAGATCTGGTCTATTAAGATATCCTCTTGTTAATCCTGGCCCCGCAACACACAATTCCCCTTTTTCTCCAACTGGGACAATATTACCTTTATCATCCAAAATAAATATTTCTGTGTTCATAAAAGGTTTACCAATTAGGGAAACATCTCCATCGTTTTCCGTTCCATAACCTTCGTAATAAGTGCTATCAACGGTTGCTTCAGTCATACCATAGGAATCGACGATACGAGATTGTCCCTTAGTAAATTCAACCAACTCCCTGTGCTCGTTCATATACCAGGAATCGGCACCCACAATAATAAGCCTCATAAAACCTAAGGATTCTCCTGCATTGCGAGCATATCTCATTAGTTTTCTTAAAACTGGGGGAGTAAATTCAGCCACTGTTACCCCATTGTCTCTCATTAAATGATAAAGCTCTTCACCAGTTTTACTGTCATCTGGAGAGAGAATTAAGTTATAAGGGTTAAGCACCAATTTAGCTCCTGCGGCAAGTGTTCTTGTCCAATCTCCAGTGAAAACATCAAAGGAAAAACTGGCTGTTTGCAATACGCCATCCTTTTCAGTTATCTGATAAGCATCATGCCAGGCATGACATTGATTTACAATGCTTTTATGTTCAATAAGTGCTGCCTTGCGTTTACCCGTAGAACCAGAGGTGTAGATCCCATAAGCAACTCTGGATTCTGTAATTTCAACATTGGGCTTATCTGTCGACTGCATTTTAATTGCCTCTACCTCGTCGTCCAATTTGATTAGTTTTGCTCCTGTTTTTCCAAACTTTGGAGCGTGTTCATTCGATGTAATAATAGCTGCAGGCGAAGAGTCACTGACCATAAACTCTACTAAATCTGGTGGAAAGGACGGCTCGATAGGAATATAAGCTGCTCCCGCTTTTAGAGTTGCGAGAACTGAGACCATCGTTTCTAATGACCGATTTACAGATATGCCAACAAAAGATTCTGGTTTGACACCTTGTTCGATCAAATAATTTGCCAGTTGATTAGCCGCCTGATCAAGTTGGCCATAAGTGATTTCCTGATCACGGTAGGCAACAGCAACAGCTTCAGGATTTTTTCTTACTTGCGCTTCGAATAATTCGTGAATCACGCCTGTTGGATAGTCTTTCTTTCTCTCATTAAAAAGAGAGGTCGTGAGATATTGGTCAACTGGTGTAAGTCTGGAAAATGAACTTTCTGCTTCTCTATTTTGCATAAGATTTTTCTCCTTGCCAAATTATTAACCCTTTTTTGTTTGAAATTTCTTCTAATCTATCAGAATTTACCTTAATATTTTGACCGTCTTCTGCCAAAATTGGCTCAGGATCGTTAATCAAAAATGTCTCAGATTCTGGATCATACGCATGAACTAAAACCAAATGTCCACCCTTGAGCTTTCTATCAACTTTTGATTTATCAAGCGATAATATAACAAATCTGCCGTTTTGTAGGGAAGTAATAATTTTTTCAAGATCCAGACCACTTTCAATACTTCCGTCTAATCCGTGATCTCTGGCTATTTTTAACAGGGGTTGATGGAATACACCTTGAATTTCACCAGTTGGTAATTCTTTGAAACCCTCTCTTTGTTTACATTCCATCGTCAGTTGATAAAGAGAAATATGGGGAGTAGAACCACAAGCATCGCCGATCATTTTTAGACAACAGACGCCACAGACTTCTGGATACCATTTCTCATATTCACTTCTATTTGGTGCGCCGAATGCTATCCACGGCTCATCAAGATTATCATAGTTTTTTGGAATATATTCGACCTTAGACATAGATCAGATTGTATCAAACTGTTATAGGGTTGTCAAAAAAGCACGGCGTGACTTACTCTTTCGGTTTTATGACAATAATTTCTCTTAGCTTAAAATTCGCTGGATTTTGAGGAGGATATGAGTCAAGCTCAAACCACCTGTTTAGAAAATCCTGAGATGCAATTTGTCTAATGCTACCAGTTAGTGGGTCGACCATTACTAAATTATCATCTTCATAGCCAGAAATGACAGAATAGTGACCGTTTTCCTCTGGAGAGAACCACTGAACTATGATAGGAATTTTTTGATCTATAAAGGAAGTTATTTCTTTAATGTTTGATCTTTCCTTATATTGGGCGCTGAAGCCTACTTTTTCTGCTGCTGAAACTATATCGATCGGATCACAACCATATTCTCTTGTTGCACCCATTAAATCCGCCAGTTCATCTTCGGTCTTTTCTGTTCCATAATAGGCTAAAACCATTTTGAGTGAAGCTGGCCCACAAAAACCCTCAGTTTGCTTGAATAACTCGATGTGCAATTGTCTCAATTTTCCTTCTTTGTTCATATAATTGATTTCTTCACATTATTATACCAAGGTTATTTTATAACTTGAGATGTCGTGAGTTAGATGGTGGGGTAAGTGGCAAGTTGTGGCTGTAAGTCGGGAATGTGGATGTAGCCAGAGTAATTTTGTATAATGGTTCTGACGTCGTTCACGATGTCCCGCCAATTTTCAAAATTCGGATTTTGGGCGATTGTTGCCTCGCCCTCGCTTCGCTCGGGCTCGGCAGAAACCACGATTTT
>PFMK01000002.1 GCA_002785215.1 Candidatus Gottesmanbacteria bacterium CG_4_10_14_0_8_um_filter_37_24 | reverse complement strand
GGGATAATTCGCAACAGGTCTACTAATCCGTTTGAGATTAGATAACCCCGTCTTTTCCGCATCAGTTTAGTTTACACATATATGGAAGTCTGTGTTTAAACTGATTTTCTTTCATCCGATCCAGGACTTTACGGATTTTACTTATAGAAAAACCTGCACTCATTATCTCGCTTACGGATTTTTCCTTATCCAGAAAAAGATGAAGGATGCAATCAGCTTCCTTATAGGAAAATCCCAACTCACCCTCATCTGTCTGCCCTTTCCACATGCCCGCTGTCGGGGCTTTACTAATTATTCTTTCCGGCAGTTTTAAGAAAGAAGCCAACTGTCTGACTTGGGTCTTATATAAGTCAATAATCGGTTCCAGGTCTGACGCCTCATCTCCGTATCGGGTAAAATAACCAAGTAAATATTCTGTTCTGTTTTCCGTTCCTATTACCAGTGCGTTATTTCTCTTAGCCTCGTCGTAAAGAAGCAACATACGCGTTCTGACGATTATATTACCTTTCCGAAGACCGGAAATCTTTTTATCTTTTTTTATTATTGAGTCGACGAATAAATCTATTTTCTGTTTATAGATATTTTCGGAAGATACCCCAATTTTTTTTAATATTGTTCTTGTATCGTCTAAACCCCCCATATCAAAATCACCGTAAGGAAACAAACAGGGATATATATTTTTTGCGTCCAAAGCTTTTGCTGTTAAATAAAAGACGACTGAAGAGTCGATGCCTCCTGATAAACCAATTGTCACTTTTGAAAAACCCGTTTTTTTTATAGTGGTTTTTAAAAAGCTGATAATTTTTTCCGCTGTTTTCTCAGGATTTATTGAAAGGTCTACTGACATAATCTAAATGTAATAATTAAAAAAATATTTTATTAGAATTATCTGTAAAGGTTTTTACTTTTTATATAAGCTTCTACTTCGGGAAAAACAAGTCCTGTTATCGGCAATCCTCTTTTTACTCTTTCCCTTATCAGGGTTGATGAAACATTGCTCATCATAAGATTGCCTTCAACCTTATGAAAATTTGAGGGTAATCCTTTTATCGGATAATCTTTCCTAGGTATCACCAAAAACTGTATTAACCGGGATAGTTTCTGATAATCCCGCCACCTGGAAAATTCAGAAACAACATCTGAACCGACAACCCAAAAATATCTGTTTTGATTATCTCTTACTAACTCCTGAACTACAGAAACCGTGTATGTGGTTGTTTCTTTTGAAGCGGCAATTGTTGAAAGCCTTATTCTTCCAGTTTCCAAAAAATGGAGCATTTCAATCCTGTCACTGGGTGAAGCAACAATCGGTTTAAAAGCATTTGTGTAATCCGGAAGCAACCAGACCTGATCGATTCCCCGAACGTTTTCCATTATCTGCTGAGACGTCCAAAAATGCCAGATATGCGGCGGATCAAATCTGCCACCTAGAATTGCGATGTTCATAGTCAAATTTTATTTATATTTAGTTTATTCAATTAATCTAATCGTATTTATTGTTTTGCTGTGTTCTTATCATTTGTCCGAACCATTCAGAAATTCCCACCACAATCGGGAAAGACAGAGCACCCTCTGTTTGTATCCACTGACTGAAACTGCCGCAGGTAGGACAAGTTTTCACCATTCCGTAAATAATCAGGTCTAAGAATAAAGTGAGCGGCAAAATAAAAATAAAAATAAGGAATTTTTTAAGTTTCATACACTTGTCAGTTTAATTTTTTTCAGGCAAAAAGGCAAGGGAAGCAATAACTGTAAAAAGAAGCATTCCCTGCTGCAGGGTAAAAAGATAATGATCAAACATCCCAAGGAAAAAAAGTTGGACTATGGATATAAAAACAATTTGGCGGGATTTTAAACTCCTTAACAAAAGCACGGAGATCCCCAACAGAGTTAAGAAAAATCCAACAAAGCCTAATTCCGAGAAAATAAGTAAATATACGTTATGGACCGGTTGCAGCAGGTATGTATTTTTTATATACGGAACATAAAATTTCACTTGAACAATAAAATTGTTCAAACCAACACCAAATAAAGGTTTGGAAGCAATCATACTAAGCGCCACTTGAATCAGTTCTTTCCGCTCAATTATGCTTTTTTCATTCAAAGATATGAATATTAAAATTACGACTGAAGACAATATTATTAAATAAAGTATAATTAATAAGAATGTTTTTTTTGACTGTAACCATTTATACGCGTCTTTTTTTCTTAAAATCAGAAGACAAAATACCCCCACTAGAAAACTTGCCCAGGCTAATCGGCTAAATGTAATTACTAGAGTAATAACCCCTAATATTGTTACCAGCATATAGAATAAAAGCCAGGTTTTCTTCATTACTTTATAATGATTGGTCAAAGTATATATTACATAAGTTAGCACCAGGGAAAGAAATCCACCTAAAACGTTCGGATGAGGAAACGTAGCGTAAGGTCTGAGAAACGATCTCCCCCCCCAGGAACCCAAAGCAATACCCGGGGTTAATGAGTTAAACGTTCTTTCTCCCATAAACCAAAGGTACCCTCCTATGGATTTCTGAATAATAAATTGCCATATGGCAACCACCGATGAGTAAAATGATCCTATAGACAATACGCTGATTACGTGAAATATTTTTGGTTTTATTTTCACCGTCACGTAACCCAGAAGAAAAAATTCTGTTAATTTAATAAATTTATAAATTGCAGCCCACTTGTTTAATGGCACAAAAATAATTGAAAATAGAAGATATAGACTATAAACAATCACGAGAGGTGTTTGTTTTTTTCTTATATTTTTTTTATGTTTAATAAAAAAAAATGTGAATAAGATAGAGAAGATCAGTAAATCTGTTACATACAAAACCGGAGCAAGATAGTCAGACCTAAGCCCGGATACATAAGAAAAGTCAAAAAAAAAGTGTCGTCCAAGTTGTGTTGGTAAAAGAAAAAGAAGGATATAAAAAAGAATTAGTAAAGCTTTCACTTTAACTTGATCGTCAGCCGTCTGTCTTTACCCTCTCCGGATGATTCCGAAGCGATTTTTGGGTTGTCTGAGAGCATTATATGAACCACCCTTCTCTCATAAGGAGTAAGATCGGGTAAAGTAACCGGTTGACCGGTACTTTCAACTTCCTTTGAAATCCTCTCAACCATTTCTTTTATACTTCCCTCCCTTACCTTCCGATAGTCACCTACGTCCAAAATTATTCTCTGCCAACTGCCGATTTTCTTATACAGAATTACTCCCAAAAGAAGCTGTAAACTGTTTATGGTTTCTCCGTGCCTGCCGATAATAAGACCTGTCTCGTCTGTTTTTATGTTTACCTTGTAATGATCCGGCTCTTGGGAAGAGTTTTTATCTTCAGCTACTTTCTCAATCTCTATTTCAGCTTTAACCTCAAGATTGTCCAGTAAATTTGATATTGTCTCTTTGATAATTGTTTTCGTATCTTTTTTATTTTTTGTTTGTGCCATTTTCTTTTTCAAAATGTTTATTTAATTGATTCTGTTGGATTATACCAAATATTGTAAAAGTGTTCCAATAAAGAGCCAATCCCAAGGGAAACGAGTAGGCAAAAAAACCTATCATCAGGGGCATCATGAAAGACATCTGTTTCTGCATCATGGTCCCCATGTCTTCGTTTGTTTCTTTTTTTTGGTTATTAACTTGGATTTCTTTTTTAACCGGAGAAGCAGTTGATTTTGGCGTCATCATTTTAGTTTGCCAATATTGAAGAAGGGCGGTGACTACAGGGACAAGAAGGAGCCACCACCCGAGTTTTTGCCACTCAGAAGGTTTGTGGGCCAAATTCATACCCAAAAAAGTAAGCTCTAGGGAGGTAATTTTAAAAAAAGGATAATAAACCACTTTATTTATTCCCTCAACTACTTGCGTGATGTTTCCATTGGATAATAACTTAAAAAAAAGATTATACAAGGCAATAAGTATGGGCATTTGTAAAAGTAGAGGCAAACACCCGGCTGCCGGGTTTATTCCAGCTTGTTGATAAAGCTTTAACTGTTCTTGCTGTAGTTTTACTTTGTCGCCTTTGAATTTTTTCGAAAGATTGTCCAGTTCGGGTTTGAGCTTGTTTAATTTATAGGCACTTCTTAACTGTGTGACTGTCAACGGATGAAGAATAAGTCTTATAAGAACTGTTAATAATATAAGCGAAAAGCCAAGAGCGCCCGGAATTTTTAGAATCAATAAAAATTTATATATAGCCAGTAAAATATTCAAGATAGGAATCAAGAATATTGTGTTAAAGATGTTGCCCGTATCAAACATATTATGATTTAATTAATAAAATAAATTTTTAATAAAAATATCAACCTTTTGATAAGTATTATTTTACCGGATCATAGCCACCTTTTGAAAACGGATGACACCTGCTGATGCGTTTCAGACTTTTAAACAATCCATTGATTGTACCATATTTTCCTATTGCTTGATAAGCATATTCTGAACAAGAAGGGGTAAATCTGCAACCTCCTCCTGAAAAAATAAATTTATTAAGCGTTGGTTTAATAAATTTTTGGTATAAATTAATCAATTTTAAAATAATAATCTTCATTCATTAATGTATTGAATCAATTATTTTTTATAGTCGTTTTACGTGAACTGCCGTTACCTGATTGGCTAGGTGAAGGAATAATGTTCTTTTTTGGCGAACTTGCATCCTGGGGTGTATTACTGGGCTGAACAAATGCCAATTCATGGAGTTTTAAGAATAATTTTTTTATTTCTTCATCATATAAATATTTATGTTTATCCTTTAAATTAACTTTTATTTTTATTAACAAATCCACAAATTTTAAATTATTTGTTAAGTTTTTTCGGATCGCTTCCACAATGATTCTTTTTATTTTATGCCTTATAGCTGACCTTTTATCGATTATTTTCGGAACGATAATTACAAACCTTGGAGCGTGAACTTCTGATTTTTTTATGAATACATCAGACTGCAGGAGAAGTAGTTTCTCTTTTTTATGCGGGTTACGGTAAAATTGCCAATAGGTCAGTCGGAATTTTTTGGGTAGCATTTATCATCATACTGTCAAACGCTTTCTTCCTTTAAGCCTTCTTCTTTTAAGAACTTTTCTACCACCCACGCTTTTTATTCTTTTTCTAAATCCGTGAGTATGTTTTCTTTTTCGTTTTTTTGGTTGATAGGTACGTTTAACCATTTCCTGCAATATATCATATTTGTTCTTCCCAGTAAACAATTACATTATTAATGTTACTGCAAAATGATAATGTCCTATTATTGCAAAATAGAAATGTCCGCTTCCATGTTCCATACTTAATGGATTAATAAATAAAAACAATTAA
>PFMK01000017.1:6820-8372 GCA_002785215.1 Candidatus Gottesmanbacteria bacterium CG_4_10_14_0_8_um_filter_37_24 | reverse complement strand
GTAGACTTAGGACCCTGGAGTGGATACCATGTGCTGGCTCAGTACCAAGGAATGGAACAATCTATTTTTCTTTTTCATCGAGGATAGATATTTCATGTTAAAATTCCTTAATGAAACTAAACAAACAGTATGTGTTGCCTGCGGAATTTTTATCCAGACTGCAAAAAATAATACCTCCGTCAAAAATTGATTCTGTCCTTTGCGCTTTTTCCGTCAAAAGACCCACGACTCTTCGGGCAAATACATTGAAAATATCAGCCCGGGATCTCCGCAACATATTTTTTGAAAAAGGGGTTAAGCTGGAAAATGTCCCCTGGTACAGGGATGCATTTATTGTGAAAAATAGGACGCTTCGGGAGTTGATGGAAATAGAAATTTCTGCTCATGATCAAAATTTCCTTGATCCGCAATTCGCAAAATCTGAAGCTGATTCAGCGGGTCCTGTTGCGAAAGTATTCCAAACTTCGCTTCAAGTCGCTCGCGATAAAGGGAGGTTATATTATAGTGACTTAGGCGCTCGCTCTTCCTTCGGTGAAGCGAAGTTTAGAAGTCCTTCTTCCGCACCACCCGCAATACTTAATTTATATAAAGAAGGATATTACTACGTCCAGTCTCTTTCAAGCATGATTCCGCTTTTGGTGCTTAATCCCAAACCCGGTGAAAAAATTCTGGATATCTGTGCGGCTCCGGGATCCAAAACTACCCAGATGGCAACCATGATGGGGAATAAGGGTGAAATTCTAGCCAATGATACAAGTCCCATAAGGCGGTTAAGATTGGAAGCCAACCTGAAGATTCAGGGAGTAAATTGTGCATATGTGTCAGGTTTTCCGGCACAATCATTGTGGATCAAGTTTCCCGAGTTTTTTGATAAGACTCTTTGTGATGTTCCCTGCAGTATGGAGGGCAGGTTTCATACGTTCGAGCCTGAATCATATAAAGGGTGGTTGGTAAAAAAAGTAAGGAATCTATCAAGACTTCAGAAATGGATACTCCGATCAGCAGTAAGCGCAACAAAAGTGGGAGGCAGGATTATATATTCCACTTGTACGCTTTCACCGGAGGAAAATGAGGAAGTGATAGATTGGATATTGGAAAAGGAGAAAGGGAAGGTCCAAGTTGAAAAAATATCCGTGGCCGGATGTCAGTTGTCAGATGCGGTAATGGGATGGGATGGGAAGAAATATAACCCGGAGGTGGGAAAAACAGCAAGAATCCTTCCTTCAGAAACAATGGAGGGATTTTTTGTTGCTTCATTAAGGAAAATAAAATCTACCGTAAAACCCAGGAGTAGTTTATAATAACAAAAGAGATTTTATGGATATTTTGGATTTGATTATTATCGGCAGTGGACCTGCGGGTTTAACAGCCTCAATTTATGCTTCCTGCTATCATCTCAAACACCTGGTGATCGGAGAAAAGCCGGGTGGGCAGATGCAATTTGCCACGGATATCTTAAATTACCCCGGATTTGAGGATGTTTCCGGAAAAGACTTAATAGAGCGTATGGTTTCCCAAGTTAAAAAAAGAGGAGGGGAAATTATTACACAGA
>PFMK01000017.1:5512-6799 GCA_002785215.1 Candidatus Gottesmanbacteria bacterium CG_4_10_14_0_8_um_filter_37_24 | reverse complement strand
TTATTACACAGAGTGTAATAAAAATGTCAAAGAACGAAATTCGAAATACCAAACAAATCCCAAATTTAAATGACCAAATTCAAAAAGGGTATTTAATAGAAACGCAGGATGGAAAAAAATATATTGCCAAAGCTGTAATATTGGCAACAGGTATGGAAAGAAGAAAATTGGGTGTTCCCGGTGAGATAGAATATACAGGTAGAGGAGTGCATTACTGTGCTACATGTGAAAAGCAGGATTACGACGGGAAAATTTGCGCAGTCGTCGGGGGAGGAAACTCCGCAGTACAAGCAGCGGTACAGTTGTCCCAGTCAGCAGACATGGTGTACATAATATACAGGGGAACAGAGCTTCGTGGAGATCCTATTTGGATAGAGAAAATAAAAAAAAGTAAGAAAATAGAGGTGATTCTTAACACTCAGGTGAAAGAAATAGTCGGAGATGGAACGAATGTGAAGAGAGCAGTGCTGGAATTTACGGGTCCTGCTGCTCAGGTATCCCAAGTTACGCTTCAAAATCACCCCACCAGGGTGGGGTTCAAGGCCAGTGAAGCTACACTTGAGAAACCCTCCTTCGCATCACCCGTAAAATTATTGGCAATTGACAAAATCTTTATCGAAATAGGTGGAGTGCCGGGGACAGCTCTTGTCATACCTTTGGGAGTAGAGATGGACACAGGAGGATATATCAAAGTAAATTCGAAACTGGCTACGAATGTGGCAGGAATTTTTGCGGCAGGGGACCTGGTAAGCTATGGTCTTTCAATTGAACAGATAGCCTCAGCTGTGGGTCTCGGGGCCAGAGCAGCTGCTTCTGCTTTTGCCTATCTGAAGGGAGAGAAAACGCCTACGGTCTGGGGAAAAGCACAGATAAAAAGGTGAAGACTTCCCGAGTCTGACTCGGGGCCTTTTTAAGGTAAAGTCTGGAACCCCGTACCGACAAGTTGACTTATCTGGTACTGGGATAGACTCACGCAAGTTCAATATTGTCTTTCTCAAACTTCTTTTTTATCCGATACAACAACTCTCTTTTTACCCTCCATTGGTTTTGGAAGGTAGCATACAGAATAGATTTTATAATTAGTTTCCCCGGTTCAATACTGTCTATGCCCTTAAGCTCAGGTTTTTTAGTAAGGAGCTTTTGGAAACGTTTATCATTTTGGATTTTAGAAAGCACATCCCTCATAGCTTCAAGGACTTTGTCAATAGAGACGGTATTTTTTATCGGAATGTCAATATTTACCAGAGCTTCTTCGCGGGAAAGATTAACTACCTCATTTACCCTTCC
>PFMK01000017.1:0-5488 GCA_002785215.1 Candidatus Gottesmanbacteria bacterium CG_4_10_14_0_8_um_filter_37_24 | reverse complement strand
ATCTTTCAGGATGATTGTTCTTATCCCGATTTTTAGAACAACGCCTCTATTTCCTCCAATTTCCACCAGATCGCCGATGGATATAGAATCCTCAGCGATAAGGAAAAGACCGGCAATCAGGTCTTTTACCAGTGCTTGTGAGCCGAAACCGACAGCTATACCGATGATTCCTGCTGAAGCCAGTATCGGGGTGACATCAATTTCCAAGACAGAAAGGATGAAGGTAATACCCAATATGAAAATAGCGATGGAGATAGTACTCTGAATAAGGGAAAAAAGGGTTTTCGCTCTTTTTGTATCCAGTTTTTGGGGCAATTTGATAAAGCGTTTCATGATTATATTGAAAATTATCGCTCCAGCGAGAATCTCGATTATCCTTATGGATTTATCAAAAGATAAAAATGTTTTTTCGAGATAATTAAGGATCATTCTAATATTATACCAAATTGGAGCTTCCTGTTGTTTCCGGCTATGGTTTTATCTTCATCGAAAAATCATTTCTTTAAAGAGGTGAAAAAATCGATAAATTGGGTTAGGGAATCCAGCTTATAGTCGGCACTGTCAAATACCGGATTCTTATATATTTCCCTGGAAGGAATAGCTATACAAGTCATGCCTGCATTTTTGGCAGCAGTTACACCCACTGGAGAATCTTCAATTACCAGGCATTTAGAGGGGATTACGTCCAGCATTTTTGCAGTAGTCAGATACACATCGGGAGCGGGTTTGGGATGCATTTCATATTCGGCGGAGTGCAAGAGTTGGAAAAAGTATTCGATTTTAAGCGTTCTGACAACTGTTCTTATAAGATGCATGTTGGCAGAGGAGGCGAGAGCATTTTTTAGCCCCTTTCCGCTTAAGAATTTCAGGGATTTGATAACTCCCGGTTTGGGTTTGCCGTATCTAATGATAAGTTCCTCCACTTTTTTATTTATCATCTTTTCCACCTGTTTTTTGGGAGGACTTTTCCAGGGAAATTTCTGAAACCAATAATCTACAGCGTAATCAATTCTGACGCCCATGGTTTGGACGCACATTTTTTCCGTCACTGGTACCCCGATAGTCTTGTAAACATCAGCAGCTGCCTTCCTCCAGAAAGGTTCGGAATCAATAAGGACCCCATCCATATCGAAAATTACGGCTTTGAACATGGAAGGATTTTAACATATTTTTCCATGCTTTTTATACTGAAGAAACCGGGTTTGAAATAAGTTTTTCCAGCATAGCCCCATCTAATCAGTCCCGATTAAATCGGGATTGCAAACCTGAGTAAGATGGGTATATATACTGAGTAACCCAAGACGTTTAAGTAAAGTTATGTGTTGGTAATCGGTGCTATTTCAGTATTTCTTATAAACCTATAAAATACAGTCTTACGGTTAATCTAGCTTGATTCTAGGTCCTTTAGTAATTGAGATAATGCTGAATTATAATTTCTTTATCAAATGTAATGATCGTTTTAGACTGATTTAATAGTCTAAAACCCAGCTTTTACCAACACGAAATGTTACTTAAGCCAACCCAAGATGCAAATTATGAGTTACGTGAGTATATAAGTGTTTCGTTCATGTTTAAGGGGTGAATTTTATCAGATTAAAAAAAACGTCTCATAGGGCTAGTTTTTCCTGTTGGGGATTTTTATTGGAGTAGGAAAGATTGAAATGTCTATATGCTTTTTCCGTGGCTTCCCGGCCTCTGGGAGTTCTTTTAAGAAATCCTATTTGCATAAGGTATGGTTCAATCACTTCCTCGATTGTCCCGATATCCTCAGACAAAGTAGCAGCCATGGTTTCGACCCCGACCGGCCCACCGCCGTGTTTTTCGATGAGTGACTTAAGGAGCCTTCTGTCAGAGTCGTCCAAACCCATGTGGTCGATTTCCAAAAGTGCAAAGGCTTCATCAAGTACTTCTCTGTCTATTTTTTCCTTTCCCTTCACCTGGGCAAAATCCCGGGCACGTTTCAGTAGTTTCAAGCCGATTCTGGGAGTACCGCGAGCTCTTTTGGATAGTTCTTTAACAGCAACATTATCAAGTGTTAATGCCAATTTTTTGGAAGCGTTCAGGATGATTACCTCCAGTTCTTCAGGCGGATAAAAATTAAGCCGTTGGATAATGCCAAATCTGTCGCGAAGAGGAGCTGACATGAGGCCGATTCTGGTGGTTGCGCCGATGATGGTGAATTTCGGAAGGTCAAGCCTTAATGTTCTGGCTGATGGTCCTTTGCCAATGACGATATCAAGAGCATAATCCTCCATGGCAGGGTAAAGAGTTTCCTCAACTACCTTATTTAGCCTGTGGATTTCATCGATGAATAAGACGTCTCCCGGCTCCAGGTTAGTTAAAATTGAGGCAAGATCACCTGACCGTTCTATGGCCGGGCCTGAAGTCACCCTGATATTTACTCCCATTTCTTTGGTGATTATGTGAGCAAGAGTGGTTTTACCTAATCCCGGCGGTCCGTATAGAAGAATATGTTCCAGAGGCTCTTTTCTTTTTTTGGCAGCAGTGAGAGATACATGTAAGGCTTTCTTTACTTTTTCCTGGCCTGAAAACTCGCTCCAACTAGAAGCACGAAGAGAGACGAAGAGGATTTCTTCTTCGGGAGATTCGTTTGCGGTAACAGGTTTGGTATTTGGTTGATCAGTCATATTAGCGTAAAGAGTAAAGGATAAAGCGTAAAGTCAGATACATATTAAATTACATAAAGCGGAAAGCGTCAAGAGTTAAGTTTTTATAAGGTTTTATCACTTTATCGTAACCGCTTTACCCTTTACGCTAGATATTCTTACTTCTTCCCTAAATATTTCAATGCCTGTTTTATTTTGAATGATGTATCACCTTCTAAGTCCCGTATGGTTTTGATAGCCTCTTTTGCCTCGTTGGTACTAAACCCGAATATCTTCAAGGCCTCCATGATCTCCTTATTTTCTCCACCTTCAGCGGTCAAATCTAATTCATCCAAACTTCCCAATTTACTACGAAGTTCAATTATGATCTTTTGGGCGTTTTTTCTCCCTAAGCGGGGAATAGTAGTGAAGAAATCCACATCACCCTTGATAATTGCTTCTTTTATCTTTTTGGTCTGGCTTGCTGAAAACACATTCAGAGCTGTTCTGGGACCCACTCCGGGAACGGTTAAAAACAATTCAAAAAGTGCCAGGTCGTCCGGATTTTCAAAACCGAAAAGCTCAATGGCGTCATCCCGGACATTTGTATAGGTATAGATGGAGAATTTGTTGTCAATGATAGCCCGGTTTAATATATGTATTGGGACAAACACCTTATAACCTACATTGCCTGTAAGAATAATCAGGTTGTTTGTGCCTTTGTGTTTGATGGTGCCCTCAAGATAAGAAATCATATTACAGATAACATATAACATATAACAGATAACATATAATAAAATCAATTAATAAATATGTTAAATGTTTAATGTTATTTGTTAAATGGTTTCATTTTATACGAAAAACAGTGAGTTAGGGCAATGGCGGCGGCATCGGCTACATCATCGGGGGAAAGAACAGCGGGTAACTTTAAAATAGTTTTTACCATCATCTGTATCTGGTTTTTATCAGCCCGGCCGTAGCCGGTCAAGGCCATTTTTACCTGAAGCGGTGTGTATTCGGTGATGGGAATATTATTTTTTTCAAGTACAAGCTGTACTACACCTCTAGCTTGACCGACAATAAGGGCAGTTTTAGCATTGGTGTTGAAAAACAGGCTTTCAAGAGCAGATACATCAGGATTGTATGTATTTATCAAATCGTTTAGGGCCTCGTATATTTTTTCCAGACGTTTTGCGGTAGACATGGAAGCGGGTGTGAAGACCGCCCGGCTTTGGATAAGCACCTGTTTTCCTTTAAATTCTTCTACAAGTGCACAACCTGTAATAGCTATTCCGGGATCAATACCTAAGACGAGCATACTTGTACTGTAAATTGTATGAATAAAAAAAGATTTACAACGTAAAAGGATTATAGCATGAAAGCTTATTGAAGCTCAGTTTATTGAAGTCCGGAACGTTTTTTCCTGCCTCTTATATAGAGAACTAGTATAAGTACCGGTACCCAGATTACCGAGTAAACTACTAGCCAGATGGCCGTACTTGCTATACCTCTTAGGTTTCCAATTAGGCTTCTGACTGCGGTTTTGAAGATAACATCCGGCCTCCATGGTTCGCTTGGAGCATAGGGGAGAGTATATTCATCCGTAGAAAGGTAAACCGTTACAAGCGACATCTTGGCTGTTTGCTCCATGTATTTATTGCTTCCCTTAATTCTGTCTATCTGGTCCTGCAGACTGAAAATCTGCTGTTGGATGTTTAGGATATCGCTCAGCTCATTGGCCTGACTCATAATTTCCTTGAATCTGGTCATATTCGCATTAAGAACAGTAAGCCGTGCTTCATTGTCGACGTATTGGTCGGTGACATCCGTGCCGTTTAACCTCTCCGAGGCTACTTTTACAGATAGACTGCGGAATTTTGACAGCGCGTCTTCCAATTTTTCGGAAGGAATACGCAGTGTGATGTTACCGCTTGAATTATCCTCTGGATTAGTGATGTCGCTATTTACCATATACCCGCCGATTGAAGTGGTGTATGTTTTTATGCTTTGAAGTGTATCGGCAACTTTCTTAACAACCAGAGACAGATAGGAATTCTGAACGACCATGCGATTAGTGACATCCGTGGTGGGTGGAGCAGGGCTGTTGGGATAATAACTGCCTCCTCCGCCGATTCCCGGAAACGCCATCTTCATGTTTGCAGGAGCAGAGATACCCATACTCTCCTGGGCGTAATTATAAGAAGGAGAAGAAAACCCCAGTCTTGAGATACCGTAAAAACCGTTGAGAAAGTTTTTGAAAAGATAGAAACCGATAATTAAAAGAAGTAGACTTGCCAGTTTGTTTCTTTTGATCCAACCGATTATTCCCATGATAATTCCAGTTTAGTGCTTAGATCTTCGTGATGTCAAGGGAAAGAAATTTTATGAACAAGGAGTATATATTATTTTCGCAGCGGTGCGTGTTTACTATTTATATTTTCGTTTGCCAGGACACCTATGACAAACCAGAAATATAATTCTTCAGCAATTGAAATAACGTTCGTTTGGGAATGGAAAAGAAAAAGCAAGAACACAAGAAGTA
This sequence comes from Candidatus Gottesmanbacteria bacterium CG_4_10_14_0_8_um_filter_37_24, assembly GCA_002785215.1. Taxonomy (GTDB): domain Bacteria; phylum Patescibacteriota; class Microgenomatia; order 2-02-FULL-39-11; family 2-02-FULL-39-11; genus CG1-02-37-22. The sequence continues at coordinate 340 of PFMK01000017.1, read as the reverse complement.
TAGTTTTATACCACAATTGCTGCGATCTATCCGTCTGGAAAGCAAGAAGAAATAATCTTCTTAATACATATATTATTATACATAAATAAATAGACAAGCCGATAATGCCTGTCGTGGCAAATACTTCAAGGATGGAAGAATGGGCTTTATCAAGATAAATATCATGCTGATAGAACATGGGATAGGGGACTTCTTTAAAAGCATAATCGACATTCGCCCAACCCCAGCCAAGAAGGGGTCTTTTTATAATACCTTACTTGAAACCTCCGGGCGTAAGCCCGAGGGAGGTAGTCTCTTCCAGAATCCTCTCGTTTGAGAGTACAATGGAAGCATGAAATTT
>PFMK01000024.1 GCA_002785215.1 Candidatus Gottesmanbacteria bacterium CG_4_10_14_0_8_um_filter_37_24 | reverse complement strand
GCTTATCAAATATACTATAAAAAATATGCAAAAATCAAATAATTGATTCTTGACAAATAACTGATATTCATTTACTATCAGTATATATGAAAAAACTATATATTTTTCTTATTATCATAGCCTTGGTCGGTGCAGGATTTGTTATTAACCTGTCACAAAAATCAAACAATACTGACGGTTCTAAACAACTGCCAGATACGTCAAATATCAATAATGTGAATATTGGAAATAATATAGATGAAAACTCAAATACCAAGAAAACCGATATTGCCAGTCAGAACACGGATAATTCCAATCAAAAACAATTCAACATTACAGGTAGTAATTTCAAATATAATCTTTCTGAGATCCGGGTAAAAAAGGGAGACAATGTCAAAATAGTGTTTACCAACACAGAAGGATCTCATGATTTGGTAATAGATGAATTTAACGTACGGACACCTCAAATTAAAGCAGGAGAGAAATCTACAATTGATTTTATTGCCGATAAGTCAGGAACATTCGAGTATTATTGCAGTATCGGTAATCACCGGCAAATGGGCATGAAAGGCCAACTGACAGTAGAAGAATAATATTCAGAGCTTCTAGACAACCTAATGACTGTATAAGCCAGTTAGTTCTGCAGATGAGGTAATATGTCCTTTTATTTTTTTCTCTACGTCTGTTTTAGTTGAACTTGGTGCAATACTTAAGGTTAGATCCAACGCATAAAGCTTGAAAATATATCTATGACTTTCTCCCACTGGTGGACACGGACCATTGTAACCGTTATTATGGTAACTATTCGCACCTTGTACTGCACCCTTAGGTATTTTTTCCTGACCGATCGCTTGAGTCTTTGGATCAATATTCCACGCTAGCCAATGTACGAAGGGTACCCATTGGCGCATCCGGATCTTCTAATATCAATAATAGTGATTTTGCCTGTTCAGGTACATCTGAAAAAGCAAGAGGAGGATTTATATTTTGACCGTCACAAGTATAATTTGAGGGAATTTGTTGGTTGTTTTCAAAAGCTTTACTCTCAATTTTCATACCATCGTTTTGTACCTGTTTTTTTACTTTATCTTCTTCATTTATATCATTTTTTATTGAATTAAATAAAATTAAACCCATTATTACCAAGATTAAAAGAACGAACACGGTTATTTTATTCATTTATTCCTTATTTACTTATTATACTTCTATTTCTTCCTGCATTGTAGTCGGAAGTAAATCTAGGCCTTTTACTTCAGGCAAAGACTTACCCATGACGGACTGCAAATCACCATACATTCCGGATATGTTATCAAAGACATTCCTTATGCTTTTCTCCTGTTTTGCCCATTTACTCGTAAACCATCTTTTTTCTTTTTCAATATCTTCCTGTACAGTATTAAAAGCCTCAATCACTGCTTCCAATCTTTGCTTGAATTCTATACCTGAAAAATAATTATAGAGAACTTCCATTTTGCTTTGTCTGTTAATATTCGAAAGCTTGACTGCGGCAACTTCAATAAGTGCAGCCCTTAGAAGTAATGACAGGGAAATTATCGAGTCGAAACTTCCAACCCAAACACCTTTTTCCAAACCGATGTCTTTAATTCCTTCAGGTAATATTTGGGATATTATAACGGCGATTTCCGCCTTCATACCTCTTTGATCTTCTTTCAATTTCGTTATCCATTCAGGACTCCAGGTTTTAGTTCTCTTTGATTCCCAAATTATTATACCGCAGGATCTTCCGTAACTATTCCTGACTATTTGAAGAACATCAGCTCCTTTCACTCCTTTGGGAACCGGTTTTATCTCATCAAGAGGGAATTCCCTTTTTAAGATATTTTCAAGTTCCAACTCGTAAATCTCTCCCTGCAATTGTTGTGACCCCTGTTCTAGTTTTCTTTTATACTCTTCAACCAACTTCCAGGCATCGGTGATTTTCTTATCTTTTTCAAGCAGTCTAAGTTTATATTCTTCACTTAACCGTGATTTCTCCTCTTCACGGATCTTATCCTGTTCCTCTGTAAGCTTCTTTTCCAACTCTATCTGCCTTCTTTCATTCTCCAGTTTAAGATGCCTTATCATCTTATTGAATTCAAGAAGTTGCTCCTGCATTTTACTGTTTTGACCTCTTAATTCTTCCAGTTCATTCTTTCTGTCTTTTAACTCCATATCCATATCTTCCCTTATTTTTTTGGTTAACTGTTCCTTTAGTATCAATTCTTTTTTAGCCACTTCTTCTGATAATCGCTGTTTATAAAATCTTTGATATTTCTCCTGGATTTGGTGAGACAAAGCATCGCTTAAGGGGATGGCTTTTTTACAATTCGGGCATATAATTTGATCGTTCATAAATCTAACTATTTCACTCCCACAAAATCAATTTTAGGGAAATGAATTCTAACCTCGTTCCAAAATTTTTCTGCTAAATTAGAGGAAAACTTACCATATTGACCCCGCTCGGAATGCCTGCATAATTTCCTTTCCCAATTCCTGACGATTTCGGTCACCTTCTTACCTTCTTCATTGAATTTAGCTTGCCAAAATTCAGGCTCCTCCACATAACTGTCATGTAATTTCTTAAAATACTCGAATATTTCTTCATTTTCCTCCATCATTTCCTGAAAATATTTATGGTATTTTGTCATAAAGCATTGTTGTATATATTAATCAGTATCTATATGATAATGGAAAATTATAAAAAAGAGAAGGATTGTGTCCGAGTAGTATAATTCTAGCAAGATAAAATTCATTGTATTCAAAATAGAAAAAATATTCTTATACATATATGTCTTTTACAAAGACAAAAAAAACTATACGGTAATAGGAATTTTACTTACCGCGCCTTTCATACTGATATTTTCCATATATTACCAATTATCTATTTCCGGAAAAATAACCGGTAAAGATATTGATATACAATCAACCAATATAAATAACGTCGATATTATCCCTACGATATTTTCAACCAGTATAAGTAATACGCAAAATCTTTCGACCTTCGAATATATTGTAATCACAGAAACACCCACACCGACTCCGACGAAAAAACCTACACCCACTCCCAAACCTACCCTTATTACTTCAGATAAGCTTGACAGGTTATTTTCCTTATACAGCGATGAATTTAAAGTAGACAAAGAATTATTAAAAATAATTGCATACTGTGAATCAAAAATGAACCCCTTTGCCGAAAATAAACAATATGCCGGTTTGTTTCAGTTCTCGGAAAATTCCTGGGAAAGCACAAGAAGAAATATGGGATTAAATCCGGATCTTCAATTAAGGTTTAATGCTGGAGAATCAATAAGAACCGCTGCTTTCAAGATCGCCAATGGCGGTCTTGGATCATGGCCAAATTGCAATAAATGAAATTTATCAGGAACTTTTTTGATTCCATAAATATATATTTAAGTTAATTTTCCGGCCGGAAAACTTGACTCCTTCTCTTAACAATTTCTTCTTTTGACTTTTTATTCCCCCAAAAGCATAATTTGAAGCCAGAGTTCCGCTACTCCGTACCACCCGATGGCACGGAATATTTATCGGGTCCTTGTTTACATGTAGAATTTTCCCAACCTGTCTGGGATTTGTCAATCCGAAACTGGATGCAATAATTTTGTAGGTTAATACCTTACCTTTTGGAATACGGGAAATCAACTGATAAATTTCCTGTTGGTAACTTATCATAAATTGGAGAATTATCTGAAAGAAATATTATGATTTAAATACTTTATGTAAAATACGGGAAAATACCGACGGAGCCTCAGTCTTTTTTTTACTAACCGCAGATTTATAAGTATGTGCAATAATATTATTCTGAGTAAGATATAGAGATCTGCATCTGGGTGAACAGAAACAACAGGCATTTTCCCTTGTTTTCATCTGTTTTTTGAAATAACTTTCCTGTTTCTCAAATTGCTTGTGGCAATTATTACACTCAAAAACCACGAACTTTACAAGGCCGTGATATTTTACGGGCTTTTCATTTACTCCGATGACCATTTGTTTCAGCATAATAAAATGCTAACAGATTACAGAATATATGTCCATAAAGAATCTGTTAGCCATTCTAGTATTTTCTGTATTTATTTATAATTTTTTTTACCTCACTTTTACTCTCTGTTCTCATCAATTCCACTTTCAATTTATTGGCATCATAAAAATTCCGGCAATACCATCCGAAATGTTTCCTTGCTTTAATAAAATCTTTTTTATGGTAAAAGCTGCTGACTAATTCCGAATGCTGAATTATCACCCTGAATATTTCTTCTTTTGATGGTATCGAGCCTCTTAAAAATACCCAGGGATTTCCCAAAGCTGCCCGGCCGATTAAGATCCCGTCTAAATCATATAATTTACTCTTGTTATGAGCGTCGTCAAGAGATTTAACATCTCCATTTCCAAGACAAAGGATCCCTTTTGAATGAAGTATTTTTGCAGCTAATTTTACTTCTTCCCACTTTACCCTGCCCGACAATCCTTGCGAAAGCGTCCTGCCATGGATACATACGACTGAAAGAGGTAACTTGGATAAAAAATCGAACCAATTCTTCGTGGCTTCCTTATTCTCACCTATTCTAGTTTTAACCGATAAAGGAATATTTCTTTTTGTCCTGCAAATACCTTGATATACTATTTCCAATATCTCTCTGCTCAAATTAAAATTACCTATAAGTCCTCCTCCTCCTCCTTTTCTGACGATACTTCTCGCTGGACAACCCATATTAATATCAATCCCGTCAAAACCTAACGCAGACACCTTATCTATAACTGATTTGAAAGACTTTGGGTCAGCTCCAAATAATTGCACTATAATAGGTCTTTCATTCGGGGAATATTTCAGATGCTTATTAAAAACATCTGGTTTTTTCAAAAATCCGTCTACACTTAAAAATTCCGTATACATCAAACCGGGCTTGGCGATCATTGTCTGAATTTGTCTCATAGGTGTATCGGTCACACTATCCATTGGTGCAAGACCAATTATCGGCCTTTTTATTTTGTACCAAAAATTATTCATATAGACTTTACTTGTTAATTATCGTTAACTTAATTAAACTGCCTAAACGGATTTTTTTTATTTTTATAGTCCCTGGGGGCAACTCAAGTATTATATTGTAAATCGGATTCCAAAAGAAAAATCTGTTAGGAGAAAAACTCTCTTTTAATTTCACCACGGTATTATTGTTATCTAATATCAATATATCAATAGGAAATTTCATACCTATCGTGTGAATACCAAAACGGGTTTTTATATATATTGCAATTGGTTTTTGGCAACCCAATAATCCGATGATTTTTTCACCAATTCTGTCCTTCTTTATTACCTTAAGTCTGATCATATTTTTTAGTATAATTTTTTCGATGAGGCAATTGAATATAGGAGCATGTATTTTCCCAACAATAAAACTCAAAATTATATATCTTGAAACCCGTATATTATAAAATATGGTACTGAGCCAGCACATGGTATCCACTCCAGGGTCCTAAGTCTACAGATACCCGGTCAAGAATAATCGGTG
>PFMK01000001.1 GCA_002785215.1 Candidatus Gottesmanbacteria bacterium CG_4_10_14_0_8_um_filter_37_24 | reverse complement strand
GTTCCCTTCTCTAAAATATAATCAAGTATCTTTTTCCTCCTGGGTAAAAGTTCATCTGGCAATACCCTTTCTGCCTTCTCTGTCAAAATCAATCTTAACTGGCTGGATGCTTTGGATATAATGTTAAGCATAAATTCCAAGAATCTTCCTGCATCTTTTTCATCATTTAATATATGAAAGTATTCTTCCTTTACCCGATAAAGATACTCTTCCACTACCAAGGCATTCTCAAAAAGATAATTATCTCTGGTAAAAACCAAGAAAAAAAGCAGTCTTCCCACCAGACCGTTACCTTCAAGAAATGGGGAAATTCTCATGAATATGTATAGGGCCAGACTGGCTTTTATAGGAATAAATATTTCCAGATCGCTATTTATGAAACTGATGAGTTTATCTATATGTGCTTCTATCTCGCCCGGCGGTGTAAACGCATATACACCTTCTTTTGTGAAATCGATTATCGATAACTCCTGGACTTTCCTGAAAACTCCGGCTTCTTTCACTCTGACAGATCCCTGCATTACCAGTTTATGCAGGTATAGCAAGTCACCTAATGTCAGTTTTTTTTTATAAACAAAACCGTCTTTGATCCACTTATAAATATTCAGTGCATTCCAAATCTTCGTGTTTTGAACACTTGCTAAATTTTCAAGGGAATACTTGATATAAGATATTTTCTCACCCTCAAGGCAGAGTGTATAAAAGGCTCTTTTGAATACCGCATTTTGGAGGAACTTACTTTTTTCAAGGGCATGTTTTTTTGCAAAAATTGCGATGATTTGCCTGTTTGCTTCAATCTTCTGTAAAGATGATACGATGTTTGAATTGAAATTATATTCCGGAGGGATTTTCATGAAGGTATAATACCATATTTCCGGATATTTCCATAAATGAAATCGGCTGTCTTCTTTACGGAGTTCAAAAAGTCTTTTTCAGCTTGATATAATCGCGATTTTTTGACATGTCATCCATAATCAACTTCCGAAGATAGGTGGACTTTGAAATCCTGAGCATCGATGAGGTCCAGTTCAGATAGGTAACAAGCTGAGGAGGGATAAAAAAATTAAACCTGATGTCAACTGCTTTTTTTGCCAGTTCCAAAGCTCTCTCCAACTGTACTTTAATATTGCTGGAATTATACTCGATTGTAACCAACTTTTCATTTTCCAACCCTCCCGACAAAAAATTCGGCAATTCACCTTCGTGGTACAGGGCAATAACCGGTCTGGAGTTGTTCAGCGCCTCGTGAAGAAGATAGCCCGCAGATAGGCTGTTACTTGATACTTCAATAACAAATATATCACAGAGCTGTAAATTTTTTATGCATTCTTTGTATCTGGTGATTTTTGCCTGTGTCCCTCCCTTTTCAATTTTAGTTATCAGCTTCTCCGGATTGTCTATGTATTCTGAATCAACCGGAACATGATCGTACCCTAAATCAGAAATTATTGTATAGATCTTTTTATGATATTGACTTAGTTTATAAATTTCCCCCACATATGTATGGAAGAAAACTCTCATCTAAAACACTCTCCTTCCTTCTATAGCTTTCGATAACGTAATTTCATCGGCGTACTCCAAATCTGCTCCGATAGGCAAACCATTGGCAAGGCGGGTGATGTCTATCCTACGTATGACGGGATTATTCTCCTTCTGATTAATAATCTCTCTTTTTATATACATTGCCGTTGCTTCACCTTCCATATTCGGATTTGTAGCTATTATTAATTCCTTTATTTTCCCTTTTCTTGTTCTTGCCAGAAGCTCCGTAATTTTCAATTCGTCAGGACCGATGTTATTTAGAGGATCGATAACGCCGTGAAGTACATGATAAAGACCTCTGAATTTCCCGGTCTTTTCCAGATTCAAAATATTTATCGGATTTTCCACGACACAAACAACGTCTTCTTCCCTGCCAGGATCGGAACATATCACACATGGATCACTTTCTCCCACATTGAAACAATTTGAACAGTAAACGGTATTTTTTTTGAGATTAATAACTGCCTGACCGAAAGCATCCAGCATATTCTGCGGAACATGAAGAAGATAAAATGTAAGCCTGCTAGCACTTTTAGGCCCTATGCCGGGTAATTTCTCAAAAGAATCAATGAGATTTCCTATGGACTTGGGCAATATCTGCATCATCATTTTTTTGATTAATACTTTAACAGTAACTAACCTAAGGGCTCGTTCGTAAATAACATGTAATGGCATTTACGATTACGGCCTTTTGTGCCGCATCTTTATCTGAAATAATAATCATGTTATTAACGAATGCGGCCTAAAACAGGAAGTTCCTTTACTTAATCATTTTTCTTAAAGCTTCGGCAATCAATTTTGACGAGCTGACAACTTCCAGCTTGGAAAAGCGCATTTCCTTTGGTATAGATATTGTATCTGTAACCCATATCCTATCAACAGGTGATTCCTGTAATATCTTATCCGCACCGCCTACAAAATCCGCATGAGTAACTGCGGCTATTACCTGCCTAGCGCCTTCCTGTTTCAAAAGATGGGCTGCGTTTAATAAAGTACCGCCTGTCACGATCACATCATCTACTATGATTGCTGTTTTTCCCTTCACGTTTCCCACTACCTTCATCGATAATATTTTATGCATATGATCAAGATCTCTTTTTTTCTCTATTAAGGCCAGGGGAACATCCAATCCTTCAGAAAATTTTTGTGAACGTTTCAAGGCGCCTGCATCAGGTGTAATAACCACAATATCTTCTTTTATCTTTTGTACGAGAGGCTTAAATATGGATAAACCTGAAAGATGAGTAACCGGTATATCAAAAAAACCCAATATTGCTTCATTATGAAGTTCGACCGTAACAAGCTTATCAAAACCGACTGTTTCTATAAGCTTGGTCACCACATGGGCTGACAAACATTCACCGGGACGGTGAATCCTGTCTTGTCTGGCATAACCGTGGTATGGAATAACTGCGATAATTTTTCTGGCTTCACCCCTTTTTACCGCATCACAGAGAAGAAGAAGTTCCATCAGATTTTCGTCAACCGGATTGGAAAGTGATTGGATGATAAAAACATCTTTCCCTTCTACATCTTCCTGAATTCTAACCCTGCATTCTGAATCAGCAAATCTGATTATCTCAACTTTAGACAGCTTTGCTCCAATAAGCTGAGCTATTTCCCCGGCTAGAACTTTATTACTGTTACCGGAAAATATTTTTATATCCATCTAAGTTTATTATTACTATTTCTAAATCTATTTTGCAAGAGGAATCGAAAATCATATTAATATAAAACAGTGGTCCATATCCAATTTATGACATATAACCAGAAGCAATAATATATAAAGTTTATGTAAAATATATATCACAACTTAACAACTTATTAATATAAGGCCTGTTTGATATCCCCGATCAGGTCATTTACATCTTCTATCCCAACAGACAAACGAATTAAGGTGTTTGAAATACCGATTTTTGATCTCTCGCTCTCAGGTACGGATGAATGCGTCATGGTAGCCGGATGCTCAATGAGTGACTCCACTGCTCCCAAACTTTCGGCTATAGAAATGATTTTCAGAGATTCCAAAAATCTGACAGCTGCCGAAATGTCACCCTTCAGTTCAAAGGAAATAATGGCTCCGAATCCGGTCATCTGGCTCTTGGCTATATTATAACCGGGATGAGAGGACAAACCAGGATAATAAATCGTTTTTACTTTCTTCTGGCGCAGAAGAAACCGAACAACTTCTTTTGCATTTTCTTCATGCTTCTTCATCCTCAATGACAGTGTTTTTATCCCTTTCAGTATCTGATAACTGTCAAAAGGAGACAATATGGCTCCTACTGCATTTTGAAGATATTTCACTTTTTGTGCTAACTTTTCAGCTTTCACTATAACAGCTCCTGCCACAGAATCACTATGTCCACCTAAATATTTCGTCATTGAATGAACCACGATATCCGCGCCTAAATCCAGCGGGTTCTGAAAACACGGTGTAGCAAAAGTATTATCAACCACCGAAATGATCTTTCTTCGCAATGCCAGCTTACATACTGATTTTAAATCAATTATCTTAAGCAGCGGATTGGTTGGTGTTTCCATCCAGATCATCCTCGTATTCGATTTAATTTCTGAATCTAAATCTCCGGCACAGCAAAACGGTACAAACGAAAAATCAACCCCGAATTCCTTAAAAACATTCACGAACAGTCTCCTTGTCCCGCCATAGACATCATCAATGGATAAAACATGATCACCCTTTTTTAAAAGCATAAACACTATAGTAATAGCAGCCAGTCCGGACGAAAAAGTAAAAGCATATTTACCGTTTTCCAGTACCGCCAGGTTTTTTTCCAACGCATCCCGGGTGGGATTACCTGAACGTGAATATTCATAACCTCCGGTTGGTTCACCTACCTTCCTTCTGGCAAATGTGGTTGACAGGTGAATAGGAACAACGACGTCCCCCGAACCGCCTTCCTTTAAATTCGGTTCATTTCCTATCCTGATGCTTTTTGTGGAAAATTTCATAAATCCTCCTTTTCATTTAATAAAACCGTTTTTTAACATCCATTCATCATTGTAAAATTTTGTCAGATAATTTCTGCCTGAATCCGGAAAAATAACCACTAGGCATCCTTTTCTCAACCTCCTGGAAACCTTCATTGCCGCAAACAGAGCCATTCCGCTGGTACCACCTGCCAAAATACCTTCTTTTTTGGCTAAGTTACGGGCCGTATCGAAACTCTGCTTATCTGACACCCGGATTACCTCATCTATAACTGAGAAATCTATAGCTCCTGGCAAAAAATCCTCGCCCGCTCCCTCGAGTTTATAATTTTTGAATAATTTTGGGATCCTACCTGTTTTGAAAAAATGATAATATACTGAGCCAATAGGGTCCACACCGATTATTCTTATATTTGGATTTTTTTCTTTCAAAAATTTGCCTACACCGCTTATAGTCCCACCAGTTCCCATAGCAATGACTGCATGTGATATTTTTCCTCCTGTCTGTTCCCAGATTTCCGGTCCCGTATATTTATAATGAGTTTCCGGATTGGCCGGGTTCTGATACTGGTCAGGTTTATATCCATTACTTCTTTTAGCAGCGATTTTATCTGAAATATTGTAATAACTTTGAGGATTTTCGGGAGCAACCGACGTCCTGGTAATTACGACTTCCGCGCCGTAGGCTTTAAGAATATTCCGTTTCTCATCACTCATCTTATCAGGCATAACAAACACACATTTAAAACCTCCGATCGCTGAGGCCATTGCCAATCCCACACCGGTATTTCCTGATGTCGGTTCCACAATTGTACTTCCCTTTCTTAATCTGCCATGCTCTCGGGCTACGTTAACCATATGTACCCCTACCCTGTCTTTGATACTACCCCCGGGATTTAAAAATTCTAATTTTGCCAGGATAATTACTCCAGGATTAGTGTTTATTTTATTAATTCTCACTAAAGGAGTATTTCCGATTACCTCAAGAATATTTTTATACCACATAAGCAATAAAAAACCTCCCTTTTGGGAGGTTCATTTCTTTTTTAGCTTTTTAGTAAACTATTTCACTAAAAAATTCCTCCCCTATCTAAGGAGGTACAACAACAACTTTTTATAATATTTATATTCATTTTCTTTATAATTTATAAAATTAATTCCCCTACAGTTTAATTGATTCTATTTTGATCTTAACTAAATCATCCCTAGGCCCTACCAAACGATAATCAGTGGAGGCATTTCCCTGCAGTCTTACAAATTCCAGTAAATTTCTTCCTTTTCCGCCGGATGAACCGACCACCATGCAAAGATCACCAATTTTCCCTTTCACTCCGGAAACTAAGGTATTTAATACGAAATGAGATATATTGTTTAGAGTCACCCTCAAAACCGGACATTTTCTAACACTCTCAGATAGCTGGCTTTGCATTATGGTTGTCTTCAAATTGCCATACCCGTCAATTGACGCAACCATAAAAGGCGGAATATCGGGAATATTTTTTATGCTGACTTCTTTACCTATCCTGTTTAAATCTCCGTTTAGTATCGCCATGGTAGCCTCAGGATACTGGTCTCTGGACCTAAATTGGGTACCTTCATTGGGTACTTCTACCTCCCATACATCTTTTATCCTGTTTTTTACAAAAGAAAGATTGTAACCGGCATTCACCGCAAAAAAAGGTATACCGTTGTCAAGTAAACCGCAGACAAAAGCCTGTTTTTTCTCTCCTGTCCAAAGGATATCACCGCGCGGAGCCGTATTTGAGAAAATAACCAGGCCAGGATGCTCGCTGTGAAGTCCGTCCTGGGCTATCCAAAACCCTGTTTCTATGGTGGAAAAGGCATATACCGGGTGCTCGGTAATCATCCTGATTTTAGTACTTTTGTCAAAACGCAAAAAGTGATTCTGTACCTCATCGAAAGCATGATCGGTAGTATGAGCCCCACCATAATCGGCAATCACCTCTATATGAAGGGAATGTTTCTCAATAGCACTTGAAGTTTTATATGTCCATTTACTACTCATAATGATAATAAATTATATCATACTTATTTCAATAAAATTTTCAAGGAGTATTTTAACCTAAGAATATTTTTACAGATAAACTGAACTGAAGCGATTATTCGAAATTCATTAATATATGCCCACTAATGTTATAATATGCAACAATTAATCCTATAACAAATAATATGGCTTTAGCTGAAACCAGATTTACATCTGAACAGTTACCGGAATTACCCTCATCTACTCTTGTAAGAAGTGATCCCCGAAACCGTTATCGAACTGCGTTAAAATATATGCAGGAAATCGAAATTTGTCCGGAATGCCCATGTGAAGTGCTGGATGTAGGCGGTTTTAGAGACAACCCTGTCTTAAAGGAAATTTTGCCGGAAGGTGTCAGAGCAAAAAGCTTAAATATCGAAGAAGAATATCATGTCCCGAAAAGGATCGGCGATATTACGTATGACGGGATTCATATGGGTTTCTTTCCTGATTCGTCTGTCCCCTTAGTAATGGCTGTTGATGTTTTTCAACATGTGGATGAAAGAGACAGGTTACCTCTTCTTCAGGAAATGGTAAGAGTAGCCAAAGATAAAGTAATAATTGCAGTCCCGATTCACTCAGACGCGAATGTCGCTTGGGAAAACGCATTAATAAGACAGATGATTGAGGCGAATTTACCGCCAAAATCATCCATTATGAGACACCGCACCAGAAATTCTCTACCGCGACTGTCATCACTCACAAATATGGCTAGAACAACAGGATATTCATTTAAGCTCGAGCCTGCAACACGGGCAGCTATTTATTTCCACGGTATGCTTAACCAAGTAACTACTCTAAAGGAAAATTACACAAAAAATCCACAAGCAGCTCTCGCTACAGCTAGAACAATTGCCTCAAATACCGAGGACATATTAGAGTATGATCCAGATCTCGCTTGGCCTGAAGCATACAGGGCTGTCATGGTGATTGACAAACACCCCCGTGGGAAAATTGTCACTGAAGAAAAAGAATTATATTACAGTCAATATGAAAATGTTGCCTACGGTAGGGCTTTATCAATGGCCGGTTGGGGAAATATTGATGACCCTACAGAGTATTATGACCATATACCTCAGCGCGGGTTTAATATTGCCTTTGAAGGACAAGATGGTACCGGAAAAACAGATATTATAGAAATAATTTCGGCAATACTGGCCGATCGCGGATACACGATCGCAAAACCCAGCCGCATGGGTCCAAGACAGAGACTGAGAGAGAAGGAACGAAGGGACGGAAAACTGTTCGATGAACCAGCGAGAGAAGCTCAACTGGCTTCAACCACCATAGAATCCTGCATTGCCGGAAATGCCCATACACTTGGAGGACCTTGTAATATAGCCTTTTGTGATCGAACGCTTGCCAGTGTGGAAGGTTACCATACAGCGCATGGTATACAACAACCTGTGGAATATGTTCTGGAAGGTGCCCCCCGAATACCGCCTGATATGACAATATTGTTAGAAGTGGATGACGAAACAGAAAACTGGAAACGTATGAGAATAAAGAACGACCTGGCAAATAACCAAATCAAAATTGATGAGCTAAGAGTACAAAGACATTACTATAATGAACTAAAACAAGATAATTGCGTCAGATACACAGGCAGATTGGTAAGAGTGAAGAATAATGGACCACTTGAGGATACGGTTATGGCAGTATTAAAAACAATAGAAAAACATTGCGGTATCCAGATTAGCCAGAATCTGACTACAGAGATGATAAGGGAATATTTTCCGAAGAATATTTAACTGATTTAAATTATCCTAACGAACATCCCTTATCTGCCAACCGTCCGGTAAATCACTTTCCAATAAGCATTCTTCAGCTCTTCCTCCAAATCTTATAAGAACTTGCTGTTCTTCTCCCATCGTCAAACCACACCTACCACAGGACTGCCCTGGTTCCCAGGATTTTCCCTTAATGGCACGGTGCAACCTGCAATCCTGCAATCGTAAATTCAAATCAAAACTATCTGGGGCTTGCTTGGCAAATGGTGTTCGTCCTTGGCGAGATTCCATTTTGGGAATATCAAATATATGATTTATAAGTGGACGGAATTATACAGCAGAATAAATGAATAGTAAATTTAAGCGTTTAGGTCCCTTCCTTCCAGCTACCGAGATATTTTTTCTGCTCGGCAGTCAAACTGTCTATTTTTATCCCCAGTGCTGCCAGTTTGAGCCTGGCAATTTCTTTATCCATTTTATCCGATATAGTATACACCTGAGGAGCAAGCTTTCCTTTATTTTTTACGAAAAATTCCGCGGCCAAAGCTTGGTTAGCAAATGACATATCCATCACTTCAGCCGGATGTCCTTCTGCCGCAGAGAGATTTATAAGCCTCCCCTCAGCCAGGACAAATCTCTTAGTTCCATCAGTTAGGGTATATTCATCCACAAATGGTCTGATGTTCCTTTTGGCTTTAGCTTTCTTTTCCAACTCGCCAAGCGCAATCTCTACGTTGAAATGCCCTGCATTGGCCAGAATAGCTCCGTCTTTCATCCCTAATATATGCTTTAAGGATATTACGTTTTTGTCTCCGGTAACGGTAACAAAGATATCCCCTTCTTTTATAGCTTGATTTAGCATCATTACCCTGTATCCGTCCATGACTGCCTCAAGGGCTTTGACCGGATCCACCTCTGTAACTATCACGGAAGCTCCCATACCTCTGGCACGAGTAGCCAGACCCCTGCCACACCAACCATAACCGCAGACAACAAAGTTCTTACCGGCCAGAAGAATATTGGTAGCTCTCAGGATACCGTCAATGGTAGATTGCCCCGTGCCATACCTGTTGTCAAAAAAGTGCTTGGTGTCAGAATCGTTCACGGCAAAAACAGGCAGAAGGAGAGCCTTATCTTTCTCCATGGCTTTCAGCCTGATGACACCCGTGGTCGTCTCCTCGCTTGAACCGAAAATGCCTTTTATCTGGCTTTTCCTTTCCGTATGAAGAAGAGAAACCAAATCAGCTCCGTCATCCATGGTAACCTGGGGATAAGTATCCAAAACAGCATTCAGATGATCATAATACTTTTTCCTGTTTTCCCCCTTTACGGCAAAGGTACTCACCCCATAATCTTTCACCAATGAAGCCGCCACATCATCCTGTGTAGACAAGGGATTGCTGGCGCAAAGGGCAAGATCGGCTCCACCGGCTTTCAGAGTAATCATCAGATTTGCCGTTTCCGCAGTCACATGCAAGCATGCACCGATTTTAACTCCCTTAAGAGGTTTTTCGTCAGTAAACCTTTTTTTAATTATTTTTAATACCTGCATTGATCTTCCTGCCCATTCAATTTTCTTCTTTCCGGATGGTGCAAGAGTCAGATCAGACACGTCATATTTTGGTCTATCCATTGGTTTCTCCTTATAACGAATAAAATATTTACTAAATTTGAACTTTCATTAAGACGCTAAAAACAGAAAAGCGGGTGGGTGACGCGAACCAGGTACCTTCTTGGTGTGACCGTTTAACCCGGCACGCCAAGAGGGTGGCGAGCGGCAGGACCCTCAGAAAAACAGGTTTTGATAGCAGTTCTGAACTATAATTTGATCTCTTCATGATAATTATCCTTATATCTTCTGATAAAATCGTCCCTGGTGAATTTATGAGTGGAGGTGCCGTATTTCTCTACAGTATATGCTGAAGCAACAGATCCCATTTGTCCACAGGTTTTAAGAGAAAACCCCCGCAGGAAACCGGCCAGGAAACCAGCCCGGAAGCAGTCACCCGCGCCTGCAGGATCTGAGGCTAATTTCACTTTTGCTGATTTTATCAGATAAACACCGTCCGGACCTGTTACTTTGGATCCGTTCTCTCCCAGTGTCGTAATAATGATTTTGTCTTGTCCGGACAAATCATGCAGATCGGAAATTCCTGTCTTTTTCTGCATTACACTAATTTCATAGTCGTTACCGATTATTATCTTTGCCCCTGAAAAGGCAAGTTTTAATTCATTACCGTTTAACCAGGGTAATTGCATACCGGGATCAAATAAATAAGGAATTTTCAATTCCTGATATTCTTTGGCAAATTTCAACATTGTTCTGGGGTTATGCGGAGCAATTATCCCGAAATCAATTTTCTCTTTCACGTTTTTTAAAGATAACCCTTCAGATATGGAATCCGCACCTGTATGGAATCCCCAAATCTGGTTGTCTTTTTTGTCTGTAAACCCTATGGCTGTGGACGTATACAAATGATCAATGCTTTGGATATAAGACGTGTCAATATGATTTTTTTCCAGAAATTCCCGATACGGGGTAAAATCAGGTCCGACAATACCCATAATACATGTCTTCATACCAAGAAGTGCTAAAGTATATGCGATATTTCCCGCAGTTCCCCCGAATCCTTTCCTCATCTTATCCACCAGAAAAGATATATTCAGCATGTGGAGTTTCTCAGGCAAAATATGGTCAGAAAACTGACCCGGAAAATCCAATATTTGATCAAAAGCAAGTGAACCTGTAACTAGAATCATTTCGAAAAGACCAACTAATCAACTATCCTCCACCTATTAATAAATGGAATTACAATCTTTTTCGGAAATCGGGTGATTGATTACCGGTTTCTACTTTCCTCCTCCCAAAAGTCCCTGTAAGCCCCCACTCATCTCAGTCAGCTTGCGGGCGGCAATTTCCTGTGATTTCTTGATAGCTTCGGCCACAGCTTCCATGACTCTCTTATTCTCTTCACCGTCAATTATGAGCTCTTTTATCTTCTGATCTCCGCTCATTATTACTTTCACCCCGTTTTTTTCCACCACCACTTCTTCACCGGCCAATGCCTGCTGCATACGTACGGCTTGATCCCGCATAGTCTTAAGATCACCTAAACCTTTAAATGGATTAAACATTCTGTCTCCTTTCTCTGCCCTTCTTACTGTATCCCGATCAAATCGGGATCAGTCTAGAAGAGCATATACTGGAACACATTTAAGTAAGTTGTTTCAGTATAATTTAATAATTATTATATTAGAACTATTGCGTAATGACAGTAATAAAAAAATTACGCAATTTATTGTACAAAAAATACTAAATGGATAGATTCACAATTTTACTTATTCTCACACCAGTCTATAATGGCCACCTCAAAAAGTAATTCAGGTTTGCTTGCATATTTGAGATCTGCATAAATTTGTGAGAAGTGTTTGATAAGGGCAGTAATATCTTTATCTGACATTTCATCTATCAACTTGCTGTTTTGTTTAACGTCTATTATACCGTGTTTTTGTAAAAGCAAATCATGCAGGAGATTCAATACATCGGTTATGAAAAAACGGAGATCTGCTCCTTTTTCTCCCATGTCATGTGCAAATAAAAGAGCTTTTTCTGTATTTTTGTCAATAATGAGTTTTAAAAACTGCCCACGGTCAAATCTGACTCCACCCAGGATTTTATTTATTTTAGCTATGTCTAAAGCATCCTCTGACAGGGCCTGTTCTAAAAATTTGGTCGCATCCCTGAAAGAACCATCAGCAAAATCAGCGATACATGTAAGCACTTCATCTGTGGTCTTTACTTCCTCTCCTTTAGCCACTCTTTTTAAAGAATGCAAAATCTCGGTCGTGGTGGCTTTATTGAAATTTATCTTTATGCATCTGGATAAAATCGTACCGGGTAGCTTCTCCACTTCGGTCGTAGCTAATATAAAAACTGTTCTGACTGGCGGCTCTTCTAAAGTTTTGAGTAAAGCGTTAAATGCCTCATTGGTCAGCATATGCACTTCATCAATAATATAGACTTTATATTTACCTGACACCGGAGCCAGTTTTATTTTCTCCCTAAGCTCTCTTATCTCGTCTATACCGCGATTTGACGCAGCATCGATTTCCAACACATCAAAATGCCTTCCGTCTTTAATAGCCAGGCACGAATCGCAAGTATTGCATGGTTCTATGTTTACATCTTTATCCAGAGAGGTTGTTTTCCTGTAAGGGTTTTTTTCACAATTCAGCTTCTTTGCCACAATTCTGGCGGCTGAAGTCTTGCCTGTACCTTTTGGTCCGGAGAATAGAAATGCATGCGGAATATAAGGTGAAGCAAGAAGCCTCGACAATCTGTTTCTGACTTCATCCAAATCCAGTTCCTCTACTTTTTGAGGACGATACTTTAAATAAAGTGACATATAATTATTTTATATAAAAAACCCATTTTTGGAATTTCATGACCGGTTAATCATGATGGATACCAATAAGATGCATCATCGCGTGTCTGACTAATTCATCTATTTTATCATCTACCATCTTATTCTCTTCAACTGCCTCATCTATGGCTTGCGGATAGGATATTACAATATCCCCTAATCTTAGAGTGTCATCAGGCGGATCTATAAAGGATGTTTTCGCTTTTGAATCTGTAAGCGGAAATGACAACACATCTGTCGTATCATCAACATTGCGGAACTTCTTATTCAGGTTCTTCATCATTCTATCTCCCACAACAGTAACACTTACTTCAAAATTGCCTTTTGTCTTTTTTTCAGTAAGTATCTCCTCAATTGTTTTCCGGATACGACTTCGATTGACTTTGTAATGTGAGTCTGTTTTTATATATACGCTCAACATTTTATTTATTTCTTTTCTTTTTTCTAGCTTTGGCTCTTCTTTCGATTTCTTTTTTGGCTTCTTTACGGATTTCTGCCGGTTTTTGATAAAATTCCTTCTTCTTAAACTCCAGAAGCAATCCTTCCGCTATCACCTTGCGGGTAAATTTTCTTATTACCGAATCAGTCGAATCACCAGGCGCCGCTTTCACGAAAATCATAATATTTAATAAAACACCTCCTTTATCCTCTACTTATTTTAAAGTTAAGGAAAGAATAAATATGACTAGTTAACAAAAAAGGTATCAGTCTATTGGATTAAGAATAATCCTATATATATTATACATCTTTACACCTTCCAATGGGATACCTTTTGCCATCCTCCCAAAAGATGTATGTGCATGTGAAAAACCAGTTGACCTGAATCTTCACCGTTATTTATTACTATTTTATATCCACTTTCGCTAATCTTTAATTTTCTGGCGATATCTCTTACCGCAATCATTAAATCGCCTAAAAGCAATTTATCCTTATCATCTGCATTCTCCAAGGAAGCAAAATGCTTCACAGGAACAATAAGCACATGCACCGGCGCTTTGGGATTTATATCTTTAAACGCAACATAATCCTTCTTTCTCCGGATAAAATTTCCGCCTATTTCCCCTTTTATGATTTTGCAAAAGATACAATTTTCTGCCATGTTATTTTTTTAAGACATTAACAATCTCCCTTAACGTAAGCTTGGTCGGTCTGCATTCGGGATTTTTCATCGATCCGTTCAAAAGCATTTTTTTCCCCGCATGGAGAAACCAGGTAGCTTCCTTGTCCTTTTCCCTATATATATTGTAACATGATGTCAGATCCACTTTCGATTCCGGCAAAGCCTTGATTCGAACATAATCCTTCTTCGGATCTTTCCTAACCACAACCACGAACCCCATCTTTTGTGCCAACCTTATAACCTCATCATTCAAGGTCTCTATACCTATAGCTTTTCCCCATTTACTTTGAAATTCTATTCCCTCAGTACTAATCTCTTTTTCTGCCCAGAGTTTGTCCTGAAAAGTTTTATAAATCCCGTCAAGAACCAGCATCCCCAATTCTATGATTTTTTCATCAAGACCATTATAAATCAGCTTCCAACCATCCATTATTGCCACCAAACCAAAATCATAAAAATCTGCCGCGGGGTTCGGGAAATATACTTCCCGGAAATGGTCGATATCGTTGACAACATCTATCATCCGTTCCAACGCCTCTATATGGAAATTATGAATTTTCCCTTTCTGGTTTTGAGATCTGAGTTTTGAGTTTTGAGTTTGCTGTGAAACGAACTGAAAAGTACGTTTTGCCGCACACGTGTCTTCATCCGTCTGGTGATGATCCAATCTCCCCATGCCGGTATCAACATGCATGATCTCAGGATCGCTCTCAGGCGGCTCATTATTCAAAGTGTTACCTGCAGAAACAAACTTGACTTCTGCCTTATCCCATCCGGGCATGAATCTCCTTAAAAGCCAAACAGAGGTAATAGCATCCACATCCGGAGCAAAATGGGTAACAATAGTTTTCATGGCATAATTGTAAAGACAATAATAAAAGAGAGCAAGATACAAAAAAATAATTACCTTCTTATTATCTCATGTTGTGACCGACTATAAAAATTTTGTAGAATTCCCGTCTGCTGAAGAAATATTAGTTAGATTCTTAAAAATCGAAGTAAAAGGTATAAAACGGAAGCCATAAGAGCACTTGCAGGTAAGGTAAATATCCATGCCCAGAAAATTCTGCGGGCTACCACCCAGCGTACAGAGGAAAAATTCTTCACGCTACCTACCCCAATCACGGCTCCGGAGATAACATGAGTAACAATAGTTTTCATCAAGTTATAATTTTAAAATGTCTTTCTAATATTCACTAGAAGAGATTAAAAAAGGAGCTGCTGTCAATTTTTTATATTTCTATGCTTTATTACCTGCGCGTCTACCATATATACGACATCCTCAGCAATATTTTCGGTATGAGAAATTATTCTATCAAGATGATGGGTAATAAGAATAAGCGGTAAACCGCGACTGAGACGCTGGGGATTTTTGGTCATTACTTCTTCCAATTCATTATAAATAAGATCCCTAAGGTCATCTGTCTTTTGTCTCATTAAAGATACCTCTTTCGCCAAACGCGTGTCTCTTTTCACGTAAGCTCTGAGACTTTTATGAAGCATATCTTTGGCGATATTCACCATTTTGGGGATATCAATAAGCGGCTTTATCAGAGGTTCATTTCCCATCTCAATCACCCTGCTGGCTATATCTGAGGCGAGATCGGCGATACGCTCAAGATCAGTGACAATCGACATAGCTGTGGTAATAAACCTCAAATCACTGGCAACCGGCTGGTATAAAGCCAGGAGTCTTAAACAGTCTTCGTTTATTTTCAGTTCTAGAAAATCAATACTTTTATCGTTGTTAATAATTTGCTGAGCCTTTTTAATATCCCTTTTTTCCAAAATCATAAAGGAGTCGATAATCGTATTTTCCACCCCGTTTCCAATTTGTAGAATCAGTCCGTTTAAATTTTCCAGAGCTTTTTTAAACTGGCCGTCGTTTATAACAACCTCCTTTTCTTCTTAACCGAATTTACCGGTAATATAATCCTCTGTTCTTTTATCCTTTGGTGCTGTAAAAATTTTTTCTGTTTTACCAAATTCTACCATTTCCCCAAGAAGAAAAAAACCAGTATAATCCGATACTCTGGCTGCCTGCTGCATATTGTGAGAAACAATAACAATAGTATATTTTTTCTTAAGCTCCATTATTAATTCCTCTATTTTGGCTGTCGCAATAGGATCAAGAGTGGAACAAGGCTCGTCCATAAGTAAAACTTCAGCATGAACAGCCAAAAGTCTAGCGATACAAAGACGCTGTTGTTGTTCCCCGCTTAAATCAAGAGCCGAATCATTAAGTTTATTTTTCAATTCGCGCCAGAGAAATACTGAGGAAAGTGCTTTTTTTGTAATCTCCATGAGGTTTTCTTGGTGGTTTATCCCGTGCACCTTTGGACCATAAATTACATTATCATATATCGATAAAGGGAAAGGATTGGGACGCTGAAAAACCATACCTATCCTCCTACGTAAATTAGTCAAATCAACAACATTCTTGTAAATTTCCTTTCCATCAATCAGAACCTCTCCCTCTATCTTCACTCCCCGAATAAAATCATTCATCCTGTTGAGACACCGCAGTAGTGAAGTTTTTCCACAACCTGATGACCCGATAAAGGCAGTTATCTGATTCTTTTTTACATCAAGATTGATATTGGACAAGGCCTTAAAAGATCCGTAAAATAAGTTTAGATTAACAGTTTTTATTTTGACCATCGTAAGATATTCTCAACGAATTTTTATTGCTAAACTAAAGTTAATATCCAAACGTAACATTTATAATTACATCATCCAAATCTCCCGGTTATGTAATCATTGGTAAGTTTACTTTTGGGTGAAGTGAAAATTTGTTTTGTTTGATCCACTTCAATCAGTTTCCCTGATAAAAGAAAAGCTGTCCTGTCACTTACTCTGGCTGCTTGCTTGGTATTGTTTGTTACCAGAATCAAAGTATATCGCTTTTTTAACTCAAACATCGTCCTTTCTACTTTTGAGGTTGATACAGGATCAAGCCCTGAGCATGGTTCGTCAAACAAAATTATCTCAGGTTCAACCATTAGGGATCTGGCAAGACACAGACGCTGCTGTTGACCTCCTGACAGCTGTAAGGCTGATAGATGCAATCTATCTTTTACTTCTTCCCATAATGAAGCCGATTTTAAACACTTTTCGACCAATCCGTTCAATCTTTCGACAGAAATCTTTTTATGAAGCAAGGGGCCGTAAATTAAATTATCATAAATTGAGAGAGGCAAAGGAACAGGAAGAGCAAAAATTATACCGATCCTTTTCCGTAAATCACAAATATTCACGTTAGTTTTGTAAATATCTTCCCCATCTATAAAAACATTTCCCTCAACGCGAAAGTCGCTATTGATATCGAGCATCCTGTTTATAACCCGTAAAAAAGAAGATTTTCCGCTATTTGCAGGACCGATAATTGAGAGGATTTCATTTTCATAGACATCCAGATTTATATCCTTCAGTATTATCTTATCTTTAATAAAAACATTTAAATGTAAAACCGCTATCTTTTTTTTCATATTAGGAATATTTTTTCAGATATTGGTTCATCAGGATATAAGAAATAAAATTAATAAATAATATGGAAATTATAAGAACCGATGCAGTACCATAAGCCATGGGTAGAGATAAGCCTTCCCTTGCTAAGGTATAAAAATGAACGGCCATACTGCGTCCGGAAGAAAATATAGATGTAGGTGTGCGAATTGACATGCCCGCAGTAAAAATCAAAGCGGCAGTCTCTGATAACGCTCTTCCCATGCTTAGAATTACGCCAGTCAGAATCCCAGGAAGAGCTTTGGGAATAACGATGTTTTTTATCCCTTGCCATTTGCTGCCTCCCAAAGAATAGGTCACATCCCGATAACTCTGTGGCACGGATCTTATGGCTTGCTCAGAAGTCCTGATAATTGTTGGCAACATCATGATAGCTAAAGTAAGTGAACCTGATAGAATTGACCAGCCCATACCAAGAAAAATCACAAAAAAAGTAAATCCAAATAAGCCGTATATTATTGACGGAATACCTGCCAAGCAATCAGATCCAAACTGGATTATGTCGGTAATCTTGTTTTTTTTCGTATACTCAGTAATATATACCGCCGTACCCACTCCCAAAGGTGTAGCAACAACAACGGAGGTAATAACAAGATACAGAGTGCTAACAATACTGGGAAATATACCTCCCTTTTTACCCATTTCCTGAATTGGTGAGGAAAGAAACTGATAAGTCAAAATTGGCAGACCATGAAACAAAATGTATATTATGATAAAAATCAAAATTGAAATAGTAAATAGCATGGCCAAGCCTAAACAAATTTTCGCTATTATTTGGGACAATTTGGGATTCATATTCGTCTTTTTTTGATAATCTTCATAGCCAGAATATTTAAGATAATAATAAAAACAAATAGTATAATGGCCGTGGCAAATAAAGCTTGCCGGTGTTCTCCAATCGCATAACCCATCTCTAGGGCTATATTGGCCGTTAAAGTCCTTGTAGAATCAATAAATGAAGAAGGTACCTTCACTGAATTGCCGGTAACCATGATAACGGCCATTGTCTCTCCAATGGCCCTGCCCATCCCCAAAATTACTCCTGCTAAAATCCCTGATCTTGCTGCCGGCAAAAGTACACCTGTGACTGTTTGCCACTGGGTTGCCCCTAAAGCCATGGATCCTTCTTTATATGATCGCGGTAACATGAGAAGAGCATCCAGAGAGATACTGATAATGGTGGGAAGTATCATAATACCCAAGACTATGGAAGCGGTTAAAATAGACAATCCTGGTCCACCGAAATAACTTCTGATAACTGGTGCCAAAAATATCATCCCAATAAATCCATAGACTACTGAAGGGATCCCAGCCAAAAGTTCAATCATCGGTTTGAGAATATTCCTTAAAGTTTTTGAGGAAAATTCGGCAAGATAAATTGCGCAAGCCACCCCAAGAGGAACTCCAAGAATCAGAGCCCCGAAAGTAATTGATAGTGATCCGATAAGCATGGGAATAATCCCGTAGGATCCATCTGAAGGCGACCAATTTGTACTGAAAAATAATCTTGTAAGACCATTATTGAGGATAAATGGCAAACCCTCTTTGAAGATAAAAAGGGTAATAAGGAAAAGTATAAATACTGTGGAGAAAGCAACTATCAAAATACTTTTTTCTATAATTTTTTCCTGATGATTTTTCATTTTTTATATACTTTATGTTTATTTATATGACCGTGATCAAACCGTCTTTTTCCATTATCTTTTGTGCTTCCGTACCCAAAATATAATTGACGAAATCTCTGGTTTGTACTGAATAATTTGACTTAAGAAGAAAATAAATCGGCCGGGCGATTTTATACCGAGATAATTTTACATTTTCGTTGTTGGCGGAAATTCCGTCAATGCTTAAGGCTTTTACATCCGGATTTAAGATGCCAATCGAAATATAACCTATCGAGTCTTTATCGCTTTTGACTGCTTCCCTTATAGTTCCGTTTGAATCCTGATACATGGCGTCTGGGGTAACTTTTCGGCCACTCAGAACCAATAAGTCGAAAGATTTTCTAGTGCCTGAACCTTCTTCTCTACTGATTACCCTTATTTTTGCATCATCTCCACCAATTTCTTTCCAATTGGTTATTTTTCCGCTGAAAAGATCCCTTAGTTTCGTAAGTGTCAAATCGTTTACTTTATTGGAATTATTGACAATTACCGCAATGCCATCCCGGGCGACGATTACTTTTTCTAATCTCTCAGTTTCTTTCGGCAAAATAACCATATCAACCATACCGATATCGGCAATACCCTCACGGGCCACCATAATTCCAACTGCCGAACCTCCACCCTGAACATCAACTACTATTCCGGGATTTCTTTTCATATATTCTTCTGCTAGCTTTTCCGCAAAAGGTAAAAAAGCGGTGGATCCGGCCAGACGGATGATTTTTGGCGGTTTGTAAGAATAGGTGAAGATAAATATTACCAATAGAAATAAGATGAAAAAAATCCCTAAACGAGAAATCCGTAACATAATATAAATCTAAAATAAACTAGATTTAATTAAAAGACTTTTACTTCGGAGATAAAAGTTAATAAGCCTGAGCAAAATCCCAGAGGTAGTCAGAAACTTATGATTTAATCTTCCTTATTGCTTCTTCAATTTCAATGATGTGAAACTGTTTTTCACTTCGAATCTTATATTCTACTTTATCTCCGGTTTTAGCAGAAATAACCAATCTTACTGGAATTCCTATCAAATCAGCATCAGAAAATTTCACTCCTGCAGACTCATCCCGATCGTCCCATAAAACCTCAACATTATTCTCTTTTAGCGAAATATATAGTTTTTCAGCCTTTTCCTCCCCTCCCGGCAGGGAAATAAGATGCACATTGTAAGACGAAATTTCTTTTGGCCAAATTATCCCTCTGTCATCATGGTGTTGTTCTACGGCCGCTGCAAGAAGCCTAGTAATTCCTATACCATAACAACCCATAACTATCGGTTTTCTTTTTCCGTGTTTATCTAAAAATGTGGCATTCATTGCCTCAGAATATACCGTCCCAAGTTTGAACACATGACCAAGTTCTATGGCTTTTTTCTCTGCTAACTTGCCTTTTCTGCACTCAGAACATATCTCCCCCGCCTTTACGCTTCTAAAATCATAGAATTTTTCAGGTGATTTTATATCACTGCCAAAATTTATATTTATAGTATGGTAATCAGTTCTATTGGCTCCAGCCTCAAAGTTGATCCTGTCATTAGTAGAGTAATCCCAATACACCTTAATATTATTAGGAAGATTCAATGGTCCTGCATAACCCACTTCCGCTCCTGTTAGTTTCTTTATTGTTTCCTCCGTTGCCAATGTCAAATCAGAACAACCCAGAATATTCGCCAACTTCACTTCGTTTACATTGAAATCTCCTCTTATGCAGACTGCCACTACATTATTATCTACCTGGTATATCAGTGTTTTTGTGGTCTGGTAAACGGAAATATTAAGATATTTTGCCAGTGGCTCGACTCCAATTAACCCTTTTCCTAAAACATCTTTCATGGGTTTTTGTTCCTTATCCTGCGGGAAAGTGGGAAATATGGATTCAGCTTTTTCGATATTTGCTTTATAAGTGCAACTATCACAGGCAATAATGCTATCTTCTCCTGAGGGTGATAGCACCATAAACTCTTCGGAACCGGTCCCACCTATTGCACCGCTATCTGCTTTCACCACCGTCGTTTCAAAGTCCATCCGCTTAAAAATTGCATGATAGGCTTCGCTTACAACCTTGAAACTTTCTGCTAAACCTTCCTCATCCTTATCAAAACTATAAGCATCCTGCATAAGAAATTCTCTTGTCCGAAGTAATCCTCCGGTCACCCTAATTTCATTCCTGTATTTCCATTGGTTTTGATTAACAATGACTGGTAAATCCCTATAACTTAAGATGAAATTCCGGGCTAAATCAGTAACTGTTTCCTCGTGGGTGGGCGCAAGCAAATATTTTCCTCCATGTGCTGCGTCAAACACCGCCAAAATCCTTTTCATCTTTTCAAACCTGCCTGTTTCCCGCCAAAGAGACGCCGGATGAACAAAGGGCATAATAAGATGCTGTACACCCTTTTTGGCCAGTTCCTCTTTTATGATCCTGTCAATTTTCTCCAGAACACGAAATCCAAGCGGCAGAAAATCATATATACCGGCAGCAACTGGGAATATAAAACCGCCCCGGAGCAGTAATTCATGACTTCTTATTTCTACGTTATGAGGTTTTTGCCTTAAGGTCTTTCCAAACAGTCTGGAATATCTCATGCTCTAAAGTATATATTATTTCAAACTAAAAAAAAACACGCTCTATCTGTGTGTTTATTATTTTATAAATATGTTGCTATCTGAAACTACTCCCGAAAACTAGTTGGTCTTTTGCATGCCTTATCCGATCTCCCACCAAAGAAGCATCCTGAAAGGCACGCTCTTCCGCTGGCGAAAGGGGTTGTCGTGCGTCAGCCATTCCGGGTGTTTCTTTTAAAACCTCCGGACCTTTTACAGATGCACCCTCTGCCTGAATTCTGTCTGTTTCATTCATGGATTTTATCCTAACCTTTCTTTTATTTTTATCTGGATAATAATTATCAAAATATATTATTTAAGTCAAGACATCATGACGATGCATGTCGATTTCTTGTGGTAAAGAGAGTTTAAATAAGATTTATGAAGAAAATATTATTTAGAGAGAATCCTTACGAGATCATTTATGGTTACTAAAACCAGCAAAGACAGCAATATAA
>PFMK01000100.1 GCA_002785215.1 Candidatus Gottesmanbacteria bacterium CG_4_10_14_0_8_um_filter_37_24 | reverse complement strand
TCCATCTCCAAGGTTCTCTTATAAGTCTGTATAACCATTCCATGCCGGCATTCTGCATCCAAACAGGCGCCCGGGGAACTCTGCCTGAAATATAGTCAAACGAACCGCCAACAGCCATTATCACTAATGGCCTGTCACTTTTGACTTCTGACTTTTGACTTTTGATTTTATCTATGAAGTATTCCTGCTTAGGATGACCTAAAGCGACGCAGAGGATGTCTATTTTCTGTTTGATAATTTCCCTGACCAGATCCGAAAAGTATTTACCAGTATCAATAGTTTTTCCTGAAAAATCATGAATTATGATGCATGAATCACGGAAAGGTTGTTTCAGAAGATTATTTTTTGTTTCTGATTCATTATTCTTGATTCTTAATTCTTTTATTTTGATTTCCGGCCCATCTATTGCCCAACCTTTCAAAGCTGGCGTCTTTTCCTGTAAGCACTCAAGCGCCTTGAGTGCCACACTTTGCCTACCGCCTATAAGTCCTATTGTAAAGGTACTTTTTGATGCCATAGCGCATAAAGAAATCATCAGATCAACTCCGCAAATTCGTGTTAATCGTATTTTCTGGATTTTTTGCATCGCCCAGCATACGCCAAAACCGTCAGGAATTGCAATTTGGCTCGCATTGACAATCTTTCTATATAAATCATTTTTTTGAGCGAAACTTATTATTTCCGGGTTTGGAGTATAAATAATCAGCGGATTTATTACTGTATTTTTGACTTTTGCCTTTTTGCTTTTGCCTTTTGTAAGGTATTTTTTTATTTCCTCTAGGATTATACTTTCTGAAGATATAGTTATTTTTATTCCAAGTAGTGTTTTATGTAATAAGCCCATAATTAAATTATATTCACCTATATTTTATATTATATCCATTTTCAAAATGATATTTTTGAACAAATTTTGTCTATTCTATTCTGGATTATTATATAAATATAATACTATATTTATTTTATAGATATTGTCATAAAATTATTAATATTCGTTATTATTACTATAAGATTATACCAATTATATTCGAATATTTCATGTTTATATTTTTACTTCTGATTACATGAATATAATACTTATTTATAGGATATAATTTTTGTGGATTCTTTTGAGATAATCTTTTATCTTCTGGTTATACTTCTTTTATACATGTCTATATTTTCCAGGGCCACCCCGGTCCCTCTCACTACACATAAAAGTGGATTTTCCGCCACATGAGCAGGAACACCGGTTACCTGGACAATGAGTTTGTCGATATTCCGGAGCATTGACGTGCCTCCTGACATGATAATTCCCTTGTCTATAATATCCGATGCCAATTCAGGCGGTGTATTTTCAAGCACTCCTTTTATCCCGTTCATAATGCTGTTTAAAGGTATTTGCATGGCTTTGCTGATCTCATCTCCGGTCACTTCGATAATTCTGGGAAGTCCCGATACGGAATCCCTGCCCCGCACCTCCAAGGTTTGGGGGATATCGTCCTTTGTTTCAAGCGTACTGGGTGCAATAGCTGACCCTATCTGTATCTTTACTTCTTCAGCCATCCTTTCGCCGATCATCAGGTTATATTTCTTTTTGATATACACCGCGATTGACTCATCAAGTTTTGTACCGGCTACCCTTACGGAATTATGCACAACTACTCCACCCAGAGAAATCACTGCAGCCTCAGTCGAGCCTCCCCCTATATCGACAATCATGTTACCGGAAGCCTGTGCGATGGGTATCTTTGCCCCAATTGCCGCAGCTAAAGGTTCTTCTATCAGATAGACGATTCTGGCACCGGCAGAAAGAGTCGCATCCATAACCGCTCTTCTTTCCACCTGGGTGCATCCTGCCGGTACACATATCATCACTTCGGGCTTGAAAAACCTTCTTTTTCCCGTCACGCTGTTTATAAAATAACGGAGCATTGCCTCTGTAACCTCATAATCTGCAATCACTCCTTCCTTAAGCGGTCTTAAGGCCATGATATTTCCTGGCGTCCTGCCAAGCATTTCTCTAGCTTCATTACCCACAGCCACTACTCTGTTGTCGTCCACAGAAATAGCCACAACAGTCGGCTCGTTTAAGACAACCCCCTCTCCTGTGACATAAACTAGTGAATTTGCTGTACCCAAATCAATACCTAAACGCTTAAACAACATATAAAATATTTGAATTTTATTAAGATCTACATGTTAAATGTTATCTGTTAAATGTTCTCTGTTTAATGCTATTCTACAATCATTATTCCCGAAAAACAATCTATCCATCTTGCTCAGGTCCCGATTTAATCGGGATCAGTATATATGCTATAATACGGGCGTTATTTCCTTATATAAAATCCCATGATTAGACGCGTTATATATACAGTATTTATTTTTATCATCCTTTGCACCTCCATCTTCGGCATTATTGCCTACGCCAAGGGTTACAGGTTTAATGCTAACGACAAAAAACTTACCACTACCGGCATTATGTCTGTCTCGTCTTATCCTGACAAAGCTTCGATTCTCCTCGACGGTAAACTGGTAGGAGTCTCCAGCGCCTCTTTGTCGCTTTCCCCTAAATGGTATGACGTCAAAATTACCAAAGAAGGTTACCAGGCATGGGAAAAAAGAATCAGACTGCAAGGTGAAATCGTCAGCCAGGTAGACGCACTGCTTATCCCCGCCAATCCTTCGCTTCGAACCCTTACTGTAAACGGCGTTGTTGCTCCTGTGCTGTCGCCAAGCAGGTCAAGAGTCGCCTACATCATACCCAGTGAAGCCAGTTCAAGTTCTGTTGTCAAATCAAGAACCGGACTTTGGGTCTTTGATCTAAGAACCGGGCCTTTTGGGACGAAGAATGAACCCAAACAAATCTTCGAACCGAAATCACACTATGACTGGTCTTTTGTGAAGCTATACTGGTCCCCTGATGAAAAACAGGTCATTATTACTTTCATAAAAACGGACAAAAAGAAAGATACTGTAATCCAAGCCCTCCAAGTCCCAACTGAAGGCAATACCAATTACTATACTGACATCACTAACCAACTTAATACTATTTTTGCAGACTGGAAAATAATCAATCAGGAAAAAAAAGATGCTCAGATAAATGCCTTGCCTGTTTCTGTAACTAAACTGCTTACTAAATCAGTTGACCATATCGATTTTGCGCCTGATGAATCTAAAATCCTATATCTTGCCACCTCTTCCTCCAGCCTGGAAACGGTCATAAATCCGCCTCTTATCGGCAGTAATCCCACAGAAGAGAAACGTAGTGTCAAGCCGGGAAATTACTATATCTATGATGAGAAGGAGGATAAAAACTATTTTATATCTGAAGCCAAAAACCTGACAAGCCCGGAGGCAATCATCTGGTATTCCGATTCAAAACACGTGGTTACCATTGAAAGCGGCAGTATTTTTATCCTGGATTTCGACGGTACAAATAGAAGGACGGTATATGCCGGACCTTTTGTGGACAACATCATCTTCCCTTGGCCCTCAGGAGAAAGATTGGCAATTTTGACCAATCTGAATAACACCAAGGCTTTCCCCAACTTGTATGAATTGGATCTGAGATAACCCTTAATCTATACCCATCTTACTCAGGTTTGCAATCCCGATTTAATCGGGACTGATTAGATGGGTATATACCGAAAAACTTAATTGCAAATCTAAGTTTGTTTGGTATATATAGCATTCCCCGATCTTCACCTTACCAACAGATCCCTTTCCGGTCTGGCCAGAATTAAGAGTCTCTTGAAAGTAGTTCCGGGAGGCCAGCAGGTTTGCAGGGTAAGCTGTTCATACGGCAACATTTGAGTCAGGTAATGGGTTTCTGAAGGATCAACGACAAGTTTATTTACCACCCTGTATACATGCCGGACGCCTTGAAAAAACACATCAATTTCGTCACCATTTTCCAGCTCCTTCAAAAGGTAAAATACGGCATTATATCTTCCCACGTTCCAGAAAGCATCAGTCGAATGGGCAAAAAGATAGATATTTCCCGTAACTCCCGGAAATACGGTCCCCGCAGCATGGGCAACTCCGTCTTTCAATGCCGCCAGATATTCATCCTGTTTGCCCGCGTCTACATTTGGATTGATTTTTGCATTAGCACCAATTTTAGGTATTACGATACCGAATTGTGCTGATACCGGAGATATTACTTCAATTTTGTCGCCACCCGTAATCTGGCCGAAGAATGACCTGTTGGTATTTACAGTCGGGGTAGGAGTAATGGATATGGTACTTGTGTTTTCCGTAGGTGGGACAGAAACAACATATTTTACATTTCTTACATGGTTTGTCCTGTAAATTATCTCAAAGTATATTGCCGGGCCAAAAGTCATCACCATGCCGAAAATAGAAAAAAGCAGGAAAAAATTCCCGACCGTCCGCAATATGATAAATTTTACTTTCTCTTTTCTGGTAACCATTTGTACCCCTACCCAGACTCGAACTGGGAATCCCCCCGTTAGGACCGGGGTGCTCTATCCAATTAAGCTATAGGGGCATATAATTTTCTAATGGCTTTATTTATCCCATTTATTTTCTTTAAAATATCTCCACCTTTTGATACTCTTATTCTACACATACCGTATTCCAGTTTCCCTTTTTTCTTGCCTGATAGAATATTTACGCTCACAAATTTGTCTTTAGGAATTCCAACAATTTTTGACCAATATGATAAGCATTTATCTTTATCTAAATCCTCATAAATTCTAATACTTATTCGTAATCTACTGTCTTCTATGTTTAATAACTCCCTAATATTTGAAACAAATACTTGTATCAAACCCGGATCTGTATTTGATAACCCAAAATCTTTTTTGCTACCCTCAGCCCAATAAAGTGCACATAGAAATAAAAGCTTCTCTCTGTTCGATAATTTTCCAATTAATTTTTTTCCATCCTCAAACGCAGACTCTTCTTTCCTTCTCTTTATTTTATAACTTCCTCCTCTTTTACTTTCCCATACAGATATATATTCTGGTAGTATTTTAACATTTTTTATATACCTATATACAGTTGATTGTGCTTTACCAGTGATATGTTTGATCTCTGATAAACTATAACCATGTTCCCGAAGATCGATCATCTTGTCAATCTCTGTAGTGTTTAATTTTTGTTTAGCCATGTAAAATAATAGTATTATATGGAAAATACTTTGTCAAACTAGAACAAGATCACTTGTTATTATTATTTAATGGAAAAGTTCAGATAGTTACCATTGTATCTACTATCAAATAAGCGTAAAATACTAAGTAATTCGGGGTGTAGTTCACCGGTAGAACGCTCGGTTCGCACATGAAAAATCGGGATATAGCTCAGTTGGCTAGAGCGCTGCGTTCCCCCGTAAAAAATTTCGGGGATTAGGTCATCGGTAGACCGCTCGGTTCGGGACCGAAAGGCACGCGGTTCAATTCCGCGATCCCCGACTGAAATTTTTACGGGGTAAAGGGTTCACACTGGAAATTGCTAAAGCAATTTTCAGTGACGCAGAGGCCGCCCGTTCAAGTCGGGCTATCCCGACTGATTTTTCAGTGTAAAGGTTTATCCTGTAAATTACATGGTAATTTACAGGAACCGAGAGGCATAGGGTTCAATTCCCTACACCCCGA
>PFMK01000041.1 GCA_002785215.1 Candidatus Gottesmanbacteria bacterium CG_4_10_14_0_8_um_filter_37_24 | reverse complement strand
CAAATCTTGCCACTCCTTCATCAGTACTGGAATTATGGTCAAAAAAGACTGATTTAACTGGTTCGAATCTCAAACGAGCAGAAGTCACATTCGATTCAAAAACCGGAAAACCTGAAGTGGCATTGGAGTTTGATAAGGTAGGTGCAAAATTGTTCGAGGATATAACTACACAGAATGTTGGAAAAACTGTAGCAATATTCTTAGACGATCAATTGCTTTCTGCTCCGAGAGTTAATGAACCGATAGTAGGAGGTAAAGCGGTTATTCAAGGTAATTTTTCTATGGATGAGGCAAAAAGACTGTCTGTCTCTTTAAACGCAGGAGCACTTCCTGTTCCTCTTAAAATCCTGGAACAGAGAAATATCGGAGCAACGCTTGGTAGGGAGTCTATAGATAGAAGTCTTATAGCCGGGGTGATCGGTCTATGTATAGTAGGACTGTTTATGTTAGTTAATTATGGTCTTCTTGGTCTAGTAGCCGATGTTGCATTAGTAATTTACACACTTATGGTATTTGCCATGTTCAAATTGATCCCTGTGACTTTAACTCTAGCGGGTATTGCCGGATTCATCTTATCAATCGGGATGGCTGTAGATGCAAATATACTGATATTTGAAAGAATGAAAGAAGAGATAAGATGGGGGAAAGATTATATTCATGCACTTTCCTTGGGATTTGATAGAGCTTTTCCATCGATTCGCGATTCGAATATATCTTCATTGATTACCTGTGGAATTTTATACTGGTTTGGTACAGGAATTGTAAGAGGATTTGCAATTACGCTTGCAGTGGGTATAGTCGTTTCACTTTTCAGCGCAATAACAATAACCAGATCTCTATTAAAACTAATTTACAGGTAGCCATATGATTGATTTGATTGCCAAGAAATATCTTTTTTTTATATTTTCCGGTTTGATCATTATTCCGGGTACTATTGCTCTAATTTTGTGGGGTCTAAAACCGGCAGTTGATTTTACCGGCGGCAGCCTTATAGAATTCCAGATAAAAAATGCTAGTAAAGAGGTGTTAAAAGAGGATATAAAAAAAATAGCAGAAGAACAGAATGTGGAAGTTGGATCTATTTCAAAAACAAGCAATAATGGTTTTCTATTAAGACTTAAACCGATAGATAAAAACCAAAACCAAAACTTAAATAACGATTTGAAAAAGCATTATGGTGAAATTGAAGAAATTCGTTTCGAAACTGTAGGTCCGACGGTCGGTCAGGAAACGACTAAAAATGCGATAAAATCAGTTATTATTGCTTCAATAGTTATTATTTTATATATAGCATGGGCGTTCAGACAAATTCCAAAACCATATTCATCTGTAAAATTCGGGATTGTTGCTGTGATTGCGCTTATCCATGATATATTAGTCGTAGTTGGTTTGTTTTCCATTTTTGGTCATTTTTTCAAAGTTGAAGTAGACAGTCTGTTTATTACAGCTCTTCTGACGATAATGGGTTTTTCAGTCCATGATACGATAGTGGTTTTTGATAGAATTCGGGAAAATTTGAAGAAGATACCCGGAGTACCTTTCCCACAGGTGGTGAATGAATCAATCCTTCAGACTTTGGCAAGATCATTATCTACTTCGCTAACAGTATTGTTTACGTTATCAGCATTGCTGTTGTTTGGCGGGGAGACTATTCGGTGGTTCATAATTACGCTTCTAATCGGGATTATTTCAGGTACATATTCCTCGATTTTTAATGCTGCGCCACTTTTGGTAATTTGGGAAACAAAAGAAAGAAAGAATAAATAAAAAAGATGTCTGGGGGATAAACAATTCATCCGAAAGTGACAAAATATTAATATATTACTTCAGAACCAGAAACCCTGTTCTCTTAAGATGGGGATGATTAGAGACTCACTTTGGCATTCAGTACGGATTTTTGGCTCTTGTATCAATGAAGTTCTGGACTTTTAGGCCATAGAGATTTACTTTCCTTTTTCAAATCCTTGATTCTTTGAATAAGCATCTTGTGAACATTCTTTAATTTTCCTTCAATTACATCAGAAAAAAGCATGTTAAGAACGGAACCCACATAAGGTCCAGGACCGATTCCGTAAATTTCCATCACATCATGACCGCTTACCTTTAAATCCTGTACTCTAAAGGGTTGTTTTTGTACTTCAATCAGACGTTTCTTATATAATTCTAGTCTCCAGGATGATTCTCTAGCGCCACCTCCTAATCTGTCTCCGGTTCTAAGAGATAAGATATCTTGGAGATTTTCCGGACCAACATTTTTAATAAATCTTCTTAATGCAGAATCAGTCTGGTTCTCATTTACGGTAAACTGATGATAACGGACAAGACATAACAGTTTATCTCTGTCGTGTTTTGCAAATCGGAGTCTGTTGGCAATATTTTTTACAATAGAAGCACTGAAAATTTCATGGTTATAAAAAGTAATGACACCTTCAGCCGTTTTTTTATAAGTTACTGCTTTGCCAACGTCGTGCAATAAGGTGGCAAATCTGACAATTGGATTAGCGCATGGGCATTTTTCTAAAGACAGAAGCAAGTGTGTACCTACATCATACTTATGATGTCTTTTAGGGCTTTTTTGTTCTATTCCAAAACATTTTTCCAGCTCAGGAAGTATAATTGACAGTATGCTGAAGTTCTTCAACATCCTGATACCATCCGCGGGATAATTTGCAGAGAGTATTTTTACCAGTTCGTCTCGGATCCTTTCACCGGACACTTTTTGTAATAAAATTGAATTTATACTGATAGCTTTGTATGTCTTTTCATCAATCAGGAAGTTCAACTGTGACGCGATTCTGACCGCTCTCATCATGCGTAAAGCATCTTCTTTGAATCTTTCATTCGGATCACCCACCGCTTTAATCAATTTATTAGCTAAATCTATCTGGCCCTTATAAGGATCTATTAGGTTCTTTCCGTCGAATGCGATGGCATTTATTGTAAAATCCCTTCTTTTCAAATCTTCTTCCAATCTATTTCCCCATTTAATATTATCCGGATGCCGGTTATCAGAATAACCAGATTCGCTCCTGAATGTAGTAATCTCAAAGACAGCTGTTTGGTCTTTACCTTTTACCTTCTCCTTTATGGGGATTCCAACCGTACCAAACTTATTATCATAGAAACTATTCGGGAATATTTTCACAATTTGTAGAGGAGTAGCATTTGTAGTAAAATCCCAATCTTTGGTCTTGATTTTCAAAATCATATTTCTTACACAACCGCCTACAGCATATATCTCGTAGCCTTCGTTTCTTATTTTATCCATTACTTCAGTGACCTTATCAGGTAGTTTATATTTCATAATTTTATTAAGTGAATTGAATAAAACCTATTCTCCAATATTTTTGTGTTTACTTGTGATACCACAATTTTCAAATTACTGATAGAATAATATGTTAATATTATAACCTAACACGTCATATGAAGAAATGGATTTATTTATTCAAACGTACTGGTGGTAATAAACTTCATGATGATGAAATTATAGATATAATTTTAGAAAACAGGGGTCTGGTAAACAAAGAAGAAAAAAAGGGTTTTCTTGAGCCTGAACTTCAGGATATAGACTTTAAGAATCTAGGTATAGATTATAAGGAGATTGAAAAAGCGATTGGACGAATAAAAAAAGCAATTTCCCAAAAAGAATCAATTATTGTTTATACAGATTATGATGCAGATGGGGTATGTGGTGGAGCTATCGTGTGGGAGGCTTTATATAGTTTAGGAGCGTCAGTGTTACCTTATATTCCGGATAGAGTGAAAGAAGGGTATGGATTGTCCAAGTTTGGAATAGAATCTGTTAAAAAAAAATTCAATACTGATCTGATTATTACAGTAGATCACGGTATTACAGCAAATGATAAAGTAAATTACGCGAATAAACTGGGTATTGAAACAATAATTCTTGACCATCATTCTAAACCAAAAAAAGTTCCCCGGGCAACAGCCATCATTCATACGACGCAGTTATCAGCAGGAGCGTTGTCTCTAGTATTTGTAGATCATTTACTGAATAAATTGAAAGCCAAAAAGGAAAAATACCATTATTTCAAAAAAAACCTGGATTTGGCCGCTATATCAACAATAGCAGACATGATACCGCTTAAAGGTCCAAACAGAATTATTGTAAAGCATGGTTTAGACAGAATAAACAATACCAGTAGAATAGGATTGACAGCATTAATCGGAAGCACGGGTCTCATGCAAAGAAATAT
Organism: Candidatus Gottesmanbacteria bacterium CG_4_10_14_0_8_um_filter_37_24; assembly: GCA_002785215.1. Taxonomy (GTDB): domain Bacteria; phylum Patescibacteriota; class Microgenomatia; order 2-02-FULL-39-11; family 2-02-FULL-39-11; genus CG1-02-37-22. The sequence continues at coordinate 1,502 of PFMK01000041.1, read as the reverse complement.
TGGTATTTATGAAGTAGGACACGTATTGGCACCCAGGATAAATGCTATGGGTAGAATTACGCATGCGATTGACGCTTTACGGCTATTATGCACTAAAGATACAAACAGAGCAAAGTGTCTTGCTGATAAATTACGTGACGTAAATAAACAAAGACAGTTGTTGACGGATGATATTTATAACGAAGCAATTAAAGAAGTGAGAGAATTATTCATATCTTCAAATGGGAAAATAGACAAACTCATTTTCATTTCCAGTAAAACATATAATGAAGGAATTATTGGATTAGTAGCAGGAAAACTGGTTGATGCATTTTATAGGCCGGTGGTTGTAGTTTCTGTAGGAGAGGAATATTCGAAGGGATCTGCACGTTCGGTAGTCGGTTTTAATATAATAGAAAAAATTAGAAAAACATCATATCTTTTGGAAGACGCAGGAGGTCATCCCATGGCTGCAGGATTTTCCCTAAAAACCAAAAATTTAAAGGAGTTGAAAAATAGATTAATTAATCTAACCAATAAAGAACTGACAGACGAATATCTTACTAAAACTTTGACCGTCGATCTCGAATTGAATATAGATGAGATAAGTCAGATATTATACCGTAAAATAACAAAATTAGAGCCTTTTGGTATAGGAAATCCTATTCCTGTATTTTCTTCAAAAAATATCAAAATAATTAGTACGAGAAAGGTTGGAAAAGACGGTAAACATTTAAAATTGAGTTTAGTACAAGCAGATAAGGGTCAAATATATAACCAAATCGGACGTAATGATCATATTGTTGACGCCATAGGTTTTGGTATGGGGGATTTGTATGATAAAATGTTGTCGAATCAGATTGTTGATCTAGCTTACACGCTAAATGAAAATATATGGAATAATCGAAAAATATTGCAATTAAAATTAATAGATGTTAAGATTCTAACTTAATCAATACATATAAAAGCCAAGATGGTGCCCGACACACCGGAGCTGCAAGGAGAAATAAGATTGTATTCTTGAAAGTAGATCTTGCCGGGTAAGCCCGTCATAGCAGTATAAGAGTTATAAGTAATAAGTATAAGGTTATCGGTCAGATAATTTTAAGATAATAAATTATATATCTATTACCCTCGAGCTATAGCTTATTTACTGATAACTAAATTAAGGTGGTACCGTGAGATATCTCACCCTTTTAAGAGGTGAGATTTTTTATATGAGAAAAATACCTACATCTATGGCAACACAGCATCCTGATAATGCTTGTAAACCTTTTTGGCATCATAGTGCATACATATCCACAAGCGAAGAGATATTGGAGTCCTACTTATGTTTTTCCAAATTTGATATTGATGAGTATAATTGGGATTGGGAAGGCAAATTTGTTGATGAAGCAGTGACTGATAGGTTTTTGCATCAATATTTGGCTTAAATGCCAAAAAGAGTTGCTCTAATTAAGATTTTGGCCCTTCACAATCTTCCAAATATCTGTTAAAAGTATATCTATGAAAAATTACACACC
>PFMK01000055.1:2647-8342 GCA_002785215.1 Candidatus Gottesmanbacteria bacterium CG_4_10_14_0_8_um_filter_37_24 | reverse complement strand
AACTTCCTTTTAAAGGATCGGCGGCTGTCCGCAAGTTTCAAAAAAGGCGGATTTGACGCGCTTTCCACGGAGGTGGGCGCGGAAAGCGCTACCTCCCGACCTTCATCCAATTCTTACTGGCTGCGGGACTTGGATTCGGACCAAGATAAACAGCTCCAAAGGCTGCTGTCCTGCCATTAGACGATCCCGCATTAGATTCTTCTTTTTAAATATGCTCTGCCGAAACCAGATTTCAATTGTTTTTCTCTACTGATAGCCTTCGATCTTTTTAAACAAACTTCATAATATACTAATTGTAATGGTCTTCGGTATTTTGTTGAATTTACTAAACCTTTATTATGCTCTTCGAATCTTTTTATCAGCTCATTTGTCCATCCGATATATAATTTATCGTCAATTTTGCTTCTTAGGACATAAGTATAATACATAGTCTTATTTTATCGACCTGCCCGCAGATGCTGCGCATCAGCGCTGCAGGCGGGTCCCGCATTAGGCTTCCCTTATTTTAAATAGAATTTCATATTGTTGCAACATGCTGATCTTTTTAATAAAATAGAAAGGATCAAATTGAATGGACTCGTAGCTCAGTTGGTAGAGCGTTGCGTTTACATCGCAAATGTCAGAGGTTCGAGCCCTCTCGAGTCCACCGATTACCAATATAGATCTGATATAATATAATAAATATCTACGAAATTTTTGTAATAGATTTAGTAAATAGGCTCAGAGTGAAATTAAAGAGCCGAGGTAGCCAAGGTGGTCACGGCGGCGGTCTGAAAAACCGTTAATGTCAGTTCGATTCTGACCCTCGGCACATATTATATTTATATATGGATATGTTTCTCTTTAAAATCCTTATAAGTATTCAAGTTATATTTCCAAAAGTTTAATGGTACAGGCACTTTACCGCTTCCCCCGGGAACATCTATTACATACATAGGACAAGCCAAACCGCTTAAACTAGCACGAAGTTTTGTAGTAATCTCAATTTCCTTCTTTATATCCACGATAAAGTGCTCTGCTCCTTTGACCGGATCGCAACGGAACAAATAATATGGTTTTATTCCAATCTCGACCAGACGGCTAAAAAGTTTATAGAGCGTTTCATAAGAATCATTCACTCCCTTCAAAAAAACTGATTGGGAAAAACAGATAGTCCCAATACTTCTTAGCTTTCGTACAGCTTCCACTGTTTGGCGAGTAATTTCATCCGGGTGTTCGAAATGTATCATCACATAAATCGGTTGTTTTTTGACAACTTTTAAAGCTTGTAGGAGCTTGCTATCAACTCTTTTTGGATCTGATACCGGAACTCTGGTTCCCATTTAATCTGAGGTATGCGGCTAAATATGGTTAAAGCCTCTTTTAAAAGTGGTACAACGGTGAATGGATCTCCTCCGGATAAAATAATTTCTTTTATTTGAGAGTTTTGAAGAATATAAGTCTTCATATTAAAAAGATCCTGCTTTGTGATTACCCCTGAGGCCACTTGAGAAACAGTTCTCCGGCGGGTGCAAAACCTGCAGTAGGACGCACATTGAAGAGTAAGAAGTATCAGAACCCTGTTATCATACTTATGCACTAGACCTTTTACTTTTGTATGTGCTTCTTCAAGAAGGAGATCTGGTAGCTGAGTAACATCTTTAGCTTCTAAATCCGTAGCATAGAATTGTTTTCGGATTGCCGGACTTTCTTTAGCTAATTGCTTTAGATGAGGAGAAATTTTAATAAGCATTTTATTTTAAGAATAATAATATAATAAAACATTAATATATCATTTTATCGATATTTATTTAAGATATCATTTGACGATATTATTGATAAATTTGTTTATTTTTACGTTTCGTTGAAACAAACCGGACAGTATATTATACTTACAGTAGTCTAAAGCTAATGCGGGTTTACCCGCTGAAGGTTTTTTAACCTTCGTAACTTTAGCGTACGAGGTAGCGTAAGCGGGCGTAGTTCAGCGGTAGAATGTCTCCCTTCCAAGGAGAAGGTCAGGGGTTCAAGTCCCCTCGCCCGCTCAATTAAGGTAATTGTATTTATTGGATATCAGGTTACATACAACACATAAGAATTAAGCCCCTGTAGCTCAACTGGATAGAGCAGACGCGTTCTAAGCGCCTGGTTGGGTGTTCGAGTCACCCCAGGGGTACTAATGAAGTTTAGATTGTTCTGACAATCTAGCTATTTAGAAATTTCAACTGATTAGTCTTCTTCATAACTCTCATACTATGTAAATCCGTGCGGAAAGGGGTTTAAAAAGAATGAGAATTGATTAATGTTCGTAATTATTTAAGGCGTGAATCAAACTATTTCAAATCTGGTGTGGTATTAATCAATCAAAGGACCGTCCCCCTAAATTATTCCTGAGGTTATTTGAGAACTGTCCCCTTTCTTGATTGACTTATTGGTATATATATGGAATTATAATCTTATGAATACTCAACATCCGATTAATTATGAAATTAAAGATCTAGATGATTCAAATTCTACGTCTTTTCCCAAAAAATATTTTCCATTTCTAATAATCGGAATGGTAATAATCGGATTAGTATCTAGTTTATTATATTATTTATCTAATAAACCTAACCTATTATTAAATACTCAAAAAAACAATCCTGTCCAACAGTTAATCTCTCCAACTCTTAAAATATTATCTACAGTTGAAAATAATATATCCAAAGCAAATGAAGGTTTAATTATGTACTATGTAAAAGATCATAATCTTTATGGTGCAAATGTTGATGGTTCCAAAATTATAAAACTTGAGAGTGATATAGAAGAACTTGATTCTGTCTCACCTGATGGAAAAATATATCTTTTCCGGCAATATCTTCAATCTGATCCTGTTTTAAGAAAGATGGAAAAGAATCCTAAAGTCAGGACTATTCTAAAAAGCATTTCAGATAAAACTTTAATAATTGATGCTTTAGTAGTTGAAAGTCACTGGTCTTCGGACTCACATTTAGTTGTTATCGGAACCATGGCTAATGATTACACCAACTCTAATGAAAAATTCCAAATTGTTGATACAATATCTTTTAATTCTATAGAAATGAAACCATTAGAACAATCTAGTTACATGCTTGCTATTATGAATAATAAACATCTGTTGTTAAGAAGAAATTTATCTGATTCTGAAAGTACTGATCAGCAAAATATTGAAGTTTATGATTTCGATCCAATAACGGACATTAAAACTTCAATTGCCAAGATCAACATACAATCTCCACTTGGAAAATTATCATTTGATAATAAAATGTATTCTTATTCAAATACTCTGAATTTAGAAGTGCTTAATTTGATAACGAAAGAAAAGAAAGAATATACGAATTATTCCAGTTCGAATCAGAACATCGTTTGGAGCACTTCTTGGTCTCCTTCCAATACTCATATTGCTTTTCAAGATTCTGGTCGAATTGGCATATTGGACCTTAAAAACAGTAATATTGATTATATTTCTGAAGATAACATAATTCCTTTATATTCTGAGAATCAAAAATATGGATTTAGAATTTCTGATTTAAATTCTGAAGGATGGTTGAATGCCAGCAAATTATTCTTCAAATCGGAAGCGGTATATAGTTTAATTGATTTGGATCATGCAAGAACTTCAGATTGGGTAAGAAGTGATAAATACTGGCTATACGATTTAGACTCTAAACAAATTACCCCTCTTTCTTGGATAGATAACTCAAGAGTGCTTTTCATAAATGATCCTAATTAGAATAGCCTCAATTCTCAAACAATGTAATCCTTCGACTAATCTCAGGACAAGACCCTTGCAGAAGTGGATGAGCACAATTAAGCTGAAATCTGGAGATATTCTTTTAACTGGTGATAGATATAAAACCACCCTTCAAGAGATTTCGATCCGACTAGATCGTGGGTTACTTTTAGATCGTGTAACTTTTAGATACTTTTAGATCCTTGACAAAATTAGTATAGTGCGTATAATTTTTTAATATGCCGAAGAAAATAATAAAACCTAAAGCTAAAAGATCTCCAAAAAAAATACAGGAATTTGTAACAGAAAGTGATTATGCCAAAGAGCCCAGTAAGTCGTTTATAAGTTCCCCTAAAAATATAATTTTTGCAGTTGCTGCAATCTTATTAATTCTTGTCGTCTACAATAAAGTATTCAAATCGGGCACCAGTACTGATAATTTAAAAAATAAGGTTATCCCTGAAGCGATAAATAAGATTATCGGAAATTCAAATATAAAATTAAAAGAAGTGAACAATCTTAGGGATGTAAGCGGTGTATATGAATTTGATCTGACTTTAGATTCCGGTAACAATCAGACTCCCAAATATACTTCATATATCACTAAAGATGGAAAAATCATATTTCAATCCGGTATGAAAATAGATTCCCTGGCTCAAACACAGAATTCCACTCCGGAGGAGGGGGGAAAGAAATTAACCTGCAGTGATCTAAACAAGTCAGACGCTCCGAAGCTTACAGCTTTCGTGGTTTCGAATTGCCCATACGGTCTTCAAATGCAGAGAGTATTGAATAAAGCCATAACGGAACAGGCTGCCTTACAAAATAACATAGAAGTTAAATATATCGGTGCTATTACTAACGGTAAGATAACCTCTATGCACGGTGATAGCGAAGCGCAAGAGAATCTTAAACAAATTTGTATAAGAGAAGAGCAAAAAGATAAATATTGGAATTATTTATCATGCTACATGAAAGAAGGGAAAACAGATGACTGTCTTAAGGAGACGTTGGTAAATATTCCCAATTTAGATGCATGTGTAAACGATGTAAATAGAGGACTTAAATACGCTCAAACAGACTTTGATTTAGCTACAAAATTCAGTATTGGTGCTTCACCAACTTTACTCCTGAATGATACTCAAGTAGTTTCTGAATACGACTTCGGAGGCAGGGTTCCGAATGCTATAAAGGAACTAGTATGCTGTTCCTTTAATAACAAAGCGGATTACTGTCAAACGGACTTGTCGAAGGACGCTGTAACCGCTTCCTATTCGCTCACAGATGCTGCAGCTAACACTTCCAATACATCGGCAGCCAATTGCGGGAACTAATCTTTTTGATACTTCCAATTAATAGTGCCGAGGAGAGGACTTGAACCTCCACACCTTTCGGTACAGCCTCCTCAAGACTGCGTGTCTGCCAATTCCACCACCTCGGCTTGTTAGATTCTTCGTTTTAAATATGCTCTACCATACTCTAGTATAGTAAAACTTCATAACATTTTTTAATTTGCGTGTCTACCTGCCCGCAATCGCTACGCTCAAGCGTTGCAGGCGGGCCAATTCCACCACCTCGGCTTTATTTAGTTTTCAATTTATTGTGCCGAAGGTGGGAGTTGGACCCACACCTGATTTCTCAGACACGGCCCTGAACCGTGCGCGTCTGCCAATTCCGCCACTTCGGCTAACTTAAGTACAAGCACTTCGGCGTATACAAGAGCAAATAATACAGTAAAATTGATTTTAAGTTGCAGATTATTTATTAAGAGTCTTAGGAATTATTTATATATTTCAGAAACGTTCATTCTTCAGCTTACCATCATCATATAACTTTGAGCGGGCGAGGGGACTTGAACCCCTGACCTTCTCCTTGGCAAGGAGACGTTCTACCGCTGAACTACGCCCGCAACGTAAAATTACTTCGTAATCACGTTGTAAACATTATACAAATGAAGCTCCACGG
>PFMK01000055.1:0-2622 GCA_002785215.1 Candidatus Gottesmanbacteria bacterium CG_4_10_14_0_8_um_filter_37_24 | reverse complement strand
GACAAGCTCAGGATTCGCTCAGGGTATCCGCAATATCGCATTCATCCACGAGTTTACACTCGTGGTTTTCTGCGAAGGCGGATAAACTAATTCTACTTGTCACGTGGTGCGAAGCACTTTACGTGACCGCTGAACTACGCCCTTAAGAAATATAATTATACCAATTTACTATCTACGCCACAATGTACTAAAAGTGTCTGTTGCAAAATTCCAAAATGCATATAGAAAATTATTTAGGTTTCTGTATATTGCTGGCCAGCTATTCTCCATAAAAATTAGGAATTTGCCGATAATCGGGCTTCTTTGTTTATAATATTTTTCATTATCCATAATTAAAATTATATCATTAGTTATATTCCACCAAATCATTTATCTTTATATTACTTTTTCTGATCATACCGGCATTTATTTCCAATACCTTGTCAAAGGGAAAACGGGACGTAAAAGACGGCAACTCGATGAACTTATCCGTATCAGGTGAATTTACATTTTCGGTGAGATCTACTACATGATTTCCATTTATCCAAACAAAATCGAGAGGAAAAAGCATTTCTTTCATCCAAAAATAATATTTACCGGGTTTATTGAAAATAAATAGCATACCTTCATCAGATCGTAAATAATTCCTTCCTGATAGGCCCCTACTTCTTGTTTCATCGGTATCAGCAACCTCAATATTGATACTATTACCTGAAAGAGTGACAGATCCTAGAGAATTGTCCCTATTATTATGTAAAATACTTGTTTTAAAATATATTAAAAATAAACCTATTAAGCAAATAGTGAAAATTAATATATGTTTGATAAATCCAGAACGTCTTATTTGCATTATTTAAAGAGATTAATGATTGACTTCAGTATTAAGTTTTCGATAATTATCGGTAAAGTAGGGAATAAGAGGATTTCTTACATATGTAAATAAACTATTTCAGTTTATTTATGTAATATTAATAAAACAAAAATAAAAAAAGTACAGTCGAGATTTACGAAAAAGTTAGAACCGAATTTCAAAGCTGTTAGCTCGGCCCCGCTTAGCGGGGCCTCGCTTCCGTTATTTTTTGCGCGCGCGATTTTTCTTTTTGCTCTCGCAAAAAGAATTTTTTAAAAATTACAAAGACAAAAGACTGTAAGTTTTTGACACAGTCTTTTGATTGTCGGGGTTCTGCCAATCTTCCTCTTTTGTTACAAAAGTATCGAGATAATACAGGGTATCTCCAACAACTTTTGTAGGTCCATACTGGTGGGTAAGATCGGATTTTGTAATTGTTTTCTCTTGACCGGTTTTAAAATTTAGAGCAATAAGGCTAGCGGCTTGTCCAGCTTCCCAAGGACGATTCTGGAAAGTATCGCAATTACCATAAATAACATAGTCTTTATAAAACAAAAAGTCGGAAGTCGCACAAAATTCTTTTACAGCTAAAGCCTTTTTCGCTAGAGAAAGAGGGATAATTCCTCTTGACATACTTGTCCCTGTGGACAACAAAACATATTCTCCTTTTTTATCGTTAATCACGATTGTCGAACCAAAAATAGAAAAGGCTCCTGTTATTTTAACCACTATTTTGTTTTTCTTATCATATACAATAAGTTCACCTGTTTTTTCTGGCGTATCTCCGCCTTTTGGATTTATCAAATAAACAGAATAATTATCGTTTTCGCCTAACATCTCTTTGTTGGCAAAATCCTCAAGTTTCAGATTAGTTGTTGGAATAGCGGTGGGTACACCGGTTGGTTGCTGTTTAACAACTGATGGAGTTTGGCTAACTTCTGGTGTTGGACTTGGTAAATAAGTTCGATTGTTTTTTACTTTAACGTAATTTATTGCAAATACGCCTACCATTACCATAAATAAAACTGCAAACACAATGGTTGAAACAGCCCAATAATTGAATTTTGGTTTTACTTGAACTTCAGTTGGTTGGTTAATCGGGTTTTGCCCGATCTGCTGGGTATTTTGATCACCCACATTAATTTGATTTTCCATTTTTACCTCCAAGTGAAAGTATATCATATTTTTGAAAATCAAGTGTCAAAATATGATCTTTTTCTACTTCTATTTCCGATTAGATTTTTGATATATTGATATTGGTCTCAACAATTTTAGAAATTGCTTTTTTTAATCGAGGAATTAAATAGTTGGTTTGCCGAATCTAATTAAATTTTCTTTCTTCTCTCTTCTCCAGCCCTTGATTTGAGACTCTCTCCTTCTTACTTCTGTTAGTGTGAGATAAGTTTCTGTGTAGACTAATTCAAAAACTTTATTTCTTTTTGTAAACTCGGCTCCATCACCATTTTTGTGTCTTGTAATTCTTTTATCTAGATACTGCGTTGTTCCATTATAGATATGGTGTCTGGGTCCCTTAAGAATATAAAGAGTATACATTTTAGAAGTAGTCCTTCGGCCAGCTCAGGACTTTTCCCCTATCTCAAAGGTCGAAGACTTTGAGCTTGTCGAAAAGTCGCAATTACTGAACGAAGCTCGAACCTTTTTTGAACAAAATCCTGACTGATTGCCGCGCTTAGCGCGACAGAAACTGAACGCTCGGGCGAGCAAAAAGGAAGGCCTGCCCGCAACGCTTCGCGTAGCGAGGCGGGCGGGGGGTTGGGGGGAAGGAATTTTTG
>PFMK01000071.1 GCA_002785215.1 Candidatus Gottesmanbacteria bacterium CG_4_10_14_0_8_um_filter_37_24 | reverse complement strand
GGGTAATGCTTCGGCGGATTTCGCTCGCCGAAGAATTTGAGGATACCACGGGCGTAAGCCCGTGGAGCTTCATATTTTTGTAACACAAATAAACTATATGAAAATATTGAGTGAAGAAATAAGGAAAGAGAATATTTTTTTCATAAACCCTGATGTGAAAAGAGGGATAGGGGTTGAAGAGATTCTTCCTAATTACCATATTATCTGTTGTAATTTTGATCCGATTGTTCCGATTCTGAGGAAACAGGGCGCAAAAATATTTTGTCTGGCAGAAAAAATAACAGAGGATTCGCTTGATTATTTTAACAATACCGGTAGGTTGCTGGAAAATCAGGCAGTATTGGATTACATAAATAGGCATTCTTATGGTACGAAGCCAAAAATCGTGTTTTTCAAGCCGTCAGTAAAAATTGACATTCTTTTAAAAAGATATGGTTTTGAAGCAATCGGAAACAGGGCGGAATTAAACGAAAGCTTCGAGAATAAAACCAGCTTTCATGAGCTAATAAATAAATACTGTCCCCAAAACGCCATCCCCTCGAAGATCGGTATCTTGTCGAAAATGGATTATGAAACTCTGGCAGACAGTTATGGTAGGTCTTTGGTGGTGCAATTTGGTCATGGTTGGGCAGGGAAAACCACATTTTTTATAAGTAGAAAAGAGGACTTCATAAAACTAACCAGTACTTTCCCGAAGACAAAAGTGAAGATCGGGAAAAAGATAGACGGATTTACGGTGCTGAATAATTGTGTCATATACAACAAAAATATTCTTATTAGTAGTCCGGCTATCCAGTTAAGCGGGATATCTAAATTGCATCCGAATTCTAGCGTGACATGCGGGAGACAATGGCCGGTAAAATTTCTTTCCGATTCTCAACTGGAGTCGATCCGAGAACTATCCGAAAAAATCGGTCTCTTGATGTCAGAAAAAGGTTTTAAAGGTTTTTTCGGTCTTGATTTTATCGTTGACAGGAAGACCGGAGAAATATTCATATCAGAAAATAATGCCAGGTTGACGGCCTCATCAGGGTTTTACGCTAAACTGGAATTGGGTCTGAAGAAAACCCCGCTACTTTTGTACCACATAGCTTCCTTCTTGGGGATAGAGATCCCTATCGAACCGGTAAATGGCGGGAATATATCCGGTTCTCAGGTAATTTTCAGAAAAGAAGTTAAAATTCCGATAATTTCCTCCAAGATAAATTATGGAATTTATTCTGTTAATTCTAATACGATAATAAAAGTCAGAAAGGATGGTTATAGACCTTACAATCTGAAAAGAGATGAATTTATATACCTTAAAGGAGAAGGAAAACGGAAATCCGGGGATTTGGAGTATAGTCGTATCGAAACTAAAATGAACGTCTTAAAAAGTCCTGGTATGCTCGCAGATTGGTTGGATAAACTGATCCCGATTGAATCGGGACACAGTAAGAAGGATATAAACTTATGAGCGGATAAGATAATAAATCATAAGGAGTGAAGAGATCCCCATAAGAGCAAAAGTTGTCCAGGTGAGGATATTGCTTCTTCTGCCGCTTTTGAATTTTCCCACAATCCTTTCATCGTTGGCCAGTTTGATGATGATGGCTATAAGCGGTACTGCAATAATGCCATTAATAATTGCGGTGTAAAAAAGTGCTTTGATAGAATTTATTCCTAATATATTCATGAGTGCACCAATTAAAGTTGCGAGACCAATTGTAAAGTAAAATGCTTTTGCCTCTGTCAATTTTTTTGCCAAACCCTCTTTAAATCCAAAGCTTTCTGCAAATGCGTAGGCAACACCGCCTGCCAGAATAGGGATTGACTGCAGTCCTGTACCAATGATTCCAAGCGTAAAAAGCAGGAAAGCAAAATTTCCGGCCAGTGGTTTTAAAGCCAGAGCTGCCTGGTGGGGAGTCTCAATATTCGTGATACCGTTTACATGCAGCGTGGCGGTAGTTGTCAAGATGATGCACACAGTAATCAGATTAGAAAAAAACATACCGATAGCAGTATCTTTCCTCATATGATTAATCTCTGACGCCATTACCTGGGGAGACTGGTCAAATTCCTGGATTTTCCCGTCCCTTATTTCCTCCTCCACTTCTTCAGCAGCCTGCCAGAAGAAAAGATACGGAGAAATCGTAGTGCCCAAAAAACCAACCATTGTCATTATATAATCCTTATTGAATTCGATGTGCGGAATAAGGGTATAGAAAATCACCTGACTCCAGTTTTGGTTGGTAATAATTGCCGTTATACCGTAAACAAGAAGAGAAAGAGCCATCCACTTAAGGAAGTTGGAGTAGTTGTTATATGAGACGAAGATTTCCATCACCAGAGTGAAGATCGTGACCACCATAAGCCAGAAAATAAACGGAAGACCAAGAATCATTTCCAGAGAAGCTGCCATTATGCCTAAATCAGCTCCTATGTTTATGGTATTGGCAATAAAAAGAAGTAAAACCGCTGAAATCAGCAATTTTTTGGAATAATATTTTTTTATAGCTCCAGCCAGGCCCATTCCTGAGACCATCCCTATTCTGCCGCACATTTCCTGGACAGATATCATGAGAGGTAGAAGAAGTAGGGACAGGAAGTTTAATTTATATCCAAATTGGGCTCCGGCTATAGAGTAGGTAGCAACCCCTGACGGATCGTCATCTGCCGCTCCAGTGATAAATCCCGGACCAAGCCGATTGAATTTATTTTTGAAGAAACCAATTATTCTTCTCATTAGTAATTGAAGTCTACTCTTGTTAGTAAACCCATTTCAAGAGGGCATGGAGAAAAATTTCAAATGAAAATTAATACAGTTTACAACCAGACAGTAAATATGAGAAAATAGCTCGTTATGGACAAAGATAATCTATTAAAAAGACTGAGTGAATTAAGGAACAAATTAAGAATCGATGAAAAAAAAGAGAAGATTGTCTCCATTGAGAAGGAGTCTGCTGATCTTTCATTTTGGCAGGATACCGAAAGATCTACTTCAAAAATGAAGGAATTAACCTTTCTTACCAAACAGGTGAAAGAAATCGAAGACTTACAAAAAATCATCGAAGAGGGAGATCTGTTTGAAGCGTCAAGGCATTTGGAAGAGGTTGAAGTAAATCTATTTTTTTCCGGTCCGCATGACAATAATGGGGCAATTCTGTCCATACATGCCGGTCAGGGAGGTACCGAGGCTATGGATTGGACTCAGATGCTTTTCCGGATGTATACAAGGTTTGTAGAGAATAAGGGATGGAAATATGATCTTATTGATCGGGTATCAGGAGATGAAGCAGGGTTAAAGAGTGTAATAATAAGTATATCAAATCATATGGCCTATGGACATTTGAGAAGTGAAATGGGAGTGCACAGGCTGGTAAGACAATCTCCGTTTAATGCGGACAAGTTGAGACAAACATCGTTTGCTTTGGTGGAAGTTCTCCCCCTACTTGATAATACTATGGAAGTTGAAATAAGAGATGATGAAGTGGAATGGGAATTTTTTCGAAGCGGGGGAAAAGGCGGACAAAATGTAAATAAAGTATCAACTGCCGTAAGATTGAAGCATAAACCGACAGGTATAATTATTGAATGTCAGGAACAGCGGTATCAGGGTCAAAACCGGGAAACAGCGTTAAAAATTCTGAGGGGTAAACTGTGGAGGTTGATGGAAGAACAAAAAGTCAAGCGTCTTTCAGATCTGAAAGGACAGCACAAGCTGGCTTCATGGGGGAATCAGATAAGGTCGTACGTACTTCACCCGTACCATATGGTGAAGGATTTAAGAACAGGTTATGAAACAGGTGATACTAAAGGGGTGCTTGACGGGCAACTCGATCATTTTATTATCAATTATCTGAAAAAAAATATTTCCGTTTGAAAATAAATATGGTATGATAGTATGAAATAAATTCTTTATATGAATGATATGTTACATGTAAATCAGGAACCAATATTACATAAGTTTGACCAGAATGAAACAGGAAATAAATGGAAAATTCCAATTGCTCTGGTTTTGATTATATTAGCCGGGATTATCAGCGGATATGTATTGTCCAGAAGTATGGGCAATAAAACCAGTGTTTCGGTTTCGACAAAGACAACAGGAGGTAGCGAGGAAAATAAAGTAGTAGGAGTGAATGATTCTAAAACCTTTCCTGATTCAGCCGAAGGAAACATGGAAGCCGGAGGAATCGACGGGGAAGGTACACATAAGTTAATAAGACCGGGCGGTCCCAGTCAGACAGTATATCTTACTTCGTCTGTGCTTGATTTAAATGAATTTATTTCCAAAAAAGTGCGTGTTTGGGGTGAAACCCGTGCAGCTCAGAAAGCAGGATGGCTTATGGATGTGGGTAAGGTAGAAACATTGGAATAATTAAATAAATTCCTCAGGAATTACCTTTTATGATCCTTTTTAACGGAGTTGAAAAAAAATATCCAGGAGAGGTCACCGGACTTGATAGTATCAGTGTGAGAATTGAAGACGGAGAATTCGTATTCTTGGTTGGTCCCTCCGGAGCGGGTAAAACCACCCTGCTTAAATTACTGATAAGAGAAATAATCCCGACATCAGGTACAGTTTGCATTGATGATTGGGAGATAAACAAACTTTCATCCAGGCAATTGCCTTTACTCCGGAGGAAAGTCGGATTCGTATTTCAGGATTTCAAACTTCTTATGGACAGGACGATTTTCGAGAATATTGCTGTCAGTTTGGAAATATTGGGTAAGGGTAGCAGTGAAATAAAAGAAAGAGTATATGAGGTGATGAAAATTGTCCATCTTGAGGAGAAAAGTAATTATTTCCCAAAACAACTCTCATTTGGGGAACAGCAGAGAGTGGCTATAGGCCGGGCAATTGCCGGATCAGCCAGAATTCTTCTTGCAGATGAGCCGACCGGAAATCTCGACCCGAAGACTTCGTGGGAGATTCTGAAGATAATCAATGATATAAATAAATTAGGGACTACGGTACTCATGGCAACCCATAATGTGGATATAGTAAACAGCCTAAAAAAAAGAGTATTGGTTATTGAAAAAGGAAAGATCGTAAAAGATACTAAAAAAAGTAAATATGCAAAATGACAGTATAAGAAGGACTCACGCATCCTGTCATCTTCCGGCTTGACCGGAGGATCAATTCGATAAACAAGGTATGGATTCCAGCTTTCTCTGGAATGACAACTTGAAGTTATAATTACTGTAAAACTTCTGTTATTAGAAAACGTAATTTATAATTGTTTTAGAAAAAATAAAAATATATCTGTTTTTATACAATATTATTTAAAAACATGAGCTCATCATTAACTTTTTGGAAGAGAATAAGACGTACTCCATACCAGGCGATTGCCGCAACCATGACTATTTTTATCACTCTTTTCGTCATGGCAGTATTTCTCATTATGGCCGGTGGTTCATCCGCTATGTTGACATATCTTGAAAGTAAACCGCAATTGACGGTTTTTTTTAAGGATGACAAGGATAAGGATTCGATAAACCAACTGATCTCCAATATCAAAAACACCGGTAGGATTGCCAGTATTAATTACATTTCCAAAGAGCAGGCTTTGGCTATATATAAAGAGCAAAATAAGAATGACCCTTTGCTTCTGGAGATGGTGACAGCAGACATATTGCCCGCATCTCTTGAGATTTCAACGGTCTCCCCTGTGTATTTATCAGAACTGGCAGAAAATCTGAAAAAGGAAAAAGGCATAGATGAGGTCGTATTTCAGAAAGATGTAGTTGATACATTGGTTTCTTGGACCAATACCATAAGGAAAGTGGGTTTAGTCTTCATCTCATTTCTTTTAGTGGCCACATTTTTCATTATTCTGACATCTATCGGGATGAAAATTGCCCTGAGAAAAGATGAAATTGAAATTCTCCAATTAGTCGGAGCTACCCCCTGGTATATAAAAAAACCATTCATCTTTGAAGGTGTTACTTATGGTTTTGCCGGATCGGCATTATCATTTGTCCTTGTTTCAGTAATTTTATTATATTTTACCCCCTATGCCTCTTCATTCCTGCAGGGTATCCCGAATTTGACTCTTTTTAAATACGCAAACATAGCTTTGACCATATGGCCGCCGAATGCTTTTCTTTTCTTAAGTTTATTTATTGTTCTTCTTTTCTCAGGGTTAATAATTGGTTTTATCGGAAGTATTTTCGCTATTTCCAGATATATGAAGAATTAAGAAACAGTTTGGAATTTTCCCAAATATTATTATGACAAGGTTATGGATATATATAATTCTTCTATTTCTTCAATTTTTCTTACCCAAAGGAGTTTATGGCCAATCCTCATGTCCCAGTAATGATCCATGCAGAGACATGGGGAGTGTTTTTGATAAGGTAACTTGTTATACCAACATAGTCAATATCTGCGCCAACCAAAGAGAAAGCATGGCAGCCCAGGTAGTATATCTGACGACCAAAGTGGAGTTGACAAATGCCAAAATCGAATCTTACAAGCAAAAGATAAATTCACTCGAAGAAGAAATAGACACCTTGTCCTCAAAAATTGATAATTTGGAGAGTTCCTTGACCAGGATATCCAGTTTATTTTTAGACCGCATAAAAGCCTCATATAAATATAAAGATATCTCATATCTTAATCTGATCATAAACGCTAGAGGGTTTTCTGAATTTATCAACAGATATAAATATCTCCAGACAGTCCAGGCCCATGACAGAAAGCTTTTATTTCAGCTCCAGAACAGCAAAATCAATTACCAGGAACAAAAAATCCTGAGGGAAGAGAAAAAGCAGGAATTAGACACTTTGAAAAAACAGCTGGAGAAAGAGGAAGCGGTACTTGCTAAACAAAAGAGGGAAAAGGAAATTTTTTTAAACGTAACCAAGAATAGTGAAAAAATCTATAAACAAAATCTGGAAGCAGCAAAAAGAGAAGCCAGTGAAATACAAAATGCTGCTTCAATATTGTCTCAAGCCGGAGTATCCAAACGGGTATCAAGGGGTGATACGATAGGGATCATGGGGAATACCGGTTTTTCCACCGGTCCGCATCTTCATTTTGCGGTATACAGTCTGAAAGAAGCGGACTTAAATAAGTTCAATTTTGAGGTAGGGTACGAGAATCCTTTCAATTATCTGTCATCAAGGAACTTGACCTTTGTGGCAAATTCCTGTGATGATGTGGGCAGCAGGACGTCAAAGACAGCGGGTTCTGGTTCATGGGAGTGGCCGATGGCTAGTCCTATGATTACCCAATGTTTCGGCCATACCCCGTTTTCTGTAGCATATTACAGTTCAGGTGTCCATAACGGAGTGGATATGTTTGACGATGTGAACACGCTGATAAAAGCCGTGGATTCGGGAAATGCTTATACATACCGCGGCGGTCAGGCGAAAGGGAACGGTGTTTTTATTTTTCATGAAAACGGCAA
>PFMK01000014.1:186-5935 GCA_002785215.1 Candidatus Gottesmanbacteria bacterium CG_4_10_14_0_8_um_filter_37_24 | reverse complement strand
GTTTTCTTAAAAATTATATTATTTAAAAAAGCGGACATTTCTATTTTGCAGAAAAGCGGACATTTCTATTTGGTATTGACAGGGGATATTTTATCTTTCATATTTTATATTTCATCAGCCGATCTTGATAAGCTTTAATAATCTCAGTTCCATGATCATAGACATGAAAACGGATCATTCCATCTCTTATTACTTCAACGGTCCTGTGTCTTCTCATATAAAGTAGCTGTAAATGTTTAATTATATATTCGAATACGCAAGTTAGATTTGTTGTTCCTGGATTTTTTTTAATATTTGCTGATTTTTTATTATCAAATGCGTTTGGCAAATAATTTTTCACCCAAATATTTTTATTAATAAATAATTCGTAGGTATTCTCTAAATCATGAATAGGCACCATCTGCGCCACTTCATGAGCGGTATATATATTTCTTTCACATTCCGGAACCGACAAATTATTTGTGTCTATAAACATATTAAGACAAAATTTACCTTTTAGATCAATATCGTTTGGGTGTCTTCTTTTTCCTGTTATTTCAGTAATCAGAGTAGTTATTAATCTGGTCCACCACAATAATCCCTGCGAGGTCACAATCAGTATATCTATATCATCTTCCTTATCAGCGTTATCAACGGCTAAAGATCCCGTCACTCCAACCATTTTGATTGTTTTTACATGACGAAGATTTTTTAATAAATTTTTTAAAATTGTTATTTTTTCTTCAGAATATATTTTTCTTCTTTTTCTTATTGGGATTAACTGATTCCTGCCTTTTAAGAAATAAAACCCCTCTTTCCTCTCTATTTCTTTATGAGATTCCAACAAGCTGATAAATTTATTTTCGTTCAATAAGTACTTATTCTCACGCTTTTTCAAATCGATTTCTATCAAATATCTCTGTATCTCTTCATAAGTCAACGGATAATCAAAAATATCAGCATAAATTACTGTTTTTAATATCGCTTTATATATCAAGGACATAGAAGAATAATTAATCCGCCTCCGCGAAATTCCACCCCGATTATATCGGGGTCGGATGTAGAGATATTTTTTTGCTTCGGCGGATTTACGTTCCGACGAAGCGCATTATCAGATTCCATGGAGATATGTCCATGGAGCTTCAATTTGCAGAAGTAATTCCAAAACTAGAGTATACCTGTTTGAAACCTTCGTCAGCTGTTTTTAAAGCAGATTCAGGACTTACCCCTTGGCTTAATGAATTAACCGCATTTTTTAGATATGTAATCATTCTTGAATCTATACCCGTGTCACCATCATACGTGCGAGAAACCAAGTAGAAAGACTTCATAGTAGGAGCAGCTGCAATAAGAGGAGCGAGATAATGATTATCTGAAAGTTTATCAGCAAGATCTTTCCTTGAATACGGTTCTCCAAATAGTTGTCTCACTTTCATTTGTTCGGAATATAGTTTTATCATTACCTCCTTACTTGATAGATATTTCAAAAATTCCCAAGCTGCCTTTTTGTTTTTACTAGTTTTGGCGACACCTTCAACCCAGTATGTAGCCCAATTTATCGGAGGACATGAAGAGGTGTTACAAGGTAACTGCGGAACTTGTGCAGTTTTGAAATTCAATTGAATATTGCTATTTTTGGCTATCTCTTGGATCGTAAATGTCTGCCAACTGGGTGCCAGTATCATCGCCACCTTACCGGTAGCAAAAGCAATAATTGAATTATCTATCGTCTCATTCCAGGTATAATTTGGAGTGCCAGGCTCGGCAAACTTATGATAGAAAGTCAAGACTTCCACGCTACAGGAAGTAATTTTTTCGTCTAAACAACTAAAAAGTGATTTATTTAGTTTGGTACCGTTTTGAAGAAACATAAGACCTAAAATATCACTGAAATGGTCAATATTGTCAGTTGTACCAAGAGCAATGGCTGAAGTTATCAACTTATTATTTTCTATAACAGTAAGTTTATTCTGGAAAGCGACATTTTGCACATCAATCCAAGTTGAAGGCACTTGAACGTTCGCACTTTTCAGAATATCTTCATTATAAAACAGAAGGAGTCCGTCAATTTCCAAAGGAATACCATAATAATTACCGCCCATTTTTAGATCTGAACTGGCAACAGGATAAAAGGTGTTTTCAAATTCTTCATCTGAATATATATCTTTAGGCATGGCATCAAGCTGGTTTACAATCATCGGGACCCAAGAATTATGAAATCTGAAGATATCTGGCCCTTCACTGCGATCAATGGCCGCCTGCAGCCTCTCTCTATACTGGACCGTACTTTGTTTCGCATATTTAATTTCCACGTTTGGATGAATCCTCTGATAATCATCAACCACTCCTTTCATTATCTGATCATCTTCCCAAAGACCCCAATAATTTAACACCACCTTCGTTTTATTGTCTTTTGGGGAATTATTATTCTGTCTGTTTTTTATAAAATTAAAAACAAAATATCCTAATAATATTAACAGTAAGAATATGATTACTGCTACTATATATATGATTATTTTCTTCTGTTTGTTTTCTTCAAACGGCGAAGAAGAATTAGGCGCTGCATCATAAGGTGACGCGTTTACTGAGCCTTCTTGACTGTAACCGGAATTACTATCATTTGAAGTTGAATTTGAGGAAGAACCTTCTGAAAAAGGCGGTTGTATTCCTTGATATTGTCCATCTGCTTCCTGATGATTTTCTGGTCTAGTTGCCTCTCCATAGACAGACTGTTCCCCATGCGAATAAATCTCGCCTGAAGCTTGGCTGCTGTCTTTATCGGCTTGATTTTCTTTCTTTGGTAAATTGTCCATCTTATGCTATGATATCTGCTATAAAAAGCAATGGTCAAGAAAAAAGAAGTAATTAACGGTAAAGAGATTATAAACGAGCGAAAATTGTCTTTTTTCCCTCTCCTTCTCTACTTTTTATTAGGCAGCATTATTGCTCTCTTTATCTTGGTTATTATTAGTATACTAAAGTACGAGCATAAATATAATAATAGAATTTATCCTGGGGTAACAATCGATGGTTGGGAGGTGGGAGGAAAAAATCCGGAGGAAGTAAAAGCATATTTTGAGAATAAAAGTGAACCCTTAAAGAAAATCAATTTCACACTCTATTTTGAAGATAATATCGCTACCATATCTGGAACTGATCTTGGTTTATCTTTTGACGGGAAATTATCAGCAATCCAGGCTTATTCAATTGGACGCTCAGGCCATTTATTCTCCGATGTATATCAGAAACTCACCGCGCTTAAAAAAGGGCTTAATCTAAACAGCGTACTTAATATAAAGACAGAAAATATCGACGACGCTTTAATATCTCTTTCTGGAAATATTAATATAACTCCTCAGGATGCGCTATTTCAGTTTGAAAATGGTAAGGTATTGATATTCAAACCATCTACAAACGGCCGTAGGTTAAATAAAGAAGCTACCAAAAATAAGATTCTGTCATATATTTACGAATTGAAAAAAACCACACCCGTCACCGTTAAAGGTATATTGATTCCTCTGGAAGTTGACATTGTCTATCCAAAATACTCTACCGATAATTCCAATAATTATGGAATTCGCGAATTACTTGCCTCCGGTAATTCAAAATTCGCCGGTTCCATACCTGGCCGCATTCATAACATTGAATTGGCTGCTTCAAGAATCCACGGCCATCTTGTACCACCCGGAGGAATATTTTCTTTTAATGATGCTTTAGGTGATGTTTCCGCTTCAACCGGTTTTCAACCCGCTTACATCATTAAAGACGGACGGACCGTGCTGGGTGATGGTGGCGGTGTTTGCCAGGTGTCTACCACTCTGTTTAGAGCGATATTAAACAGTGGACTTAAAGTAGTAGAACGCCATCCTCATTCCTATCGAGTCAGTTACTACGAACAAAATTCAGGTCCAGGCTTAGACGCAACGGTATATTATCCTGGTTATGATTTAAAATTTGAAAATGATACTGCAAATTATCTTTTAATACAATCAAGATTTGACAAAACTGATTATTCATTGATTTTCGAAATTTTCGGCACTAAAGACGGACGAAAAGTAGAAATAACCAAACCCGTCATCTTATCTCAAATATCTGCTCCACCTGATCTTTACCAAGACGATCCTACTCTACCAAAAGGGGTAGTAAAACAGGTTGATTGGAGGGCCGCAGGAGCCAAAGTAAGTCTCAGTTATAAGGTGACAAAAGATGATAAAACACTTTCCGAAAATACTTTTTACTCTAACTTCCAACCATGGCAAGCAGTGTTTTTAAGGGGTACTAAAGAATAGTATTGAAAAACTATTAATAGCAATGTAACTTTTTTAATTTTATTCTTATGACTAATCTCGTTATTAACGCGATATTTTTTTCAAAACCTTATGAATAAAATTATCACTTTGGAAGAAATAACTCAATTGTCATCATCCCTGAAAAAAAACAAAAAATCAATTGTTCTGGTTGGCGGTTGTTTCGATATTGTACATATCGGGCATATAGAATTCCTGATGAAAGCCAAAAAATTTGGAAATATCCTATGCGTGTTATTAGAGCACGATAAAAAAGTAAGATTATTAAAGGGTGGAAATCGCCCGTTTAATAACCAGAAAGAGAGAGCCCAATTTCTATCTGCAATATCTTTTATCGATTATATTATTCCATTGCCTTTCCTAAAATCAGATAGTGATTATGACCAATTGATATTTTCTTTAAAACCAGATGTTATTGCTGTAACCACCGATGATCCGTTTCTGGAAAAGAAAAAAGAGCAAGCTAATCATATTGGAGGAAAAATCAAAAAAATTCCCCTTATTAAAACACGTTCTACTTCAAAGATAGCCAACTTATTGGGAATAGATTAATGCATTTATGATAATTTTAAGTATCGAATCTTCATGTGATGAAACTGCTGCTTCCGTAATTGAAGATGGGGTAAAAATTATTTCAAGCGCTATAGCCTCTTCCAAAGACATTCATGCTATATCAGGGGGTATTATTCCTGAGGTTGCAGCTCGGGAGCAACTTAAATGCATTTTACCCGTGATTGAGAAAGCGGTAAAACATATGCAAAAATTCACTGATAATAATCTCCTGTCTTTTTTTTCCAACATCGACGCAATTGCTGTTACCATCGGACCAGGACTTATCGGTGCCCTGCTTATCGGTATAGAGACAGCAAAGACTATTTCTTACATTACAAAAATACCGATTATTCCAGTTAATCATATTCTGGCTCATCTTTATGCAAATTGGCTTGAGAAAGAGACATTGCCTACGTTCCCGGCGGTTGGTTTGATCGTTTCCGGAGGACACACAGAAATTTATCTGTTAAAAAATCATTATGAATTTGTATGGCTTGGAGGAACAAGGGATGATGCGGCTGGAGAAACATTTGATAAGACCGCCAGGCTCCTTGGACTTCCTTATCCAGGAGGCCCGGCAATATCAGCTGAAGCGGAAAAGTTTAAAAATCAAAATTCAAAGATCAAAATTACACTGCCGCGGCCGATGATTGATAGCGGAAATCTGGAATTTTCTTTTTCGGGACTGAAAACTGCCAGCATGAAGGAGATTAATAAATTGAAAACAATGAAACAGTTAAACAATGAAACAATCGTAAATCTTGCTTATGAAATCCAGGAATCAATCACTGACGTACTCGTTGAAAAAACATTACTGGCTGCAAAAATGCATAAAGTCAAATCCATTATCTTGGGAGGAGGAGTTGCCGCTAATCACAGGTTAACAACCAAGTTCAAATTGAAAATTGAAA
>PFMK01000014.1:0-147 GCA_002785215.1 Candidatus Gottesmanbacteria bacterium CG_4_10_14_0_8_um_filter_37_24 | reverse complement strand
AAAGTGGCATCAAATACAGGCTGAACCGAATCTCGAAGTTGAAGTATAAAATCTTCCCCGTTATAATAAACCAATTATTTATAATAAATATAAATAATAGTTAGTTAGTTAGTTAGTTAGAAATATTTGTAAATAAAACTTTATTCT